>NZ_CP159307.1:1200000-1500000 GCF_040448695.1 Dehalogenimonas sp. 4OHTPN | reverse complement strand
CTTCAATTACCGCCTTCAGGTTTTCCAGCGTCTGCCGCGTTTGGGCGGTCATATCGCCTTTAATTTCGCCTGTCGCCGGGTTGATCGGCAGTTGGCCGGAGGTGAACAGCAGGTTTCCGGCTTTCACCGCCTGGGAGTAAGGGCCTATGGCTTTGGGGGCTTTATCGGTATGAATAATTTCCTTGCTCAAGTCGTTACCTCATATTTAATGCCGGGTGATTGTAGAGCATCCGAGACTGCTGATTCAATATCTCCGCTATGAGATAACACTGTCATTGCGAGCGCCGGGTGCGCGTGGCAACCCGTATTATCCCTTGCGGCCCGCGTGGTGGGAGAGGGGAGGTGAGAGCATGAACGTCATTCCCGAATAGCCCTCCGATTTCAATGCCTCCGTCTTTGCAGGGCAACACCGAAGCAATCTATCGGTCGTGCTTGTTTTTACCCACACCAGCTCCCCCTAGCCACATTAACAAGGGGGAACAAATGCCAAGGTCGAAATCGAAACGTAGGAAGCAAATAATGGCTTATTTGTTTGAAACTATTGGGAATTCGAGTTTATTTTTATTGGATTTATAACATTCATAACAACTTGGCTTGTTTATGCTAGAAGGATTTGCTTTCCCGCAAATATGGCAGTATCGCTCTTCTTGCGTATCGTCCTGCTTCTTCTTCCAGAGTGTATAACAGTCCTTACAATAAGGAATCATAGGATTCAATTTGAGTTCTGTATGGCACCGAATACAGAAACCAGATACCGGCGGTAAGGTTTTATTCTCCGAAAACATAGGTTTCTTGGGTACTTCGGATACGGTGATTCTAACATCGGTGCTATCACGAACTAAGATCATCGCTTCTTCATAGATAGCTTTATAAAGGTCTGGGTCTTGTTCCTTGGTAACAAGCACCCCCATTTCATAATTATTAATCTGTGATGATTCGTATAAATTCATGGAGGTGATAATTGCTTCTGTTTCATTCAAATAGCATTTTGCATGAAGATTTTGGCAGAAACTTGTTCGAATATTTGATAAAGCACTTAGCCATTTTTGTTCGCTAGGATTTAATTGATTGTCTCTAAAGACAAGTCTAATATCATATTTGAATCTATCGAGTTCTTGTAAAGCTTGTCTGACTCTATCGTTGACTTTGAGGTACGGGCTTATTAGGATCAACTTTTCCCTCGTATTTCTTAGAAGTTGTTCAAGGTGGTAGGACACGCCGGTAGTGTTTAGGAATTTTACCACGTTACCTTCCTTTAGTAAGTTTGCCGTCTATTATACAACGAGAAAGCAAGCCAATTAACCGAGACAACTTTGACACTTCGTCTCTACTGTTTGTGCAATTAGGTTCCACCACCAAATTCTCTGTGGTTGCTCTAAGGTACGGAACAATCTTTGTAATCTAAGAAGTATTTTTTATTTTTTTATCTTCAGGCTACACCAAAAACGACAAAACTCTCTTGACAGAACGAGGAACACCTGTGCTATAATACCCGCCCATGAACCCCAACTTTTCACCCAAAGTCAACCTTTCCCGGCCGTATGACGGAGCGGGCTTTTTGTTTAGTGCCCACGCCATGCTGATTTCGAATGCTCGAAGGGTATTTCGCATCGCAGGAAGGTATTTGTTCCCAAAACTGACGGATATCGAACCCAATCGTGCGTTGCGGCGGTTTGAACGCGGTCAGTGGAATCGTCCCGGTAAAAACATGTTTTTTAGGCCAGAATCAAAAACAAATCGCCCCCTTCAACTGAAAACTGATGGCTGAAAGTGCTAGAATACCATCCACTATAACTTCAAGGACAATCCGATGACCGATATTCCCGCCCCCGAACTCTCCAAGGCTTATGACCCGTCTCAGGTGGAAGAAAAGTGGTACAAGTTCTGGATGGAGCAGGGCTACTTCAAGCCCGTCATCGACCGGAACAAAAAACCTTTCGTCATCATCATGCCTCCGCCCAACGTTACTGGAGAACTGCACCTGGGCCACGCCCTGACCGCTACTCTTGAGGACATCATGATCCGCTGGCACCGCATGAAGGGCGAGCCTACCCTGTGGCTGCCGGGCGTCGACCACGCCGGCATCGCTGCCCAGGTGGTGGTGGAGCGCATGCTGGCCAAAGAGAAGAAGACCAAATACGACCTCGGTCGCGAGGCCTTCACCCGGCGGATGTGGGAGTGGGCCAACTCCTGCCGTGAAACCATCAGGAAGCAGCATATGAAGCTGGGCGCTTCCTGCGACTGGGACCGCGAGGTCTTCACCCTGGACGAAGGTCCCAGCCTGGCCGTCCGGACGACGTTCAAAAACCTCTATGACAAAGGCCTCATCTATCGCGGTGAGCGCATCATCAACTGGTGCCCCCGCTGCCACACCGCCATCTCCGACCTCGAGGTAGATCACAAGGACCTTTCCGGCCACCTGTGGCACATCAAGTACCCTCTGGCTGACGATCCGACGCGCTTCGTCACCGTAGCGACGACCCGGCCGGAAACCATGCTTGGCGATGTTGCCGTGGCCGTCCACCCGGACGATGAACGCTACCGGGATCTGGTCGGCAGGACTCTGCTGCTGCCGCTCGTGGACCGTGAGATCCCCATCGTCGCCGACTCTGTGGTGGACATGACCTTCGGCACCGGCGCCGTCAAAACGACCCCAGCCCATGACCCGACTGACTTCGATATCGCCAGCCGCCATAATTTGCCCCTTCTGAATATCTTCAACGACGACGCGACGCTTAACAAGAATGCCGGGCGTTTCGCCGGCATGGATAGGTACGCGGCGAGGAAAATCATCGCCGAAGAACTGGCCCGGATGGGACTGCTGGCGCTGGTTCAGGACTACAGCCATTCGGTAGGGCATTGCCAGCGCTGCGCCACCGTGACCGAGCCGTTGGCTTCCCGCCAGTGGTTCGTTAGGATGGAAGCCCTGGCCAAACCCGCCATCGAGGCGGTCACCTCCGGCCGGATTAAGATCCTGCCCGAGAGGTTTATCAAACAATACCTCAACTGGATGGAGAACATCCGTGACTGGTGCATCTCCCGCCAGCTGTGGTGGGGCCACCGTATTCCGGTGTGGTACTGCCGCTCCTGCGGCGAGGTAATCGTTTCAATCGATTTTCCAACACAATGTACAAAATGCCGCTCCACGGATATTGAACAGGACCCGGATGTGCTGGATACCTGGTTCTCCTCCGGCCTCTGGCCCCATTCTACCCTCGGCTGGCCGAATAAGACAGCGGACTTGGACTACTTCTACCCCACCACCGTCATGGAGACCGGCTACGACATTTTGACCTTCTGGGTATCCCGGATGATCACCATGGGTCTCGAAAACACCGGCAAGATTCCCTTTGACACGGTATATCTCCACGGCCTCATCCGCGACGAGAAGGGCGAGAAGATGTCCAAAGTCAAGGGCAATGTGTTGAACCCGCTCGCTTTGATCGATAAATTCGGCACCGATGCCTTGAGATTCGGCATCACCACCGGCAATTCGCCCGGCAACGACATCAAATTGTCGGAGAACCGGCTGGAAGCCGGGCGCAACTTCGCCAACAAGCTCCATAACGCCGGGCGCTTCGTCATTGCCGCTTTGGCCAAGGCCGAGAAAGTGCCGCCGGTTTACCCGCGTGACCTACCGGCCGAGGACCGCTGGATACTTTCCCGCCTGTCGCGCACCATCTCCCAGGTGGCGGCATACATGGAAGACTTACAGTTCGGTGAGGCTGAGAGAACCGTCCACGACTTCATCTGGGGCGAGTTCTGCGACTGGTATATAGAGCTGGCCAAAATCAGGCTGCAATCCGGGACCTTGCCTTCTCCGGTGTCGGTGCTCTTAAAAATCCTCGATGAGTCGCTGCGGCTGTTGCATCCATTCATGCCTTTCGTGACTGAGGAACTGTGGCAGCACCTGCGGAAGTACTTAACGAACCCGCCCGAATCAATCATGGTCGCTGACTACCCGAAGGCTGATAAGGCGGTCGTGGATGCCGCCGCTGAGGCTTTAGTCGAGGAGCTGATCGAAGCTGTTCGGGCTATCCGCAATGTTCGCGCCGAGCACAAGGTCGAAGCCGGGCGGTGGATCGCCGCGGAGATCCATGCCGGGGAACTGAAGGCGTCTCTCGACCGCTACCGGGCAACTATTGAGACTCTGGTCCGGGTGCGACCCTTTGAGATTATTGCTGACCGCTTCATCGGCGAGAGCGATATGGCGCGTATCGTGCTGGTGCTGAAAGACCTCGAGGTCGTGCTGCCGCTGTCCGGCATGATTGACCAGGAGGCGGAGTCGAGACGCCAGGCCACAGAACTGGCCGAAACCGAAAGTCAGGTTGCCCGCCTTTCGGCGATGCTGAGTAATGCTGATTTCCTGGCTAAGGCGCCGCCGCTAGTCGTCGCCAAGGAGAAAGCCAAGCTTGAAGCCCTTCAAGACAAGCTTAAGAGGCTGAAGGGCTAGCTTCTCAGACGGCGCTCCAGTTCTTGAGACGGTGTCGGCATGTCGCAGCGATTGCCTTGATTAGGCACCTCGACGGTGATCACCGCGCCGTGTCCTGGATCGCTTTTGAGGTCAACGTGCCCGCCGATGAGCTGGGCGCGTTCCTGCATGCCAGCCAGACCTAACTTGCCGCCGGCGGCCAGGTCGCTGATGCGCAGCGGCACAGAGAAGCCCTTGCCATTGTCGGCGATAGACACAACGGTCTTCTCTTCCCCGAAAGTGACGGTAATTTCCACCTGGGAAGCATCCGAATGCTTGCGGACGTTGTTCAGGGCCTCCTGGGCGATGCGGAAGAGCAGTAGCTGCACCTCCGATGATAGCGCCTGCTCCCGCCCGACGATGATGACTTTGGCTTCAATACCGTGTTTTTTAATAAGGTTATCGGCCATCCATTCCAGAGCGGCGATGAGTCCCAGGTCATCCAGGATGCGGGGCCGCAGGTCCTGGGCGATGCGCCTAGTGCTCTCCAGCGCTTCGACGGTCTGGACTCTCAGGTCTTCCATCTTTTGCTTCATCACTTCGGACAGCTTGAGGCGGCTGTTGCTTGAAATGGCATCTATACGCTGGATGAGAAGCAGTAGGGAAGGCGATACTTCATCGTGGAGTTCCCGGGCGACGCGCTTGCGTTCATCCTCCTGGGCGCGGATGACCTCCTGGACATAAAAACGCATATTGTCCTGAAGCTGCCGTTCAGCGGTTACATCCCGGGCGATGTGCTGGAAGCCGGCGACCTCGCCTCCGGTGATCACGAGCGAACTGGCCATGCGCCAGATCGCCAGCGAACCGTCTCTGCGGACGATGCGTTGCTCATAAGGCTGGTGAAAGTCTTCCCCTGCCAGCAGGCGGCGGCGGACTTCCCTGGCGATATCATGGGAATGAGCGTCCGGCAGGAACTTGCCGACATCCTGATCAAGCAGTTCATCCTGATCGTAGCCGGTAAGCCTCTCGGCAGCCCTATTTGCGTAGAGGATCCGCCCGTCCAGATCTTGAACCCAGATGGCGTCAGAGGCGTTTTCGAATAAGTAGCGGTAGTCCTGGTCAGGGAGGCTAGATTTTCTCTTTTTCATAGTTCTCGATGCCCTGGGGGACGTCGTCAAGGGTGACGTAACCCTCCCGGAAGCCCTTGACTATGGCTTCGGTGCGGCAGCTGCAGCGCATCTTATTGAAGATATTTGACAGATGTGCCTTTACGGTGCGCATCGACAGTTCCAGCTTTTCAGCAATATCGCGGTTGCTCATACCGCGGGCCGCCAGGCGTAGGATCTCGATTTCCCGGGGAGACAACTGGCCGCGGCTCTTATCCTCCGGCGTCTCTTTGGACAAGTTAACAACCCGTTCCAGAAGCTTGCGGGTTGCCATGGAATCGAGTACCGATTCGCCGCTTCGGACAGCCCGGATGGCGCCGACAATCTCATCGGCACGGGCGCTCTTCAAGAGGTAGCCGCTAGCTCCAGCCTCAAGCAGCCCTAGGATATAACGAATGTCAGAGTAGGCAGTCAAAATGAGGATGCAGGTAGACGGATTGGCCTTTTTTATCAGTTTGGTAGCTTCAACGCCGGTGAGCTTGGGCATCACGATATCCATCAGGACGACGTCTGGCTTCATCTCATCTACGAAGCGGACGGCTTCCTCGCCATCGGAGGCTTCACCGACAACCTCCATGTCCTTCTCCTGCTCCAGCAGGCGGCGCATGCCCTCGCGGAGCACCGCGTGGTCATCGGCAATCAAGATACGCGTCTTGGCCATATTATCCTCGCTCTCGCCGGTTACGGTTCTTACCGGCCATTGTAATATAACTAAAGGCCAATATCAATGAGTTTGACTAGACCCAACGATATAAAACCGGCGCCTGTTTCAGGTGAGATAATTTAAGTTACCGGCTGACGGATAATGGTCTTCATTTTCTCCGGTGCGGTGCGTGCCGGATCCGAAAGATATATCTCGTGGTGTTTCTGCTTTTTGCCGTCAAAGGCGCGGCCGGCTTCAGAGATGAACCGGTGCAGCCTGGCTATGTTCGGCCCTTCATCTGCATAGGGGCCGATATGCATCATCTGAGCTGACCGCCCTTCTTCCAGCGCTTCAAACCTGACCTGACCGATGGCGGCGGGATTCTTTTTACGACGGACCTCGGCGACAGCTTTTTCGACCATCTCCCGATTCACTAAACTTGGCTGCATGATCATATAGGTCCACTGCCAGTTATCCTTATTGCCGTTGGTGAAGTCAGCCATATCGTCGGACCACCATAAGCCTTCCAGCGGCAGGACTCCGAAATCGAGCAATCCGTTGTTCTTCACCATGAACTTAATAGTGTAAGCCACAGAGTAGAGAGCCCCGATGGCATTGGCGGCATCCGAACTATCCGGCCGCCCGCGGCCGTCGACCATGAGATAATTCATTTCCGGGACATCTACGAAAACCGGCTCTTTCGGCGCGTTAAAAAATTGTTTAAGGGTCTTTTTGAAATCTATTTTCTCCATCGTGCAATCCTTTAAACACCCAAGGTGGGTGCTCATACGCCCGACGTTCATTACAGGATCCGGGGAACTTCGAGTTTAGGTCAACTGTCAAATTTCACGGTGCCGGTGCCTGAGCAGGCGTGACAGCGGTTTTTGCCGGTGCCTTTACAGGCTGGGCAAGTTCGGCGTTCTTCATCAAAATCACGAGGGCGGGTGATGATTCCCGTACCGCGGCAGTCCGGGCAGCCGATCTGCCCGGAACCTTCGCATCGGGCACATATTTCATGATGCGCCATTTGGTCTTCCTATCCGGCTACGCTGTGCCTAAACCAGCCAGGGCGAGCCGTATCTTTTCTTCCACGGACAGGGCGGCGTCCCGGGGCAACCCGACCACCGCCCGAGCTGCTTCAGCCTGAGTGTAGCCCAAAGCGGCGAGGGCTGATAAAACCTCGGCGTCCTGGGTTCCAGCCAGGGATTGCGGCACGGCCGCCCAGGCGCGCGAAACCTTATCCTTAAGTTCAAGAATAATGCGAGACGCCGTTTTCTTGCCGATGCCTGAGACGGTGCAGAGCATAGCCTCGTTGCCGGTGGCGATGATGGCGGCGAGTTCTTCTGCGTTGAAGGCTGAAAGCAAGGACAAAGCCAGCTTGGCGCCGATGCCGGTGACTCCCAGCATAGTCTCGAAAATACTCAGATCCTCAAAGGTGGTGAAACCGAAAAGAGTCAGGGCGTCTTCGCGGACCTGGAGGTGGGTGAACAGCTTTACCTCTTTGGCGTTCTGTATTTGTGAAAGGGCGGCTGAGGTGAGAAACACCTTGTAACCGACGCCGGCGACATCGATCACTGCCCAATCGGCGCCGAGGAGAGCGATTTTACCATTGAGCGAAGCGATCATAGATGTCCCTGCTGGATTTTTCCGTATTCTAGCACGTTTGGGGTGAGCTTTCAGCCATCAGTTTTCAGTTGAAGGGGGCGATTTGTTTTTGATTCCGGCCTAAAAAACATGTTTTTACCGGAACGAATCCACTGACCGCGTTCAATCCATCCCAAAGCACGTTTGGGTTCGATATTCGTCAGTTTTGGGAACAAATACCTTCCTGCGACGCGGAATACCCTTCGAGCATTCGAATTCAGCATGGTACGGACACTAAACAACAAACCCATTCCGTCAAACGACCGGGAAAGGTTGACTTTGGTCGAAAAGTTGGGGTTTATAGGCGGATATTATAGCACGGGTGTTCATTGCGGCTGTCAAGCGACTATTGTCGTTTTTGGTACCCTCGGGAAAATATATTTATGAAGACAGATTGTCTCACTTCGCCCTCACCCTGCCCTCTCCCGCCGGGCGGCGGGAGAGGGCATAATAGATAGTGCCACGCGCCTCCGGCGCTCGAAAATCACAGTCGGAAGGATTTTTATTCTCAGCATTCAGGCAGGTCATCGCGTCGTTCAGCAACTGGCATTGATGGGAAAGAACCGCCGCGTACTAGTGAATGGCGCTCCAGCAGAGCGGCCCAGACGCCAATTATGTTAACATTACGCTTGGCTATTTTTTTTTAAATCCTAAAAGGTGACCGCACAATGTCGATGGTGCACGGCTTCCCGTGGGCAGGGCATGACAGCCCCGATATCAAACCGCGGATTACCCGCGGTCTGGTACGGCGGGTACTGGGCTATGCCAAACCGTACCGGGGGCTTATCGCGGGGATGCTTCTTATCACCATGGCGATCTCCGGCCTGTCGCTCCTGACGCCGCTTATTCTAAAAGACCTGATCGATACCACGCTCCCTGAAGGCAACACTGACAGGCTGTGGCTGCTGGTCGGCGGCCTGGTACTTGTGCCGCTGGTGAGCAGCGGGCTGACGGTGTGGCAGCGACGTCTCAACGCTACCGTCGGCGAAGGCGTCGTCTATGACCTGCGGGTATCTCTTTTCGGCCACCTGCAGCGGATGGCCCTCAACTTTTTTACCAATACCCGCGTCGGCGAACTGATGAGCCGGCTCAACAACGATGTGGTGGGTGCCCAGACCGCCATCTCCAATACTTTCGTCAGCATTGTCGCCAGCTTCATCCAGACGGTCGCCGTGCTCTCGGTTATGTTCGTCCTGGAGTGGCGGCTGACGCTGCTTTCGATCGTCATCCTGCCGCTGCTGCTGGCGGCGGGACGCAACCTGGGGCGGCGGCTCCAGCGGGTCGCCCGCGAACAGATGAGCCTGAACGCCAGGATGAACGCGGTGATGCACGAACTGCTGAATATCTCCGGCGCTTTGCTGGTCAAGCTGTTCGGGCGGGCGGCAAACGAGGATGACCGGTTCAAGGAAAAAGCCAGCGCGGTGAGGGACGCCGGTGTCCGCCGGGCGGTAACCGGCATGATTTTTTTCGCCAGCATCGGCCTGATCAGTTCGATAGGCGTCGCCCTGGTATACGGCGTCGGCGGCTACCTGGTGATCGAAGGTGCGCTGACCATCGGCACCATCGTCGCCCTGGCGGCTTTACTGGCCAGCCTATACAACGCGCTGCAGAACCTGACCAACGCCCCCGTGGATTTTGCGACCTCCATGGTCAGCTTCGAGAGGGTGTTTGAAGTCATCGACCTGCCTCACGAGATCGCCGACCGGCCGCAGGCGGCGGCGCTGGAGAATGTGCGCGGCGTGCTGGAATTCCGGGATGTGAGTTTCAAGTACAACATAAACGAAAACAGCCTGCTCAAGGATGTCAGGCGGGTCGGCGACATGAACGATGTCGGCGCGGTGCTGTCAGGCGCGGTCAAGCCCGGCGGCCAACCGGCGGCGGACGGGCGGGAAAAAGTCAGCCAGGCCAGGGAACTGGTGCTGGACCGGGTGTCATTCCGCGCCGAGCCAGGGCAGCTGGTGGCGCTGGTAGGCCCGTCGGGCGCCGGCAAAACGACGTTAACTTATCTGATTCCCCGCCTTTACGATCCCATCGGCGGCAAGATCCTTATTGACGGGCATGACCTGCGGGACGTGAGGCTGGATTCCCTTTCGGCGCAAATCGGCATGGTGACCCAGGAAACATACCTTTTCCACGATACCATTCAGGTGAACTTGCTTTACGCCAGGCCTGATGCCACCCAGATCCAGATAGAAGAGGCGGCGCGGGCGGCCAATATCCATGATTTCATCATGGGTTTGCCGGCGCGCTACGATACGGTGGTCGGAGAACGCGGCTACCGATTGTCCGGCGGTGAAAAGCAGCGGTTAGCTCTGGCCAGGGTGATCCTGAAAAATCCCCGCATCCTGGTGCTGGATGAGGCGACCAGTTCCCTAGATTCGGAATCGGAAGCTCTGATTCAGGACGCGCTGAAACGGGTAATGGCAGGAAGGACCAGCATCGTTATCGCTCACCGGCTGTCGACCATACTGGCCGCGGATCTGATCCTGGTAGTTGACCGCGGCCGCATTATCGAGCAGGGGACCCACGGCCAGTTGATGGCCAGATGCGGATTATATGCGCGGCTGTACGAAACTCAATTCAGGCACAGGCACACCGGCCCGGCAGGGGTTGAGTAGCGGATTTACCCGGCGCCCGCGCCGTTGGAACGGCGCCGAAACACCCAGCAGGGTAAAATTAACCGCTGATTACTTCTGCGGCCCGCGGAAATGAACGTTCCAGGTCACGCACAGATGGTTGATGAACTCTCTGGTCACCGGATCAGGGGCGTTATTCAACCCAGCCAGAAAGCCGTGAAGCAGTTCGCCGCCGGACATGGACGGGCTAGGTTCCACCGGCCCCGGCAGATTGATCCAGACGATTTCACTCATCACCTTTTGATAGTCGATTGCTGTCCCCATTAGTTCCCCCGTTCAAAACGTTCCAGGAAAGGTTGCCGCTGATGCTCCTGAGATACTTCTATTGTAAGCGATTTCAATGACGCGAGGCAATTAATCAGGCAGAATCGAGAATGGGGGACTGATACCGGGGTTACAGCGGTGATTCGTCCCGATCCGGCCAGCTGTTCGATGTCCGGGCGACAAAGGCCTGGTAGTAAACCAACCCGACGGCAACCAATAGTCCACCGAATAACATGGCGGCGGTCCCGGTATTCCATGCCAGCCACAGGCAGGCGGCGATCCCGAGCGCCGGGGCAATACGCTCCCAGGCCCGCGGTTTCGAATTAGCCGCCTTGCCCAGGCTTTTCGACAGCCTGATAGCTGCGGCGTTGATGCCTGTAAAAGCCAGAAGGACGGCTATATTGGTAAACAAAGCCACAGTCTCAATGTTTCGTATGAGTATGAATATGACGGAAAACAGACCTACCCCTGCAATGGCGACCCAAGGGGTCCGGCGTTGACCGATGGTGCAAAACGGCAGCGGCAGCACGCCGTAGCAAGACATCTCCCAGACCGCCCTCGACGCCGAGAGCAGGAGGAAAAAGGCGGTGCTGCCGGTGGCAGCCATAGAGATGATGGTGATAACGCCGGCGGAAGAGGCACCAAGCCCTAGCCTGAAAACATCGGTCATAGGCGCGCTGGACGAACTCAGGGCCTCCCAACCCAGGACGTTGACGGCGGCAAGGGCGACGAGGACATAAAAAACCGCGCTGACCGCCAGCACCAAAAGCATGGCTTTGGGCAGGTCCCGGCCGGGATTTTTCATTTCACCGGACAGGTTAGCCATGGTTTCAAATCCGAGGAAGGCAAAAAAGACCAGCGCTGCGGCGCTGAAGACCCCGGACAGCCCTTGCGGCGCTTCCAGCAGGTCCGCCGAGCCGAGGTGAGGCACCCCGATCACGATCACCGCTACCAGTCCGAACACAGTGACCGCAGTGAGGATACCCATGAGCGCCATCGATTGCCGGGTGCCGATCAGGATGATCAGGGTGGACACGCCGACCAGCGCCGCGGCGATGGCGGCGGCTGGGAGGTCAATGAATTGTTGAAGGTAGCCCGCGAATCCCAGAGATACCACCGCCGCCGAGACGACCATGGACCATAGAATCAGCCAGCCGGCTAAAAAACCCAGCCGTTGGTTGAAGGCTAACTTGACATAATGAAACTCCGGAGCATTGACCGGCTTAAAGCGGGCGAGGCGGGCGTAAGACAGGGCGGTGAAGCTGGAAATCACGGCGGCGATGACGAATGAAAGCCAAACCGCGTTGCCGGCACTGCCAGCGCCCGCGCCGATCAGGACATATATGCCAGCGCCAACGGTTACGCCCAGACCGCTTAAGACCGCCTGGCTGAGACCAATGCGTTTTTCAAGTTTCGGCGGAGTGGATGCCATCAGGATATTATAACTGTTGTTATCGAGATCCAGGAAACATCATGGGCACCAGCGCGGCGCCCGTGAAATCGGAACGGACCCTGACAGCCAGTCAACCTTACTTCTTCCCGTGACTGGGATCGGGATCGATCTGTGAAACGATCGATCCGGAGTTGGTGACATAGGCGAACCCGAAGGCCAGGTTTATCAGGCTGGCCAGATGCATCTCTTCGTTGATCGAACCATTGGCGTCAGCCGGGAAAAAGACCCGGTAATCTCTGAAATAGGCATCCCTGGCGGTGGATTCACAGCACATATTGGTCATGACGCCGGTGATTACCAGATCCTCAACTTTCAGGCAGCGCAGGACAGTTTCCAGATCGGTGTTGTAAAAGGCTGAATAACGGTGTTTCAGCACCACTTTTTCGTTCGGCAGCGAGGCCAGTTCCGGGTGGATTTCACTATCCGGACTGCCTTCGAGGCACATTCCTTCCCACCACCACTGCATGATGCCTGAGTCCAAATTAGCGGGATGATGAACGTGGCGGGTGAAAATGACCGGGCGGCTGGCGCGGCGGAAGGCCGCCACCAGGCGTTTCACCGCCGGGAGGATGGCAGTCCCGCCGCAGGTGAAGGAAGGAGACGCCGGATCGAGAAAAAAATTCTGCATGTCGATGACCAAAAGGGCGCTGTTCCCGGGCTTCAGTTCCATGACGTGGCGGTTGCAGGCACCGATCCGCTCCAGCCATTCGACGGTTTTGGATTCGATGTTTTGGGTTGTCACGTACGGTTCTGTCATTCCGGTCATACCGATTTTTCAGCCTCCTTTCCGGTTTGTCGGCGCCTAGTGGTGATGCTCCTTCACCGCCGTCTCAAACGGCGGCTTTTCACCGCGGCGCTCGTAGTAGTTTTCGACAGCCTTTTTGAGGGCTTCCTCGGCCAACAACGAGCAGTGCATCTTGACCGGAGGTAGGCCGCCCAGGGCTTCGGCGACAGCCTTGTTGGAGATCTCCAGCGCCTCATCAACGGTTTTGCCTTTAACCATCTCCGTAACCATCGAAGAAGTGGCGATAGCGGCGCCGCAGCCGAAGGTCTTGAAAGAGGCGTCGGTGATAATCCTGTCCTTGACCCGGATGTAAAGCTCCATGACGTCGCCGCAGACAGGGTTGCCCACCCGGCCGACGCCGTCGGGATGGTCCATTTCGCCGATATTGCGCGGATTTTTAACGTGGTCGATAACCAGAGGGCTGTAGGCGGCGGGTCCGGTGGATGTCATCTCTTTCTCCTATCGAGCCGCCGCCCTGGGGGCCAGGGGCGACATGGCTCTGAGTTTTTTCACGATACGGGGCAGGGCTTCGGTGACGGCGTCGATATCCGAATCCTGGGTGAACTTGCCCAGGCTGAAGCGCAGCGAACCGTGAGCCTCCTCGGCGACCTTGCCGCAGGCCAGGAGGACATGCGACGGTTCCAGAGACGACGAACTGCAGGCCGAGCCGGTGGAGGCGCAGATGCCATCGAAGTCCAGATTGAGGACCAGAGATTCCCCCTCGACGTAGCTGAAGGAAATGTTGACGTTGTTGGGCAGGCGCAAGATAGGATGGCCGTTCAATTGGCTGTCGGGTATGAGAGCCAGCAGTTCAGAGGACAGCCGGTCGCGGAGCAAGTACAGTCTCTCGGTCTCAGCGGCCATTTCCACTCTGGCGATATCCGCCGCTTTGCCGAAGCCGACAATACCGGGCACATTCTCGGTGCCGGGACGCTTGCCCCGCTCCTGGCTGCCGCCGGAGAGCAGCGAGTCAATCCTGGTGCCCTTTCTGATGTAGAGGGCTCCGGTACCCTTGGGCCCGTAGAGCTTGTGGCCGGAAGCCGACAGCATGTCGGCGTTCAGGTCGTTGACGTTGACCGGCAGGTGGCCGACCGTCTGGACGGCATCGATATGAAATAGGACGCCGCGCTCGCGGGCAATTTTGCCGATTTCAGCCACCGGCTGGATGGTGCCGATTTCATTATTGGCGTGCATCACTGATATAAGAATGGTTTTGGGAGTGATAGCTCTCCTGACGTCATCGGGATTGACCATGCCATATCCGTCCACCGGCAGCAGCGTGATCTCGAAGCCGTGTTTGGAGAGATAATGGCAGGCCTCGATGACGGCATGGTGCTCGACAGAGGTGGTGATGATGTGATTGCCCTTGTCGGACTTGGCCCAGGCGGTACCCTTCAAAGCCCAGTTGTCGGCCTCGGTGCCGCCGCTGGTGAAATAGATCTCATCGGCGCGGGCGCCGATGAGGGCGGCGACGCTGCCGCGGGCCTCCTCCACGGCGTGACGCACGGCCTGGCCGGCGGAGTGGACGGACGACGGGTTGCCGAATTGACCCTCGAGATACGGCAACATGGCTTCTTTGACTCTTGGGTCGACCGGCGTGGTGGCGGCGTTATCGAGATATATGAGTTCCATACAAGCCTCTCTAGACATTCGTTGGAGCGGCGGCAATCGCCTCCTGGAACAGCCAGGTCGACAGGTAACGCTCGCCGGTGTCCGGCAGCACTACCACGATGAGTTTGCCTTTCATCTCCGGACGCCTAGCCACCTCGGCGGCAGCCCAGACGGCGGCGCCGGAAGAAATGCCGGCCAGAATGCCTTCTTCTTTCGCCAGGCGGCGGGCCATGATGCCGGCGTTCTCATTGGATACCTGAATTATCTCATCGATGAGGCCGGTTTTCAAAACCTGGGGTACGAAACCGGCGCCAATGCCCTGGATCTTGTGGGGACCGGGCTTACCGCCGGAGAGGACCGGCGAGGCGGCCGGTTCAACGGCGAAGGCCTTGAATGATGGTTTTTTCTTTTTAAGCGCTTCGGCGACGCCGGTGACAGTGCCTCCAGTGCCGACGCCAGCTACCAGGGCATCAGCGCGACCTTCTGTATCACGCCAGATCTCCTCGGCGGTGGTCAGGCGGTGAATCTCCGGATTGGCCGGGTTTTGAAACTGCTGGGGCATGAAATAGCCGTAAGTGTCAGCCAGTTCCTGGGCGCGCCGGATGGCGCCGGGCATCCCCTCGGCGCCCGGGGTGAGGATTATTTCGGCGCCCAGGATGGCCAGGAGTTGCCGCCGCTCCATGGAGAATGTCTCCGGCATAGTCAGGATCAGATGATAACCGCGGGCGGCGGCGGTAAAGGCCAGGGCGATGCCGGTGTTGCCGGAGGTGGGTTCGACGATGGTTGCGCCGGGCTTGAGCAGGCCTTTGGCTTCGGCGTCGGCGATCATAGCCACACCGATGCGGTCCTTGACCGAATGCAGGGGGTTGAAGGACTCGAGTTTAGCCACGACTTCGGCGCCGGCGCCCTCAGTCACCCGGTTCAAGCGCACCAGCGGGGTGTTGCCGATGGTCTCGGTGATGTCACCGGCGATGCCGCGGGTCAGGGCCGGGAACGACTTGTTCCGAAAGGTTACGCGCTCTACGTTCATATCAGTCTCCTCGATCCGTTTTCGATTATTAATGCTCGATTTTAGATATTAGGAATATGCCGGTCTGGGCCAGCATATTGGGCAGGAGCCGGACCCTCGACCCGCCGTTCAGATAGACGGCTTTCTCGATCAAAATTCCATTATCCCGGCCATACCTGATAAAGTCGGACAGCGACAGGAAGTGCAGGTTGGGTGTGTCGTACCACTGGTAGGGCAGGGCCGGGGTCACCGGCGCCCGACCGGCCGCGGCCAGCTGCCAGCGCGCCGAGATGTGGGCGAAGTTGGACACACCGACTATGGCTTTTTTGCCGACCCGTACCGCTTCAGCCAGCACTTTCTGCGGCGATTTGACCTGCTGCAGGCATTGGTTGAGGATGACATAATCAAAAGACCGGTTGCCGTACTCCGAAAGGCCGTCGTCGATATCCTGGTGAGACACCGATAGGCCGCGGCCGACGCAGCGGTAGATGGCCTGTTCCGAGATCTCCACGCCGCGGGCTTTAACCGATTTGCGCTCGGCCAGGCAAGCCATAAGGTCGCCCTCGCCGCAGCCCAGGTCGAGCACGGTCGACCCCGGCTCGACCAGCCCGGCGATGATCTCATGGTCTTTCCTCATGGCGTTCATCGCGGTTCAACTTTCACGGCGGCTTCCCGCGATACTTTTTGCAGGAAGTGCCCGACGAGGTGGGTCTCCTCGTCGGTCTCCACCAGGAAGGCATCATGGCCGTAGCTGGAGTTAATCTCACAGTAGGTGACGTCGATGCCGGCTAGTTTGCAGGCTTTTACCAGCTCACGCGACTGGGCGGCGGGATACAGCCAGTCGCTCTTAAAAGCGATGACCAGAAAGGGGGCGCGCCGGGCGGCGGCCAGTTTTTCCTGCAGCTCTTTGCCCTCACCCAGGTCGAACAGGTCGATGGCGCGGGTGATGTAAAGATAGGAATTGGCGTCGAAACGCCTGACGAAGTTATCGCCCTTGTACTGCAGGTAGCCCGCTACCTCGAAATCAGCGGCGAATTTCTGCGCCGAGGCCGATTCCCGAAAGCGGCGGCCGAACTTTTTAGCCATGGATTCGTCGCTCATATAGGTGATATGGCCGACCATGCGCGCCGTTGCCAGGCCGCGCTCCGGAGATTTGCCGCCGTAGTACTGGCCGTTATTGAAGTTGGGGTCGGCGAGCACCGCCTGCCGGCCGACCTCGTTGAAGGCTATCTGCTGCGGCGAGTGGCGGGCGGTGGTGGCGATGGCGATGACAGAGCCGACGCGTTCCGGGTATTTTACCGCCCAGGCCAGGGATTGCATCCCGCCCATGCTGCCGCCGGCGACGGCGAGCAGTCTCTCGATGCCCAGGCGCTCGACAAGTTTTGCCTGAGCGGCCACCATGTCACCGATGGTGATGACCGGGAAGTCCAGACAATATGGTTTCCCGGTTTTCGAATCAATTGAAGATGGCCCGGTCGAGCCACGGCAGCCGCCGATGACGTTGGAGCAGATGATAAAAAACTCATCCGTGTCGAAGGCTTTGCCGGGTCCGACCATGTTGTCCCACCAGCCGGGCTTGCCGCCGGCGCCGGCGCTGGCCACGTGCGCGTCGCCGGTCAGGGCGTGGCAGATGAGGACGGCGTTGGTTATCGCGGCGTTGAGCCTGCCGAAGGTCTCGTATGCCAGGGTCACCGGCGACAAAACCTCGCCTGACTCGAGTTCCAACTGGTCGAGGTTGAGATACTCGGTACGGGCAAGGTCAATTTCATTTTTCGCCGTGTCAATCATGTTCGTGCCGTTTTGGCAGGGACACGGTATACCGTGCCCTGCGAGATCATTATGCCGTCGCTTTCTCCAACGCCTGGTCGATGTCGGCGATGATGTCGTCGATGTGTTCGATGCCCACCGAAAGGCGGATGTAGTCCGGGCTGACACCGGTGGCGGCTTGCTCCTCGGGCGTCAATTGGGCGTGCGTGGTCGAAGCCGGGTGGATGACCAGGCTTTTGGCATCGCCGATGTTGGCCAGGTGGGACATCAGCTTAACCGACTCTATGAATTTGCGGCCTGCTTCAAGGCCGCCCTTGATACCAAAACCGACCAGCCCGCCGAATTTGCCCCGCAGATATTTTTGCGCCGTTTGGTGGGTGGGGTTGTCCGGCAGGCCGGGGTAATTGACCCAGGCTACCTTCGGATGAGCCGAGAGGTGCTGGGCTACGGCCAGGGCGTTAGATGAATGGCGTTCGATTCTCAGAGCCAGGGTCTCCAGTCCCTGCAGAAACTGGAAAGCGTTGAAAGGCGAAAGGGAGGCGCCGATGTCCCGCAATAACTGGACCCGGGCTTTGATGATGAAAGCGACGTTGCCCAGACCGGGGAAATTACCGAAAACGTCCCAGAACTTCAGACCGTGATAGGTGGGGTCTGGTTCGGTGAAATCCGGGAACTTGCCGCTGCCCCAGTCGAACCTGCCGCCATCGACGATGACGCCACCGATGGTGGTGCCGTGACCGCCGATGTACTTGGTGGCCGAGGCGATGACGATGTCGGCGCCGTGTTCGATGGGACGCACCAGGCCGACACCGACGGTGTTGTCGACGACAAAGGGGATGCCAGCTTCATGGGCGATCCTGGCAATCGCGGTAAAATCAGGCACATCCAGTTTAGGATTACCGATTGTCTCGGCGTAGATAGCCCGGGTCCTGGGCGTAATCGCCTTTTTTAGCGCCTCAAGGTCACCGGAGGGCACGAACCTGACCTCGCGCCCCAGCTTGGGGAAGGTGTAATGAAACAGTTCGTAGGTGCCGCCGTAGAGGTTGTTGAGAGATACTATCTCATCGCCGGGGCGGGTGATGTTGAGTAAGGCGAAGGTCTCGGCCGCCTGGCCGGAGGCTACCGCCAGCGCCCCGCTGCCGCCTTCGATGGCAGCGACTCGCCGTTCGAAGACGTCGGTGGTGGGATTCATGATGCGGGTGTAGATATTGCCGAACTCCTTTAACGCAAAGAGATTGGCGGCATGGCCGGAGTCCTTAAAGACGTAAGAAGTAGTCTGGTAGATAGGCACGGCGCGGGCGCCAGTGGCCGGGTCCGGGTTCTCCTGCCCGGCATGGACGACGATGGTTTCCAGTTTATGAGCGGTCAACGTGATATCTCCTTCAAAAATAATTTTGGTGTCGGCTAGATGTAGTACATATCGGCGTCGGGAGACATCTTGGCCTGCTGTTTGGCCACCAGGTCGGCCAAGGTGGTTTGTTCCAGCACGGAGGTCATCGCCTTACCCACGTCGTCCCAGATGTCCCTGGCGGCGCAGAAGCGGGCGCGGTCGCATTTTTCCGGGCTGTGGACGCAGTCCACCGGCTCGATGGGGCCTTCCAGCAGGCAGACCACCTCGCTCAAACGGATACTTTCTGGGGATTTGGCCAGTTTCAGACCGCCGCGGGCACCGCGGACGGATTGGATTAAACGGGCATCAACCAGCGGGCCGACCAGGTGCTCCAGGTAGGGGAGCGAGATCTGCTGGCGGCGGGCAATGTCTTTCAGGGGGATGACATCATCACCGTAATGCTGTGCCAGGTCGAGCATGGCGCGAGTGCCGTAACGGGCGCGGGTGCTGAGTTTCATACTATGTTTCCCGATAAAAGTTGACTAAAAAGATATACATAGACATATTAACAGTGGGGTGACGCAGTGTCAAATGGATTTCCAATTGCGCCTGTCGCAGACTTGTTTTTCAACGGTGACTTGATAAGCCGGTTACCGGTCAAATAATTACGATCTTCATAAAAAACGCATAGTTTCTCTATAGACGCCATATATTCGTCAATTACAATGAACATATGCCATTCGTTAAAGGTATGAAGAGGCTTTCTGTCAGTCTGCTGACCGGCATGGCGGCGTTTTTAATCGTTTCTTCGTCTATCTTCGCCTGTGATATCACCTTGAAGCCGGATAAAGCATCAGGGAGCGTCGGAGATGTTATCAAACTCGAGGTCACGGTGGTGCTGACTCATCGCAACTGTCCGGTGCCCATCGCCGATACTAAATTTAATCTCACCAGTAATATTAAGGTGATCGATCAAACCCAATGGGTGTTAACCGGTCGGGATACATATAAAGCCACCCTCAGCGTCCAGCTTCTCTCGATAGGGACCGGGAAACTGGAAGTGATACGGGATTGTGTCAAAGAAGGCGGCTACGCCTCTATTACCATAAACATCGGCGGCATCGGCGCCGCGGCGGTTGAACCGCCGGAAAACCAACAATCCTCAGCCACCCCAAGCATCGAAACAGCGCCGACTATCGAAACCGCCGGGGATTCAAATAGTGAACCGGAAATATCATGGGGTGAAGCATTTAAGAAAGCGTTAGCCCAGCCTTTTATCTGGGCGTATCTCGGACTGGCGGCTTTCGCTTACGCCGGTTTACTGATGAGGAAGCGCCGCTGGCGTTATATTTCGCTGGCTTTTTCGATGGTGTACCTGGGTTTTTTTCTTGGGTTGTGTCCCTGCTCCATCGGCGCGATGCAGAACCTCGTTTTGCATCTGGGAGACCCAAAACAGTATCTAGCCCAATTCATTGTGCTGGCTATTCCGATTGTCCTCACTCTGTTTTTAGGCAGACTGTACTGCGGGTGGGTCTGCCCGATGGGCGCGGTACAGCAATTTCTTTTTCGGAAGGATCTGGCGATAAAGTTGCCGGATGGATTAGGAATCAGGTTAAGGGAACTGCGTTTTGCAGTACTCGGCGGCATATTAATTGCCGCTTGGTATACCGGGACCACCGCTTTTGCCGAGATTGATCCTTTTAAATCGCTCTTCAACGCGCAAATCTCGCCGGTACCGACCACGCTGCTCGCGCTGCTCATCATAAGTTCAGTGTTCATCTTTACGCCGTGGTGCCGTTTCCTGTGCCCGATGGGAGCGGTATTGTCGGTGGTGGGAAAACTAGCCAGGCGCCAAGTCGCTTTCACGCCAGAGTGTAAAAACTGCGGCGCCTGTACTAAATCCTTCTGCGATTATAAAGCTATCATACCAGGGAAACCTCTGCCGGTAATCGCTCAAAATGAATGCGCTCGATGCGGTGAATGCCTTTCCCGCTGCCCTCGGGGAGCGATGGAATACAACCGGCCTGACGGAGACTTTAAAAACGCGACGGCGCCTTCAATTCCAGTTCCGGGACTAGGGGCCGTTCCGGGTGTGTCACTCGCGAACGAATGAATTACCCTGAGCCTTCAATTAATCTGACCCGGAGGCGCATCAGCCCGCTCGATCAAAACTATGTAGACTGCCCATTTTGCGGCGCAGTCGGAGGCATCCGCCTGTCACCACTCCAACTGATCCAAATATAGTAGAGGATCCCGCTGATCAGGCCAAGAGTGCTGGGCAAAGAAGCCGCAGGGCCGAACAGGTTAAGGGCAATTATTCCAGCGCCAGACCAATTTTTCATCGTACCCAGCAACTGATAGCTGGCTATCTGTGAAGCGGATAGCCTGGTCCGGCTGAGGATTGTTTTCACCAGGGTCCCGTACCCAAAAGTCGCTATAAGAGTAATGCTGAAGATTACCATGACAAAGTCAGGTCGTGAAAACATCACATCATGATTTAACCCGATAATACTGAAGGTAGTCAGAAAGAAGCACCAGTTTATGATCGTGCCGAAATGTTTTTCTGTTCGAGGAACGACCCCCGAAGACCTGACGATTCGAGATAGAACAAAGGGAACCGCAATCAACACGAACAAGGTCCGGAACATCACCCCGAGCTCAATGTCCGTTTGAAAAAACAGACTGGCGGCTAACGGCATAAGCGCAAACGTTAACAGATAACCGCTGAGGGTGCCCAGAATGGAAAGATTGACATTGGCCTTCAGAACGTAGCTGAACGGTATCACGGCGACGGCCGGGGGCGCGGCGGCTACAACGACGAAGCCATAGATGATATTCGGATCATCAAGCAGAAGGTTGGCCAAGCTTATAAAAACAAATCCCGCCGCCAGGAAACTCACCAGGAAAGTTCCGCCAAGAGGGAGAAGCGGGTTGGAGCTTCTGAATACGGCTTTGAAATCTATACGGCTGAGCGAAAGAGTGATTGCCAGGATAATGGCGAAATCAACCAGATATCTGGTGTATTCTGCGGCCGGCCAGAGTATCAAGCCGAGAACGACTGCCAGGAAAAGAATGGAATTTCGGTTTTGAAGAAAACCTTTTACGAAGGCTCTCAATCGTTCTCCACGATATTAAAGCGACCCGCAGGCGGCTTGCCTCTGCGGCGGCGTATCTGTAAAAATATCTGCGAATTCTACTGGTTTAGGTGACAGTCATCAAGCGGCGACGCTCGACTAATGGGTTAATTTAAGCGGCTCAGCGCGTCAGAATCAACCAGAAACGGAGCATACGGGAGGGAATCTGTGTCATGCTACTTTCGGCACCTGCAGGCGGTTTTCAAGGATGCCAACATCACCGTCAGCCCTGCTAACAAGAAAATAATAGACCAAACCATACACGAAATCCTTGGTACTTCCTATAAGGATTGCCCTTCCACCTGGAAAGCTTTGAAGCCGATACTGGCGAACGACGTCAGAAAGGCTGAGTTAATTGAGAAGCTCAAGTCTATAGCCTAATAGAGCAGCAAACCTCCGGGAAAACCAAGGCATCGAAAAGAACCCGGTTAACACTCGGGGCTCAGCGACCGACAGGACTGTTAAGTTCTTTTTTGGATTCTTGCGAATCCTTGGGGATAAGGATTGGGCTAAAAGCCAGACTATTCAGCAGACGTCGACGTGGCGTTCTGTTTCCAACAGTTCACAGGCCAGCAAGGTTTCGGCTTCTTTTTTTATCGAGTCTATTTCGGTTTCGGAACAGTGATGCTCGGCCTTAACCGTCTTCAAAATCTCGTCCAGGTGACTGCTTGAATCTTCCTCAAACAGTTCCACTACCTCTTCAACGATACCGTGATCCACTTGTGTCTCCTTGTTGATAATGCTTAATTTTTATCTTACATAAAATTATATCACGAAACGGCGGCACGTCAACGTACCAAAGGCTTAATCAGCATTGTACTTTATGCGTATTTACTTGCGAGCCGCCTCCGGTCGACCGCCGGAGGGGAGAGTCTGCTTGTGTTAAAATCGCGGCACCCGGAAAGGTTAAGTTCGTTCGAGTGCCGGCTGCTTGCCGGCGGCGCAGCGGGTACAACTAATCAGATCAGCGAATAAAGCGGTGAGATCTTATGCCCTGAGTCCGGGTTCTTCGACCATCATGCGCTTCAGGTGAAATGGGCATGGCTTGAATTACGTTCATTATCCTGCCCTGCAGGCTTTTACCGTTCATGACTGATACAGCCAACTCTGCTTCGTTTTTCGAAGGCATTTCGACATAACAATAAGCCCGCGGTTGGCCGCTGCCAAAATGAGTATCATTCATCATGGTCACCGCAGTGACAGTGCCGAAGGCAATGAACTCCTCCCGCAATTCAGCCTCGGTAACAGATAATGCGAGGTTGCCTACATAGATATTCATGGTTCTCCCGCGTCTCCTGACTGTTTTGAACGCCAGGGTAGAAAGTAGACAGGCTGGGAATTACCCAGCCTGTCTACGGTTATCGGCACTAGATTACCGGTTCGCGCTTACTTTTCGATAGCAGTCGCTACAATAAACGGGTTTACCGTTACGGGGTTCAAAAGGAACCTGTGTAGCTTTGCCGCAATCGGAACACGTCGCCGGAAACATCTGGCGGGTGTTGTAGCTGCTGGTGTAGTTCGAAACCCCGGTGCGTTCAGTCTTACGGGCTGACCGACAGGCAGGGCAACGCTTGGGAACGTTGGAAAAACCCTTAGTCTGGAAGAACTCCTGATCTTCAATGGTAAAGATAAAACTAGAACCACAATCGCAGCAAGAGATTGTTTTTGCTTCAAAAGCCATTTGGATGACCTCCTCTCTTCGTTATTTGTTAGAGCTGGTCACCCAAATGTTGAGAATCGGAGAGCGATTCAGATCAGTGAAATAACCGCGGCTTTAACCATTTTCACTATACACCCAATGGGATTGAATAGCAAATGGACGCGATGGAAAATAGTAAGTTCCAAATTGGCTGAGGCCGGCAGGCATGGTATCAGTCTTCTTTGTATCGAAACCCGGATGATCGTAAGCTTTGAAAAGCACGATTACAAATAATGAGACTTATAGTCGAAACGGTAATTACCGTTAAGGATAGGCAACCTTTAAGAAATTACCACACTGGTTTTGACTTGAAATAGTAGCCTGGGAGGTCAGGAAAGGTGTTTGCGGCATTAGAGTCCGGGTAATATCCACTTGCCTTAAGTCTAATTCCGCAGTATAAAGAACGTATACGGGTAAGGAGGAAAATGATGGAAAAGAATGAAATTAAGGGAAAGGCCAAGCAGGTGAAGGGGAAGGTAGAGGAGACTGCGGGCAAAGTAACCGGTAAAAAATCTCTCGAAGTCAAAGGAAAAGCTGATCAGGTTGTCGGGAAAGTTCAAGAAACCGCTGGCAAAGTCCAGGGCACGGTAAAAAAGACGGTTAAGAAGTTAAAATAGCATTCCTTGCTGGCTCGGACCCCGTCTTCTATGCGGTCCAGCGTCAAGAGGAATATAAGATCCATGTGATCAAAAAGCGAGCCCCTGGGATCCCCCAAGGGCTCGGCTGTGTTTCTGGTGGAGACGGGGGAGAGTCGAACTCTCTCTGAAACAATGGATGTCCTGGAGTGGGTCACTAGGGAAATGACCGAGGGGCTGATGAAGCCCCTCGGTCATTGAACAGCGAATTCGCGCTATAAAGTAGAATCGGTTCCAAACCTATACAGCGGTACTTTACCTTCCCAGAAGGCGTTTAGTTGCTCCGGAGTCCGTCTAATCCTTCCCTCTTTTCCATAGAATGTATCGTCAAGGCTCCTGAACAACGGATTAAGTAGGCTGGTTGTGCTTGCAGCAGCTTTAACCAGCATATGAACACCGGACTTGGAACCACCGGAGAATGGACACGAGACACAGCAGCCAAAGCTGCCACATTGATCATAGATTCCAGGGTAGCAATCAGGTACCGAATACCACCAGTGCTTGTAAAAGGCTGTTTCGTTGATGCCAGCCTGTTGTCGGAAGACGTTCGGTGTTTTTGCTTCAAACGCTGTTCTGCCTGTCCACCGATGAGATGGTGCTACACCTTCCCAAGTTGGTTCTTTAATTAGGGCTCCGGAAGGGCCTTCGCCATTTCGACTTAAAGCGCCACCAGGACAATTTTCGGCACATTTTAGGCACGTGTAGCAGAACCGATGGATTCCAGCATCAATTGGTTTAGTTGGTGCAAGGGGCAAGTCAGTGATAATACTTGAGCATTGTCCTTGAACTGCTCCAAACCTTGGGGAGATTGCAAGGTTATTGCGCCCTAGCTCAGAGGATCCACCCAAAATAGCCATGCCGATGTTTTCGGACATGTTATTTGTATAGTTCATCGGACCAATAGCCTGGTAGCCTAGGGATTTGATGAATCGTTGGATGCAAGGTTGGGCATGTTGACCTGTTTGGTATCTCATCCCGCCTTCTTCCCCAAACCTGCCTAACCACTCCTCACTTTCATCGAAAGAATACTGAATTACCCATTTTGCTTTATTCGGGATAACCCTCTTACCGTCTTTGGCTGGCCGACCATTAACATCGGCTTCGCCGGTTTCATAAGCTAGATCGACATCTTCGAAAACGTAAGGCTTTCCATCGCGGAATTCGTAGCTGAAGATCATGTTTTTGCTTGTATTGGAGTCCAATTCGATTATTGCGACGTCGGAAGCGCCATACATTGTTGCCGCGACCTTGAGCATCATCGAAGCTTCTTCAGGTGTACCGGTCCAATTTGGAACGCCGCGTTCTGCAGGAGTGGTTACTTTTGTGCCAAGAAAATAGTCCGCATTACTGACTGTTGCCTTCCACCGGCCGGCAGATAGTGCGTAATTTCGGATGTCATACCACGGATCACCTGATTTGAGACCTGTAAGTTTGCGATCATCCCGTTCTTTAATGAGTCTTGCCGCGGTGCCTGCACCATCCCGCAAATCCACCCAGGCATCAAGTTCCTTCGATCCCTGCCAGGAGCACTGGAGTATGTGACGCGAGTCCCAACGAGTAATCTTACTCCAGTCAATTTCAACTGAAGTGACGTCATAATCCGTTTCTTTTACCCACCAAGGCCAAGGGTGAACCGCAGGAATGCTTGAAGTGGCCTCATCAAGATCATGGAAAGCAGGGGACACTGCCGCAGCGGCTCCCAAGCCTGCCCCGATTAAGCTGAGACTCTTCATGAAATCTCTTCGAGATACTGTCGAGTGGAATCCCTTCATCTAATTCCTCCTATACCTCAAATTTTTTGACCCTGAAAACACGAAGGGCAGCGAGCCTTAACTTGGGCTCGCTGCCCTACACACTTCTTCCATGCGGCTCCTTTCGTCAAAGGAGGAGCTGTTCAGGCCTTCAACGTATTAATGCTTTTCTTGAGGAAATGATACTCCTTAATTAAGCCTTGTCATCGTACCAAAGGATTAGTCACCATTGGACTTTATGCGTATTTTTGCCAAAGAACAGCCCATTGAAAAAGTACCTGTGGGGCTGGTGAAGCCCCTCAGGTACTAGAGAGTCGTTTCAGGTTCGTCCTCATCGGAGAGTCGGACTCTCTCTGAAACAATGGTGGACATACGTGATTGGCTCTTTAAGACACCCAAGGGGCTGATGAAGCCCCTCGGGTGTTGTTAGGTTGATGAGTAGCCTAGTTGAATGGTTTTATCTTAGTGGCCTCCATCTCTTGCAGCAACCGTAGTGCTGAACCCGTAAGCTGGCAATGATTGGTTCCACCAATCTTCCCGGTCTTCTTCAGGCTTGAGGCCGTATCCAAAAGTGTTATCAGCCCGCCAAAATAGACCGTTGAAAACTGAAGTGGTCGATAAAGTTGCTTTGACGAACTGATGGACTATTGCTCCTGCATTTACATTAAATGTGCAATGAGCCTGGCACATCTTGCAACCAGAACCAGTACCGATTTGGCCTTTACCAAAAAGGTTGCATGTCACGTTGTCCTTCCAGAAGATCTTTTTGCCGGGATTATGGAATTCCGGATCCGGCATGTTCGGATCCAGCGGGGGGTGAACCGGACTAATGCTGGACTTGGTAGGTTGCCAGGATGGCTCTTTTTCGGAGGGAAGTGAATCAGCTGGGCAGATTTGAACACATTTTTGACAATCATGGCAGAAGCGGAATATTCCGGCATCGACTGGTTTAGTAGGAACCAAGGGTAAGTCGGTTATCAAGTCGAAATACCCGTGACAGCTTCCGTACTCCGGGCTGATATGGACCTCGCTATTTCGACTACATTCCGCAAGACCAGTTAATACCGCCCCAGCACCGGCTGGAATAGTTGGATAAGCTTCATCAAGGGCTTGGTAGCCTATCGCTCGAAGGAACTCTTGAATACAGGTAATGGTCTGAGAGCGTAGGCGATAGCGGCTTTGATTACCCGCCGCTGATACTAGGCCCGGCGCGGTGCGCCACGCATCTTTGGACATCGGTATTGTGAAAGTAACTGCCCAGAGCGGTTTGCTAGGTATCACATACTTTTCATCAGTTTTGTAGCCCTCTTGAATATCCTCGAAGACTATTCTTTTATTGACTGTATCAGGTGGGGGCCACTTCGTAAGATAGCTAGCACTGACGCTCTGCGGGTGAGTACAGACCAATTTCTTATGATGTTCATCCAACTCATTAATACCGACATCAGTTGCGCCAAGGAAAACTAAGGCGGCACGAAAGATTCTGGTATTTTCTTCTGGAGTTCCAGTCCACTTTGGCACTCCGCGTTGCTCTGGTGTTTTGACTTTCTTTATTCCATCCCAACTCATTGTGGCATAGGCGCTTGCGGCTGATTCATACAGAGCCCAATCACGCAGTTGATAACCCGGATCATTTGCAAGAATTGCTTCCTGTCGTCCTTGAGCACCTTCTGCGACAATGCTTGCTAGTTTCTCAGCACCTACATACCTTGCTAATACTGCATCAGAATGGGTAGTGAAGCGAGCATCATATCTTTTCATGATATCCCAGTCGATTTCTGCAGTAGGCTCATCGACTTGCTTCACCCACCATGCACGTTTCGCAGAAACCGACTCATTAGACGATGCCATATCATCCAGATCATTGAATGTGGGTGGCATTAAAGCCGCACCACCAACGCCCGCGCTTGTAATGCCTAGACCCTTCATGAAATCCCTACGACTTACTACACTGTGGAACTTAGACATATAAATCCTCCTTTTCCCAAGAAATCCGCGCGGCTCTCCGGTCTCTCCCGGATGCCAGTAACATTTGAATTCCTCCGGTCTTGGAATTACGAGTTAACCACATTTAACGCAAAACTTTATTAACACAACACTTATACAACGAAAAGAAATACATTACATCGGACTAAAGGATTAGTCACCATTGGACCTTTTACGTATTTTTCTGGTTAAAACCGGCTGTTTTAGGTGATTGAAGCGAGGAAAATCGTTCTAGCATGTGTATATAGTCCCCTTACTTGTGCTTAAGGATCATTAATTGCTGAGGCTAAATAGACATTAATAGAAATTAATCCGTATAAAGGACGATGGAGACTAATACTAAAGTACATTGATTTT
This sequence comes from Dehalogenimonas sp. 4OHTPN, assembly GCF_040448695.1. Classification (GTDB taxonomy): domain Bacteria; phylum Chloroflexota; class Dehalococcoidia; order Dehalococcoidales; family Dehalococcoidaceae; genus Dehalogenimonas. The sequence goes on along the minus strand of NZ_CP159307.1, from coordinate 1,471,720 downwards.
TGAGGTATTGGGAGTAATATCTAACGAACGGATAAAGGATGATGGAATAGGGATGCGTATTCGAGACTCTCCTGAAAATTGAAACACGAGCTAAAGCTAACGAGAAGGAGGAATAGACAATGTCCAGGTTTCATAGCGTTGTAAGTAGAAGAGAGTTCATGAAAGCCATTGGGCTCTTAGGTGCTGGCATCGGTGGCGCTTCTTTGGTTACACCAGTATTCCATGATATGGACGAGTTAATTGGATCTTCTGACGCAAGCTGGAAACGGCCATGGTATGTCAAAGAGAGGGAGTTTGATCATCCCACGATCGAGATTGACTGGGACATGATGAAGCGTCATGACGGCCGTCTTCAGGGTCAAGCAGGTTACACAAAGGCTCAATACTATGGGAAAGACCGAGTGGTTAATGCCAATGCGGTGGGAGCTCCCTTACAAAAAGCTCGCCAAGATGCCAACCAATCTGGTTATCGTTTGCGAGATGATGCATTGTACGCCGGCGCGACGACGACGAATACAATCCAACGGAAGCCTGGTGATTTCGGTTGGGCTGGTGAATTCAATTTGGCTCCGACGAAAACCCCTGAACAACTTGGTGTCCCCAAATGGACCGGAACACCGGAGGAAGCTTCAAAGATGCTCAGGGCTGCAATGAGGGTGTATGGCGCCTCTTTAGTAGGATATGGTGAGTTCACAAGCGAAATCAGAAACAAGGCTGTGTTTTCCTACGAGAAAGGCGGAGCTAACAGCAACAGCTACATTGACAAATGGCCGCCTCCCGAAAGTGTTGCTCGTCCAATCGTGTACGAGAATGTTGACACAGGTTATGAGACTTCTACAAAGCTAGTCATCCCCAATAAAGAAATGTGGGAAGTGAGTGTTTCGACCCAAGGGTCGAATGAATTATTCCGCCGCTCCCCGGCTTGGGGCGGTTTTGCGAATCGCAATACTTTTATGAATGTCGGCAATATCAACGCTTGTACTCAAAACTTTCTGCGCATGATAGGCTATCAGAAGATCGGAGTAGTTGGTAACGCAACACCCAATCAAGACGCGACCCATTTCTTCGCTGGTGGGGCTGGTGCGATATTGAACGGACTTGGGGAGGCAAGTCGCCAACAACTCTATACAATTTCCCCTGAATATGGTGCTCCTGGCCGTTTATATGATTTTGTAACTGATCTGCCGCTGGCGCCAAACAAACCAATAGACGCAGGTATTTTCCGCTTCTGCCATACCTGCCAGAAATGTGCAAATAACTGCCCTGCTGAAGTGATATCTTTCGAAAAAGAGCCTTCTTGGGAACGTCCAACTGTTAATGGGAAAGCGGCGATTTGGACCGTGCAAGGGACCAAGGCCTTTATCATGAACGGTCCTGGTTGCAGTCTCTGGGCTTCTGAAAGTGGAAGCAGTTGCAACATATGCTGGGGTGAATGCACTTTTACGGTAAATCATGGCGCTATGATTCACGACGTAGTGAAAAGTACCATAGCTACCACTCCCCTTTTTAACGGTTTTCTATTCAGTATGGCTGAGACTTTCGAGTATGGACAGAAAGATCCTGAGTCATGGTGGGATCTCGAGTTGCCATTCTATGGACAGGACTCTAATGTCCTTTCCCGCCACGGGGCATATCGGTAGGATATATGCAAAAGGAACAGTGGTTGAAATCAATTTCAGCCACTGTTCCTGTCCCTCTTTTTTCAATCACCTGGTCTCAGCCGGCGAAAACACCCGAGGGACATTCAAAGTCCCTCGGGTGTTATTAAGCCATCTCAGTTCGTCCTCCTCAAAGAGTCCGTCTCTCTCTGAAACAATGGATATCTTGGAATGGATCTCTCGGGAAATGAACGAGGGGCTGAAAAAGCCCCTCGTTCATTTCGGTCTGACATGGGATCTTATACAAAAACAGAGCTTGTGATAGAGTTAACTCCGAATATCACTAGATTAGAGGACTCAATCATAATGACACTCAAAGACAAAACAGTAGTCGTCACCGGATCCAGCCGGGGTATTGGACGTGCAATTGCGGAAGCTTGTGCGGCTGCCGGAGCTAACGTAGTTCTATGTTCAAGAGATTTCACCCTTCTTTCGAAGACGGTCGAAGAGCTATACCAAAGCGGCTTTTCCGTTCGGGCTTTCCAAGCAGATGTCACAAACGAGGCTGAAATTTTAGGGCTGTTCGAGAGTAGCAAATTAGCCTTCGGGAAAATCGACGTGTGGATAAATAATGCAGGGATATCTGGCGGCTATCGAACTCTTCAGTCTATGACCACCGACGAGATAAGAGAAGTCATTGATACCAACTTGATGGGTTCTTTCTATGCCTGCAGGCTATTAATCCCATACTTCATATCAAGTGGGGGAGGAACGATCATTAACATAGGTGGGCGTGGGGGACGTGGGAATCCCAGTCCTTTCCAATCCCCATACGGTGCGAGTAAAGCTGCGATTACAAGTCTTACGAAGAGCCTGGCTGCTGAGAACAAGGATAAGCCGATATCAATAAACTGCCTATTTCCAGGCATGGTTGAGACGGACATCTACAAGGATGTAAAGACCTGTCCCGAAACTGATTCCAAAATGGGACTAATGTCGGTGCTGTTGAAAGCTTTTGCTACCCCTATAGAACGGGTACAAAAAGTGGCATTAGAAATGTGTAGCGTGAAGCCGGGTAGGATTACGGGGAAATGTTATTCAGCCGAGCGACCTGAGCGCTTTTTTCGAGCTTTAATGGCATTACCTGATTTCATAAAGTACTCAAGAAGAAAACCTTAGTCATCCTTGTCGGGTCGGACTCTCTCTGGAACGCGACTCTTAGTTGATTGGTTAACACAAGGTATCTTAAAAGCGCGGCTTTGATCTTTGAGACTTAAACCAATCAACTTCGCTCCTAACGTTTGGGTTGGGCATAAACTCTCCCGTTTACCTACAATTCATATATTCCCGGACCAGACTAATGCCGATATCGCCAGTGCAGAAGGGCTGAGATGACCGGCTCTGGTCACGGTAGGCTGTAATACCCTTGAGCCCAATATCATATGCTTGCATGAAGATAATACCAAGTTCTTCTCTATCAGCATTATGAGGCAAGTTGACTGTTTTAGAGACGGCAGCATCAGTAAACTCCTGGAAAGCCGCCTGCATTTTGATATGCCACTCGGGGCTGACCCGGTGAGCCGTGACGAAGATGCGTTTCAATTCCTCAGGTACATCCGGTTGCTGTTGCAGGTGGTTACACCTGACAAGGCGCTCGATGAGGTCTGAAGTAAAGACCCCAGCCTGGCGCGCCGCCTTTTCGAAATGGGGATTGATATCCAGCATCTGGTGTTCACCTTTGAAAGCGTTCCTGATAAAGACAGTAGCGAAAACCGGTTCGATGCTCGAAGTGCAACCAGCTATCAGCGATATGGTGCCAGTTGGTGCAATGGTAGTACGCGAGGCGTTACGGATTGGTTTCCCGCCACCATGGAAAGCCGGGTATGGCCCCCGCTTCTGGCCAAGCTCGATAGAGGCATCAAGCGCCTGCCGCTGGATGAAGCTCATCACCTCTCTTGCTATATCGAGCGCCTGTTCGGAGTTGTAGGCGATCTCCAATTGGAACAGCATATCGGCAAAGCCCATCACCCCGAGGCCGATCTTCCGGGTCCGTTTGGTAGCGAGCATGCTCTCATTCGTCGGATAGCCTGTTAAATCAATGAGATTATCCAGAAACCTCACCGCTGTGCCGACGACACTGGCCAGCAGTTTGAAGTCGATATATGTTTGATCCCCATCAGATTTCACGATTCGGGAAAGGTTGACGGAGCCGAGGTGGGCAAATTCGTTGGGTAGTAGCGGCTGTTCACCACAGCCGCTGACATGATGAAGAGTCCCTAGTTGTGGGGTGGGGTTGTCACGGTTGATCCGGTCGAGGAAGATAAAGCCCGGCTCACCATTACGCCAGGCCTGGTCGACGATCTGGTCGAACACCTCTCTAGCATTCAGCCACCTGCTAACGCTCTGGGTACGGGGATGGATCAAGGGATAATCCAATCCTTGCTTCACTCTTTGCATGAAATCATCAGTGATGGCAATGCAGGTATAGAAGTTGCTTAAGGATGACTGGTCAGCTTTGGCCCTGATGAATTCAATAATATCCGGGTGGTCGATGCCCAACGAGACGGCATTGCAGCCGCGGCGGATACCGCCCTGGCGGATATTCTGGGTCACCCTGGAAAATACCTCGATCAAGGCTACTGGTCCGATGGCGGCATCAGGCCGACTGCCTGCCCGGTCACCTCTGGGTCGGATGCTCGAGAAGTCGAAACCGATCCCGCTACCACGCTGGTGGATAATGGCGGCATTTTTTACGGCATCGAAAATGGAATCCAGCGAGTCTTCGACCGGCAGCACCATCGAGCCAGCCATTTGCCCTCGACCGGTACCGGCGTTTAAAAGGGCAGGCGAATTGGGCAGGAAGAGCAGTCCCGCCATGATTTCGTAGAATTCAGATGCAACAGTCTCAATATCTGCCTGAGGGTCGTAGTGTTGTTCGACAGAAGCTGCTGCCCGGGCTACCTGCCAAAACATCTCGTCTGGTGTTTCAATAATTTCACCATTTTCATCCCGGCGCAGGTAGCGCTTTTCCAAGACCAGTTTAGCATTGGGTGTTAGAGCCGGTTTGTCTAAATAGATGGGCATTGATCTGGTATCGATGACCATGGTCAGATCTCCCTTCCATCAACGGGTATGACGGTAAACTCGGCTGATACAGGCGACATCCTTTCGAAATCCCAGTCGAAGACCAGCAACGCCGGCTTGCCGGAGTATCTGAGCACCGGCTGGCCTTTCGCCAGGACCATGCTTTCAGCCTGAGTCCAGTCGACATTACGTTCCTGGCCTGTTCTGTTGCAGACCCATACCGGTAGTCCGGTAGATAGCGACAGGGTTTTCCAGTTTTCCAGCGGCGGGTATTTCTGACCCCAGGCAGCACTGACGACCAGTAGCTCAGCAGCCTTTTTTTGGAGTTCAAGTCCGTGGTGAGTGTCCCAGGTATCAGCACAGATCAGCATCCCGATTCTTGCACCGTCGATAGCGAAGGGTTTCAGGCTATCACCGGGAGAGGACCAGGCTTCTTCGGCGCCCGGATGGACCTCTATCTTGCGGTGACGGCCAGCGATTCTGCCTTTATCGATCGCGAATAAAGTGTTGTGGAACTTGCCGGTTTTCTTGTCCCGCTCAGGGTGAGATAAGAAGATGGTTAGATCAAGCCTGCGGCTTTCGAGCTTGATTTTGTTCATCCATTCATCAGGCTGGGGTTTGATCCAGTTGGTGCCGATGATATCGGTGAAGTAATACCCTGAGATACCGAGCTCGGGAGTAAGTATCCAGCGCGTCCCCAGTACGGCACTTGCTGAGATCAGCCGCTCATACAAGTGGCGGTTGGCCTCGATCTGGCCTGGTTTCGGCTCGATATGGAAAAAGGCGACTTTCACTAGTAATCGATTCCTTCCCGCGCAGGCGCGCCACGGTCGAAGGGGTGCTTCGTGCTCACCAGTTCGGTGGCATAATCAGCCTTGTCAATAATTAGCTGAGAGGCATAACGGCCAGTCAGGATCAGTTCAACGCCTGGCGGTTTACTATCGATTAATTTCAGGACATCAGCCGTTTCAATGAGGTTCCAGGCAGCCGCCGTATTGATTTCGTCAAGCACCACCAGATCATACCGGCCGCCAGTTATAGCGTCGACAGAAGCTTTCAAGGCTTCTCTGCCCAGTTTCAGGTCTTCATCCCTGATATCTGACGGCCCGTAGAAATCCGGCCGGCCGAAGACTTTGAAATCAACACCTAATGTTTGGAACGAGGAATATTCACCCCCTGGATGTATGCCCTTCATAAAGAAGAGAACGAATACTTTCAACCCATAACCGGCTGCACGTATTGCCGTGCCAAGGGCGGCCGATGTTTTGCCGCGGCCTTCGCCGGTGAATACCTGGACCATGCCCTTAGTTATCATTTCATCCTCGCAATGCGGCAGCTACTGCCAGCGCCATCAGACAGACGCCGATCCAAGTGAACATGCTTAAACGGTATAGGCTGACAGCTTCGGTGATCTTGTCGATTGGTGGCTCAACGAATGAACTACCTAGCTCGTAATGCCCGGTTTTATATAATTTGACCCCCAGAGCTCCAGCAGCCGCAGCCATCGGCCAGCCGCCATTGGGTCCTGGCGTCAGGCCGTGATCGGTTATCATTGTCCGCCAGGCTCTAGCGACATCCCACTGTTTGAAAGCGGCGGAGGATATGAGCAACAAGGCAGTAATCCTGGCCGGGATGAAACTGGCAGCGTCATCAAGCCTCGCGGCAAACTTGCCCAAATATTCGAACTTGCCACGGTAACCGATCATATTATCCAGGGTGTTTAGAACACGATAGGCGACCGCCCCTGGAACGCCCAGGAACAGGTAATAGAAAAGCGGTCCAGTCACAAAATCCGACGCGTTCTCGGCGATGGAGCGAATACTTGCTGACGTGACCTCACCCCGGGTAACAGACTGATTAAAGCTTACCGTTTCGAAAAGGCTTTTCATTCCGGAAGGCACCGGCGCTTTAGATTCAATCACCGCCCGGGTAATCTGAGCTACCCGCCACTGCTGGGACAGGCAGAAGGCAGGTTTCAGGATGACTGCCCCACCAATAATGAAAAGCCAGTAATCGATTCCTTTCAAAAAGTCGAGGATAAGCCAGGCTGAGGCTGAGAACAGGGTGATAAGCGAGAGGCTCAAGATCGTCCCGTAGACAAATTGGAGATTACGTCGCAGCCTCAATCCGGGTTTAATAAGCATCCCAGCCAGCCGTCCGGCCCAGACCGTTGGGTGGACTGCCACCGGGTACTCGCCGATGGTGAGATCGATCGCCAGCGCCAGCAGCAGGATCAGGATAAGGTCCACTTCAGAAACCCCTGGAGTTCCGTATCGCCTGTATAGTTGATTTTGTAACCGCCTGAGCCATCATCTCCCCCAGCTTGGTGTGACCGCCGACGTAGGTGTACTTGTAGTCGAGACCCGATACCACGATTATCTGGTCGGTGCCTGTACCGGTGGCCAGCAGCGACGGGGCGTAGGCGCTGCGGATGTCGAGTTCCTGAAGGGCGATATTTTTGGCTTCGGTAATGGTGATGAATGACGAGGCCAGCGCCGGAGCTTCGAGGATGGCGTTGGTGAGAATGATGTTGTTGATGGTGCCGATTTTCTCAAACTTGCCGTTGCGCTCAATGCCTGATGCTTTGTCGACGCCCACCCGCATGGCATTGGTCTTGACACCCGCGGTAGTCACTGCCATGACCCAAAACTCATCGTACACTTCTTCGGCCACGGCCACTCGCTCCTGCCTGATGCCGGTAGACAAGAACACGATGTCTTCGATCGACCGATTAGCTTCAGTCAGGACTTCAGCCATGATCTGACCGTAAGTCTCCTGCCAGCAGCGGGATTCATCATGCATAAAATCCCAGAGTTCCTTCGGTACGTGGCAGTTGCAGATGACGTCGGTCTCCTTGTAACCATGCCTAGTGGTCAGCATCGGTCGCTTTTCTGGCAGAGTGATGACCAGGGTGTCGGTGGGTACGCCGACGGCGTTGTGATAGACGACGTCGATACTTATTCCGTGACAATCACAGATTGATTTCCGCTCTAGCTTTAAGCGCTCTGGCATTTATGACCTCTTAGTAGAGCCTGACGACTTCATACATCAGGTCTTTCTTTTCGAGTTTGGCTGCGGTCTGCTGGGTGCAGGTGACATTTACAAGATGCTTTTTGGCTGCAGCCTTAGCCTTCGCCATCTCTTCTGGTGTTGCCCGCCGCCAGGAGTTGTCAGCCCCAGATTCGAAATAGGCGTCTATCCGGTAAGGGATATTGGGATCAACAGCAGCGATAAATGCGGCTATCTTTTCGGTCTCTTCAAGGTCAATAAGTCCAGGGATAAAGACGCTTTCTGCTCGAAGTTTTTTCCCCAGGCGAAACACTTCGACAAAGTGGCGAAGGACACGCTCATTGGAATGCAAGGTGTAGTCGCGATAAAGCTTCGGTGTCACCGCCTTGAGGCTCATTACCACCTCGTCGGTATGGGAAAGGTCAGGGAGTTTCACGCCGTTGGTATTAAGCGTGATGTAGCAGTCGAATTCAGCCTTCAGCGCCTCGGTGATGGCGCCGTAAGCCGGGTCGATAGAGGCTTCTTGCCCTTCGAAAAGGGCCTCTTTGACCGGGACCTTCCTGAGCGTGGTCATGAGCTCTTCGAGGTCAAGATACTGCGACGGGTCTTTGGGCTTTGGTAATCTTGGGTCGCGCAGGACTACGTCGAGGTTTTCCTCAAGAGCCATGCAGTTGATTTCTTTGTGGCATAGGCAGCCGCGGCACTTGAGGTTGCAGCCCCAATGAAAGAGGTAGGCTTTCTCAATGGCAGGGGCGTAGGCGATGTGATAGACGGTTGTTTGGTTCGGTATAAGGTACTGCAAAATCGCTTCCCCTCAATCAGGAAGGGACAGCGATTAATATGATTAGGCTATCCCTTTCCAATATCCACTGGAGGTAGGCAACGGGGCCTGGCGCTTTGCTGGCTCGTGGGATTCCCCACACACAGTAGGCGGTACTGCGCCGGAATCTGACCGGCTTTCTCTCCTTTTGGTCTTTTTAAGGACTGTGCCCCGGTATTCAATTGTTAAGTGGTTCGAATACTAGCACAAGCGGTTAACAAATACAACCATCAATTACCAGAAAGCAACCTTCAAGTAATATGAGAATGGGACATAATAGACTATATCAGATGTATTAATCCCAGTATGTCCATAAATACGCCATTATACGTATTGACTTTCAATAAACGCATGGTACAATTTAGGTAACAATTATTAACAATCATTGAGGGAGTTGTGCCTTGCCTATTTATGAATTCTTTTGCCCGAACTGCAATCATACATTTGAGCGCCTGAGCCCGTTGACTGGCCAGCCAAACGTCTCATGTGAACGATGCGGTCTAGATGGTCAAAGGGTAATGTCCCGTTTTTCGTTCCGCCATGCCACAACCCATTACCAGCACATGCAGGAACGGCAGGAAGAAGCCAGGTATAAAACCGATAAGCGTATGGATGAGGACCCGCTGCTGGATCCTACGAATTGGTTGAATAAAGTTAAACAGGAAAGAGCGGCGGAAAAGGCGTTTGCCAAGGAAGTACAGAGCAAATTTGGTAAAGAACCAGACGCACCTATGAGGTATATGGGAGAACTGGAAATGTCCCGGCAGATAAGTGGAGAGGGCGCAGCACTAGAATCATAGGGAACGCCTCGGTTGAAGGAGGTGCTGATTTAGAATAAGTGTTGAAATACAGTCCGATGGAATCTCTGTGGGATCTGAAAGGAGAACAATACATTGGCTCAATTCCATAACTCAATAAGTCGACGCGATTTTATGAAGTCTGTGATGTTCGGTGTCGGCGGCACTGCCGCCGCAGCGGGAGTAGCGTATGCCTGGGGTATGCAAGATGGTACGAGCCCCTTGAGTTTTCCGGGGCATCAAAATCGGCGCGGCTTTGAATACGAAGTATTCGATCGTACACCTTTCGAAGTAGATGAAGTACCGGAGACAAGCTGGAAAGTCACCGCGCAGAATACGACCTATATGCGACCAAATCAGGTTGTTAACGGGATTCATCGCCCTGACCTGAGGTGGATCTATAACTCCAGATTCAAGAACCGCCACGACCCAGATGTAAATAAATTCGATTTTGCTATCCCATACAGCGCTTGGCCATCGAATGGAGTCCAATCTCTTGCGCCATTCTGGCGTGAATACTACGAAATGTATCCAGATATGCTCGAGCGTGACAAGAAATATATATATGACTGGCTCCCCGGTTTTCGAGAGCGTTACTTCAAGACTACCGAGATGCGGGATAATTTTAACGCTCAAGAGGGGTATATTGCTAACAAGATTGTTTCCGGGGATTCGGCTCTTGCGCCTTCCTCCATAACCACGAAACCAGAGACTTTTGACTGGCAGGGTGTCAGCACAACTCGAGCTGTTTTCGAATCACCTGAGAAGGCGGCCGAAAATATCAAATGGGCTGCCTACCATTTCGGGGCTCAATATGTTGGGATCATACCGGTTCATCCAGAATTCGTGTGGTATAACCATCAATCGGCCACGCGTGGATTCGCAGTTGGCGAGGAGATTAAGATTCAGCCGTGGTGGAACTACGGCATCTTCGTCAATGCTCCGATGGAATGGGATTCGATGATGGCTGATCCAAACTACGGCCAGTCCAACCAAGGTTACAACATAGTATCAACTATCGCCCAGCAAATCGTGGGTTACCTGAAAGCCCTGGGGTATCCAGCTCGATGGAACTCACCCAACGGTGGATATGATCTAACTATACCTCCACATGGTGCGCTAGCTGGATACGGTAGCATTGGTAGAACCTCGAACTGTATGTCTCCGGATGTGGGAGGCAATTGCCGCCCTGCGGTGGTCTTCACCTCTCTTCCGATGGCAACAGACAAGCCGATAGATTTCAATCTATATGCTTTCTGCAAACGTTGTATGATCTGTGCTGAAAATTGTCCGACCCAAGCGATCTCCTATTCGCCGGAACCAGATAGAGTTGAATATGGAATGAAGAGATATGCAACGGACTTTGCAGTTTGTAATGATGGTTGGGCTTATGGCGCTGGGCCAACCGGTTGTCGTGCTTGTGTAGCAGCATGTCCATGGACCCGTCGAAACACATGGTCACATCGAATGATGCGCAACATCCTTGCGCGAGACTCTACCGGTTTGGTTTCCAATGTCGCTCTTTGGGCAGAACGCAATATGTATCCAAAGAACATGCTCGACGACCTCAATCCGCCTCTGTTCAAAGGCGTTTTCGATCCGCCCGAATACCTGAAGACCGCGAACTTTATCTCCGGATTTACACCAACGCCGATGGGGGTAAAATAAATGATTACATTCCTGTTTTCTATCGTGGCTGGTGGTTTGATGGGCATCGCTCTATACTCGCTAGCTAACGTATCAAGGGCAACCGGAAGGCCATTTGCATGGTGGCACTGGCTTATGGCTGTCGCCAGTGGCTTACTCTGGGTTACCGCATTTGCCTGGTTGGGTTCACAGATCGGTGAGGGAGCCGAGCGCGGCGGATGGATTGGCTTCGCCTTCGTCGTGTTCTTCGCGCTTCTTTTTGCCGGGCTGACCTGGCGATTGTTACCGACCAAACCTGCTGCTAGTTAACCAAGACCGCTAAAAAGGACGAGGGGCTGATGAAGCCCCTCGGTCTCATTTTCAGAGCAAACTAGTACCTTACCACCATTTGTAGGTTCCCGCATTCAGGATCGTATCACTCTTGTAACTATCAAGTTCCCTGTCCCACCACTTCGCCAGTTCATTATCGCTGCGTGGCTCAGCGTAGGCAAATTGCTTCTCCATGGTGGAATAGAAACTATCAAGAGGTCCGAATTTACCGGCAGTGTACCTTACGACCTGGTGAATCAACGATTCACTGGGTGTATTGAACGGGCAACAGGCTTGACAGTTGCAGCATGGTCCTGGGCTGCCCCAATCGCGGCACTTCTGCCAGTCGAGGTACCAATGTTTCACACCAGGATTGTTGGTTGTGCAGGCTGTCTCCCAGTATGGTTCCTTTTCCAATGAAACCGCCTCTGACGGACATGATTTAGCGCAAGTCATACAGTTTTGGCAAAACTTCACAATGCCGAAATCGACCGGTTTGGTAGGAGCTAATGGCAGATCAGTCACCCAGCAGTAGGTCATTCGGATGAGCATCCCGCGGTTGGGCGAGACAATATTTCCTACTCGACCTTGTTCTCCAATGCCTGCTAGGACACCCATGGCGACGTTGGCTCTCACTGGTGGTCGATAAGTCTGATAACCCAGGTTCCTGATAAAGTACGAAGAGATGAAGTAAAAAGGTGCAGAAGTAGCGTAGCCCTGTGCATGCGGGTTTAAAGCCGGTTTTGACCAACCATAACCGCCCCGCTGAGTCTCGTCCTTATGCAGGCTATGGATTGTCTGGACGAAATTCTGTTGTGCAGAAAAGACCAGCATCCATTTGCAGGAGTTGGGGATGTGGTAGACGTTCTTGTCAAGAAAACCCTTAGGAATATCTTCGAAAACGGTCGTGCCAGCATCAAATAATCTTTGCTTGAGGCGATCGGTTAGTTCAATCGCCCCGACCTGGTTGCAACCTGCCAGGTGCATTGCTGACCGCACTGTTTTCAGATTGTTTTCAGGCGTATCCTGCCAGACAGTGGTACCTCGTGCTTCAGGTGTCTGCACGTTATTGGCCGGGACCCCATCCCAGGGGCAGTCGGTTCCATACATGTTCCGGAGACCGGAAGTGAGGGCGATATCTTTGAGGCTAAATCCAGGGCTCTTATTCTTCAACCCTTCAAGATTCCTGGCGTCATATGAAGCAAGATTCTGTTTCCGTATGTCAGTATCGGGTGCCATGGGATTGGTTTTGGCATCATATGGTTTCCAAACATTCCAATCGATTTCGCTGGTGGGATTTTCCAATTCCCGTTCCTTAACAAACCAGCCGTGAGTCGGGAGCTTCGTTGCCGCTTCGGATGTCATTTCATCGAGGTCTTTAAAAGCAGGGGCGATTAAAGTGGCGGCACCGACGCCAGCACCTGTAACGCCTAGAGCTTTCATGAATTGCCGCCTGGACATTGTGGAATGAAAAGTGGTCACTTAGGCCTCCTACTAAGATTATTTTGTTGATTAAGCCTACTAAGAATGTAACAAAATGTCATCGTACCAAAGGATTAGTCATCATTGGACTTTATGCGTATTTCTTTCTCTCAGCGATCATCTCCAGTTGCCAACGGTATGGCATTTTATTAAATCACCTTCGGTTTGGGCGCGATGCCGAGCGGCAGACCGGAATCCTGACTGCTCGATGAGAAGCCGGATAGTGTCCGCTGCACGGTTTTGTAGAACTTGTTCACCTGGCCGTGGAACTTGATCAGTTCCCCGACCTCCCGCAGGAATTTGAGTGGGTTCTTGAAAAGGGTCAGGAAATATTCGGGGTTGTGCTTCAGGGTGAACCTGATGCGCTGGGCGGCGTAGTTGGCGCGCCAGTTGGCCGCGGCCTCGGTCATCATTTCGGTGGGCACGTGGCTCAGGTTGATTTTATTAGCATACTCGATGAGGAATTCCGGCCAGTCGTCGAGGCGGGCCGGCGGCGTCACCATGCCTTGTGCCACGCAGTAATCGTAGAGGGCGCTGCCGGGGAAGGGGACGAAGCGGTTGTACATGTAGTAAGGATTGTCCAGCCGTTTCAGCATTTCATGAGTGGCGTTGAAGTCCTCAACGGTTTCGGTGGGGTAGCCGTAGATGATGTAGACCGAGGTGCGGATCTTGTGCTTGACCAGCGACCAGAAAGTCCGCTCCATCTCCGGTACGGTAATATCCTTCTGCATGAAGTCCAGGCCGCGCTGGCTGCCTGACTCCAGCCCCAGGCCGACGGCAACGCAGCCGGCTTTGGCCATCAGAGTGACATCGGCATCTGAGAGGTCGGCTCTGGAGTCGCAGTTCCAGGAGATCTTAATCTTACGCTCGATGAGGAGGTTGCAGAACTCGCGTAATCTCTTGCGGTTGAAGGTGAAGTTGTCCTCGTCGAAGCGGATATATTTGGCCTCGTAGTGCTGGCGCAGGAATTCGATCTGGGAGATGATCCGTTCAGCGGAGAGGTAGCCGATGTAACCCTTGTTGTAGGCCTTGTTGTAGCAGAAGGCGCAGCGGTGGACACAGCCGCGGGAGGTGTTGATGCCGATCATGGAGTATTTCTTCACCGGCACCAGGTGCCAAGCCGGGTCCGGTAGCGCTTCCAAATCCTTAATGAACGGGCGGGGATCGTTGAGGACCATCTGGCCGTCGATCTTGAAGCCGAGGCCTTTGATGTCGTTGAGTTTCCGGTCGCCCTTTTCCAGGTAATCGATCAGTTCGGCCAAAGTGTATTCGCCGGCGCCGATGACGACGTAGTCGATATACGGCTCGGACAGGGTCTGTTTCGGCAGGACGCTGGTATGGACGTTGCCCCAGACGATTGGCACCGCCGGGAACAAAGCCCGAAACTGCTTAGACTGGAGAATCGCCCCTTCCAGGTTGGGGCCGGTGATGACCGAAAAGCCGATTAGCTGCGGATTGAAATCCAGGAAATCTTCCGGCTTGCGTTCGTCAACGAAGCCGTCATAGACCTTGACCTCGTGACCCAATTGCTCAAGGTAAGAAGCGAGGTAGAGCAAGCCTTTGGGCAGGTTGGTATAAGCCTTGGCGTAATAGGCGGAATAGTTGGGATTGGGTGATGTCACCAGCAGGACTCTCATTGAGCGGATACCTCCTCGGGTTCTAGTATTTGATGCAAGATCCGGCCCGGACGGCGATTTAAGCCCTCGGCGGCAGCCAGATATCTGGCTGAATCGGGGTCGGTGCCGGAGCAGGCCTCGGCCGGGAAGACGTTGAAGATAGGGTATTTGAGGGCTTCATCGCCGCGGAAGTGAAAAACGCGGCGGAGATGTTTCTTGACCAAGCCAGCGGCCTCGTCCATTTCTGCGGCGGAAGCCCGGCGCCACGGGTTGTTACCGACCGGGAAGTAGGGCAGGAGGATGAAAGGGATGGTTGAATCACGGGAGGCGACGAATTCGGCGACACGCTCGGCCTCGGCGGCGTCGATATAGCCCGGGATGAGCACCGTATCCACGACTATTTTTTTGCCCATGGCAATCAAGCGGTCGAAGTTCTCGAGAACGGGGCGGTTGGAAACCCCAGTGTAGTCCAGGTGCAGCCGGTCATCCAGCGCCTTAAGGCCGACCTCAACGGTATCGGTGAAGGTGAGGTCGGGCAGCATCGCGGCGTTGGTGACCAAGGTCACCGTGGCGCCGTAGCGGCGGTGCAGGATTTCGGTAAACGCCGGGTACGCCGGGTCCAGGCCGGCTTCCTGGCCTTCGATAACCACCGAGTGGAAATCGAGCTTATCCAGGATAGCCTCGACTCCGGCCAGCGTCAGGAAATTTTCCGGCGGGCGGGCAAGGACTTCGGGTTTGCGCTTGAGCATGGCGCCGAAGTCCAGCATTGGGCTGTAGATTTGGGTAGAGCAGTAACAGCCGCGGCACTGGAAATTGCAGCCCCAGAAATGGACGCAGACATCCTTCTGCTCCGGCGTATAGGTGATATGGTAGATGCAGGTCTTCATGACCGGCGTCCGAAACTGCCTTCCAGGTAGGGTTCAATGGGTGGGCAGGCATCAGGCCAGGGCGGCACGGCGCGGTTATAGACGGCAACCTGGCGTTCCAGCACCAGGTATAATGCCGAGCCGATAATCGAGGCGATGCATAGTATCCAGAGCAGAATCATCATCACGTCCCCTCCCATTACTTCATGCCTACGGAAGACAAAAGGGCGTTGAGGTTGGGTTCGTACGAGGCGCCGCCGGCACCCTCCGGGAAGGCGGAAAAGACTTCATACTTGAGTTCTTCATTGCCACGGAAGAAGAAGACATTTTTAAGGTGCTTGCGGGCGGCTTCGGCGGCTTTTTCCATTTCCTCGGTGGTCGGCCGCCGCCAGGGGTTGTCGCCGGCTTTGAAGTAAGGCAGGATGACGAACAGCATGTCTTTTTTGACGCCGGCGATATGCCGGGCGATGCGCTCGATCTCATCCACCTCAATATAGTCAGGGATGTAGACCGATTCGACGAAGGTGTTTTTGCCTGACTGGACCAGCTTCAGGAGGTTGTCCAGCACCGGTTTGTTGGAGACGCCGGTGTAATCAACATTGAGTTCATCGGTAACCGCTTTGATGCCGACCTCGACCCGGTCGATGTGGGACAGGTCAGGAAGTTCCACGCCGTTGGTCAGTAGCAGGTTGTGGCTCTTGTAACGCTCGTGCAGCAGCCGGGCGATGTTGGGCAGTTCGGGGTCCATGGCGGCTTCTTGGCCTTCAAAGACGACATTGGTGAATTCATACTGGTCGAGGATAGCCAGTAGTTCGTCAATGGTCAGGAATTTTTCCGGCGCCGGCTCAATGCCGGACGGTTCCTCGACATGCTTGCCAAGGAAGTCTTTGAGCATGGGGCTGTAGATGCGGCGCTTGCAGTAGCAACCGCGGCATTCGATGTTGCAGCCCCAGAAAAAGAGGCATATCTCTTTAAGTTCCGGCGTGTAAGCCACATGGTAGACACGAGTCTTAGCCCAGCCGTCGTGGTAGACGCCGAGCTTTTTGAATTCGTTAATGATGATTTCAGCGTTCTGGTTGAAGCTGACCATGGGCTCCACTTTGAACTCAGAGAGGCAGTACATCGGGAAGTCGATCAGGTGCTTGATGAGCTCCTCATGGGATTCGACGTTGAAGACGAGAAAGCCGCCGCCCGCGGTGAAGCTGTAGGCCGATTCAAGGATGCCTTCGGCGATCTTACGGTCGATCCACTCCTGGCTCTTGCGCAGGAACATCACCTTGGTTTTGTAGTCCGGAGGGTAAACAATCTGTTTGCCGGTGGCGTAATATTTCATTTTATTCCCTCTATGCGCGACTGTTGCGTGAACCGGGATCGAGAAGGAGGAGACCGCTCCTCCTTCTCGATAGAACAACTAGACAGTTGCCTTGCGGCGCATGATCAAGGCGGCGGCGACACCCAGCAACAGGAGTGCGGGGATGCCGACGATAACCAAGAACATTGAGGCGGCTTCTTCCTCGAACTCGGAGATGGAGCCGAAGTAGTTCTGGACAGCGAAGAAACCCATGAGCAGGGCAACGCCGATGATGACCCAGTCATACCACTTAGTCACCTTGCCCTTTTTACTCAGGAACATACCAAGGGCTATCAGCAAGCCGATAGCTATGGCAGCAATAAGGAACCAGAACGGACCCTGATAAACAGTCATTTTGCCATTACTCCTTTCTCTATGACCTACCGGCCTTTCCAGGCGGTCTTGACGGTATCGATGCCCATCATTGGCAGGGACATATCCCACCACTCTTCCGGGCTGTCCTGGTTGCCGTAGCCGAAGACTTCGCCCATGGTGGCAAAGAAGCTGTTGAACAGCGGGGTGACGGAGATGGTCTGCTTGACCAGGGCATGGACCATGGCGGCCTGATCGACGGAGAAGGTGCAGTAGCCCCAGCACTGGCTGCAGCCGGAAGCCTCAGAGCGATACTCCTGGCAGAGGATGAAGTTGTTCCAGAAGGCCTTGATGCCCTTGTTGTGGAAGGTAACTTCCTTGCCTTCATAGGGCGGGATTTCCCAGGTGGGATCCTTGTGGGACTCGATGCAGCCGGGCGGGCAGTTGATGGCACAGAAGCCGCAGGTTTTGCAGAACTTCCACATACCGGCATCAACCGGCGGGGTGGGCGCCAGCGGCAGGTTGGTCTGGAAGGTGGTGGGGTAGGTGGCGTTGCCGTATTCGGCGTTCAGACCGTAGTTCTGCTGCCGGGACTGCTCGTTGATGCCGGTGAGCTGGTTGGCCATGTTCTCGTTGAACGGTGAACTCTGGTGGCCAGTGTCGGAGTAGCATTCGTAACCCAGAGATCGTAGAAAGCGGAAGGTGCCGCCGTAGACGAACGAGCTCAGCGTGCCGCCGGTGCCGTTGGGACCGGGGAAGCTAGAACCGTAGCCGGCTTCGGCGTTGGGGGTCTTGAGGAACTGGCTAGCAACTGGGCTCACTGTAGTGATGATCCACAGAGGCTTGTTAGGAAAGACGTACTTGGATCCATCGGAGGTATAGTAGCCCTTGTCGACGTTCTCGAATTCATAGCGCAGCGACTCAGTGTCAGACGGCAATGCACCGTTGTTGCTGCTCCATTCCTTGGTGGCGCCGCGGGTGGTGTATTTGACTAGGACTTTGTCCTTCCAGGTTTGGTCGAACTCGGCATAACCGGTCAGCACCGAGCCGTAGTAACGCAGTGCGGCGTTCATCATCTTGGAGGCTTCTTCCGGGGTGCCGGTCCACTTGGGCAGGCCGAGCTCTTCCGGGGTCTTGGATTCAGTGTAGCTGTTGGAGCCGGATTTGACCGGGCCAGTCCAGGTCTTGGACCAAGTAAAGTTGTGAAGGTTGGCGCTATGGAGCATGCGGGTGCGAAGAGTGTAGCCCGGAGCCTGTTCCGCTTGCCTCTTTGCTGAAATTTCGGAGCCTTTGGCAGAGGCTGCTTCGCGGCGGTTCCAGGTCTCAGTGAAGTAGGACTTGATGCGGGTAGTCTGCGACTGCCAGCGTCGGTCGTAGCGGTTGATAGCGCTCCAGTCATGTTCGACGGTGGGATCCAAGAAATTGCGTTCCTTGACGAACCAGGGACGTTTCTGGATGGCATTGGTAGAGGACATGAGTTCATCCACGTCGTGGAAGTTGGGCGCTACCAGGCTGGCAGCCCCGATGCCCGCACCGGCCAAGCCGAGACTTTTCATAAATTCCCGGCGGGAAACCGTGCTGTGGAAGATAGACATATGAATCCCCTTTCTTTATATTCATCGGTCTGTCCCGATTGTCTTTCCGGTCTTTCCCGGCGCCGTCCAGTCTCTCCCGGACGCCACTTTCATTTTTCCTCCAAATATCTTTCTTTTAGAACACCCCGCGTGATCTCAGAAATCAAGGGGACAGGGCGGAGTCAGTTGTTATCTGTGTTTCAGCAGTTCTACGTCCACAACGCCGGTATTTGCCGGGTTGTCCCAGAATTCCTCAGGATGCCGAGTGCCAAAGCCGAACCTTTCGTGCATATCCGCGAAGAAGCCGTTAAACACTGGAGTAATAGTCGCGGTGGCTCGAATAACGTCGTGGATCGAGGCATCAGTAAAAGAGTTGTAAGGGCAGGTAGTATGGCAGTTCTTGCAGCGCGGACACTTGAAGTTGTACAATCTCCAGCCTTTATATCCCGGAACGTAATTTTTTAAGGCCTCTTCTTCTGGGTCCTCATGATCCCACCGTTTATCCCCAAGGGGCATTGACTCATAAGGGCACATTGTGGCGCAGGTAGCACAGTTGACGCAGAAGCGGGCGATCCCGGCATCAAAGGGTTTGGTGGGAGCCAGCGGCATATCGGTTAACATGCGGTGCATACCGCGCTGCATGTTGCCATAGCGATAGTGGGTGGCAACCATACTGGATCGCGAGTGTTCGCCCAAACCCGAAAAAACGGCGAACGAATCCGAGGCGCTGGCGCCGGCGATTTCCAGGTGTTGATAGCCTAGTGCGCCAATGAAGTAGTGCGCCAGGTTAATCACCCGATAATAAAGATCGTAGCCGTTCCAGTTCGGGGCAGGGGCGCAGCGTGTCTGCGAAGCCTCCAAAGTGCTGAAGGTGACGACGTATTTGGCTTTGTTGGGAATGGCGAACTCGGACTTGGTGTCTTCAGCGATATCAATATCTTTGAAGTTGTAAGGTTTGCCCGAAGTGTTGTTGAGATAAATGAGCTTTTTTGTTTTTTCAGTGAGTTCGACAACTCCTACTTCTGAGGCTCCGTACATTCTCAGGGCATTCTGCAGGGTGAGGAAGTTCTCTTCTGGCGTGCCCTGCCACTTGGTCATGTTGCGGCTTTCCGGAGTCGGGATGGTCACCGAGGTGGTGACGCCTAAGAAGTTCGGTGTAGGCGTGAACGGATGCCCGATGCCGCCTGAAGCAGCGGTGGCGCCAGTCAAGGCATAATCCCGAATTGTGGGTCCTTTATAAGACGGGTAAAGATCCTTCATGTATTGAATATCTCGGCCGTCTGCCTTCATCTGGATGGTCTTGGCAACCTTCGGATTCAACGGGCCATCGGTGGCTCTAGTTGCAGTCACAGGAAAGGTAACACCGAGTACCTTACGGGTACGATCAACCCTTTGAAAAACATTCCAGTCAATCTCGACGGTAGGATCCTCGAGTTCGCGCTCTTTGACATACCAGGGATGGCGCTGCGGGTTGGCGGTTGCGGTAAGTTCATCGATGTCATGGAAAGCAGGGGCGACCGCTGCGGCGGCGCCCAAACCGGCTCCCGCCAGGCCGAGCCCTTTCATGAACTCGCGGCGGCTGAATGTAGAATGGAACTTGGACATTTCATTACTCCCTTTTTCTTTTTGATGAACCCGGTCTTACCGGTCTCTCCCGGACGCCATTTTCATTTGTACCCCCTGACTTAACATAATTAACAGTTGCTTAACCTCGGCGGTTATTAGAGAGGCACGCCATATCGGCGTGCCTAATTTCAGACGTCAAACCAGCAAAAACGACCAGGCCATGAAGGCGATGTCATGGAACTGGGGGTATTTGTTTTCCGGCAGCAGGTGCAGGAAAGCCAGGATGTCCGGTTTGGCCCCGTTGCGGTGGGCATGCCTGACCAGGTCATGCTTGGTGGCCGGATAGGAAATGCCGTCAAGGCAGGTTTCCAGGTCAGCGACGGACATATCCAGGCAGCGGTGAAATCCGGGCGGCGCGGTGATCTCTTTGGTTTGGGCACGATCCAGGATCATAGTCATATGCGTTCCTCCTTATGGGATTCATGGAATAATACTTTCACCAATTCCAATCCGGTCTCGCTGGTGCACAGGGGCTGCAGTTCCCGGCTTTCATCGCGGTAAACGGTGATGCCCTTGAGGCCCTGCTCGTAGGCCATCATGAAGACGCCAGCGATATCGCTTCGGGCGGCGGCGTGGGGGAAATTGACCGTCTTACTCACAGCATTGTCGGTGTGTCTCTGGAAGGCGGCCTGGATTCGGACGTGCCACTGCGGCGACACCCGGTGGGCGGTGACGAAGACCTTCCTGACATCCTCCGGGACATCTTTCCGGTCTTGAAGGTGGTTGGAGGTGACCAGCTGCTCGATAAGCGCTGGGGTGAAGAAGCCCCGCTCTCGAGCGACTTCCTCGAAGTACGGATTGACCTCAAGGAGGTTCTCGCCGTCGAGGATGTTTCTAATAAACACGGTGGCGAAGATCGGCTCTATCCCTGAGGACACCCCGGCAATGATGGACAGCGTGCCGGTGGGGGCGATAGTGGTGCAGCAGGCGTTGCGCATGGGTAAGCCGCGCTGCTCATAGACGCTGCCCTTCCAGGCGGGGAAGGCACCGCGGGCAAGTGCCAATTCAAGGGAGGCTTCATGAGCCTTATCGTTGATAAACTCCATGACCTCTTCGGCGACCGAGATGGCCTTGGTGGAGTTGTAGGGGATCCCCAGGCGGATGAGCATGTCGGCAAAGCCCATGACCCCCAGGCCGATCTTCCGGGTGCGTTTGGTCGCCGCTTCGATTACGGCCACCGGGAACTTATTGACGTCGATGACGTTATCGAGGAAGCGGACGGCTAACGGCACTACTCGGGCGATCTTCTCATAATCGATTTCAAGTCCAGTTTCGGTCTGCCTAAGCATCTTTGCCAAGTTGATGGAGCCGAGGTTGCAGGACTCGTAGGGCAGTAATGCCTGCTCGCCGCAGCCGGTGACCGTCTCCATCCGGCCGAGAGTGGGGGTGGGGTTGTCGCGGTTGACCCGGTCGGTGAAGACGAGACCAGGGTCGCCGGTGCGCCAGGCCTGGTCGACGATGCGGGCAAATACCGACCGGGCATTGAGCCGTCCGGTCTCTTCCCCGGTGTTGGGATCTATAAGTGCATAATCCGACCCGGATCTCACCCGGGTCATGAAATCATCGCTGACCGAGACGGAGTTGTAGAAGTTGGTCAGGACGTTGGGATCTGACTTGGCTTTAATAAAATGGAGGATATCCGGATGGGAAACGCTCATGACCACCGAGTTGCAGCCGCGCCGCACGCCGCCCTGGCGGATATAATCAGCCGCGCCGGCGATGACGTGGATCAGAGCCACCGGGCCGCCGGCGGCATCCAGGTGCTCGCCCACCGCGGCGCCTCTGGGCCTGACTTTGGAGACATCGAAGCCGATACCGCCGCCACTCTTGTGGATCAGGGCGGTGTACTTCATCGCGTCGAAGGTCTCTTCGATGGAATCGGGCACCGGCAAGACGAAACAGGATGATAATTGCCCCACTGCGGTGCCGGCGTTAAGGAGGGTGGGGGAGTTGGGCAGGAATTCAAGCGAGGTCATCAGCCGGTAGAACTCGCCGGCCATGATGTCAGTATCAGCCAGGGGGTCGTAGATGAGTTCAGCTGCGGCTACGGCCTGAGCGACGCGGCGGAACATCTCTTCCGGCGTCTCTATAAGCTCGCCCCGGCGGTTGCGGCGGAGGTAGCGCTTCTCCAACACCCTGAGGGCGTTGGGAGTGAGCGCCGGCTTGGTTTCTTTGATTATATCGATGACCATTTTCTCTCCTATCAAGGAAAGGTGTTATAAAAGTGGGCAAGCCCCGCGGTGAACCCCGATTACACCCAGGGAGCCCACGGGAGGGGTTTCACAGCATATTAAGCAGGCTGGTCGCAACAGCCGGCACCCTGGTTTCCCCCACCGTGAGGCTTGCCCGAGAACGACGATTAAGTTGTTAAGGCAGGGACGATTAAGTTGCTAAGGCAGGTTAGTAAAGGTAGGTCGGGTCGAACTGGAAGGTCGGGACATCGTGCTTCCACCACTCGTCAGGGTTGCGGGTGCCGAAGCCGAACACGTCATGCATATTTGCGAAGAAGCCGTTGAACAGCGGGGTGACGGCTTGGGTATTCCTGACGATGGAATGGATCAGGGCTTCATCGCCGCCGTTGAAGACGCACTGGCCGTGGCAGGACTTGCAGCGCGGGCAGCGGAAGTTGTAAAGGCGCCAGCCCTTGTAGCCGGGCAGGTAGTTCTTGACTTTCTCTTCTTCCGGGTTCTCATGATCCCAGCGCTTTTCACCCAGCGGCATGGACTCATAAGGGCAGCCGTGGGCGCAGGTCATACAGTCAACGCAGAAGCGCTCGATGCCGGCTGAGATCGGCCGGGTCGGGGCCAGGGGCATATCGGTGACGACACGTCCCATCCAGCGGAAGAGGTTGCCGTGGCTGTAGGAGGTGCCGACCATCGCCGAGCGCGAGTGCTCGGTGGCGCCGGCGAAGGAACCCACGCCAGAGGCCGGGGTGAAGCCGCCGGCTTCAATATGCATGAAACCCATCGAGCCTAGGAAGTAGTGAACGTTGGCCTGGACTTTATGGCCGTGGCAGTAGCCGGAGTAGGTGGGCGCCGGCGCCTGGCGGACATAATCTGTAGCTTCAAGGCAGGAATAGAGGATAAGATATTTGGCCTTGTTGGGGATCACATACTCGGTTTTGGCGATTTCTTCAGGAGCCTCGACATCCTTGAAGTTGTAGGGCATGCCGCTGGTGGAGTTCTTGTAGAACAACTTCTTGGACTTGTCGGTAATTTCCATGACGCGGACGCGGGTAGCACCGAAGAACTTGAAGGCATTGGTGATGGTCTGCAGGTTCTCTTCCGGCGTGCCGTTCCACTTGGCCAGGCCGCGGCTTTCCGGGGTAGGAATGGTGACGCCGGTGGTGGCGCCGACAAAGTTCGGGGAAGGTAATTTATCGGAGGCGCTGGAAGCGTTAGCTACCGAATAGTCCCTCAGGCTCGGTCCCTGATATGTCGAGAACTTTTCCTTCATGTATTCGATGTCGCGGCCGTTGGCTTTCAGATCGATATACTGCTTGATTTCAGGATGTAGCGCGCCGTGAGCGGAGTTGGTGGCGGTCAGGGGCAAATTAGCGCCTAAGACTTTGGTGGTGCGATCCCAGCGCTGGAAGACGTTCCAGTCAATCTCCACGGTCGGATTGTCATAATCACGTTCCTTGACGTACCATGGATGTTTGAACTGCGCCGAAGAAGCTGTTAATTCATCCATGTCGCGAAAAGCCGGAGCGAGAGCCGCGGCACCGCCCAAGCCGGCACCGGCCAGGCCGAGGCCTTTCATAAAGTCGCGACGGGATACGGTGGTGTGGAACTTGTTCATTGTGTTCTCCCTTCTTTTCTTTGATCTACAGTGTTATTCCAGGCGCTGCTCCGGTCTTTCCCGGATGTCATTGCCGTCTCTTTCCCTCCTAGCTGAATTTGGGTAAGCTCTAATTTAGGCAAGCCCCGCGGTGAACCCCGATTACACCCAGGGAGCCCACGGGAGGGGTTTCACAGCATATTAAGCAGGCTGGTCGCAACAGCCGGCACCCTGGTTTCCCCCACCGTGAGGCTTGCCCGAGAACGACGATTAAGTTGTTAAAGCTGACTAGTCCTGACCGAACATGTAGGAACTGACGAAAACGGTGAAGCTGATGTCAGCCGCCGACCGAAATTGGCGCGACGGCAGGCGGTTGATAAAGAAATCCATGATGTTGTCCGGCGCACCGCCGGCTTCGGCGTGGGCGATAATTTCACCTTTTACGGCTGGGTAATGAAGGCCACGAAGGTAGTATTCCAGGGTGACCGAGTTCATCTTCGGCGGCTCAAGCAATGCCTCGGCGCCGCGGGTTTCAACCTTGATAGCTGGCTTCTCCATAATCATCATCGTCTTATTCCTCGCAATCTAAATTTCTGTTAGGTGCCGCGGCGGGTGGATTCGGTGCGGATGCGGGTAGCGGCCACCATCGAAACACCGATCATGAAACAAGCCAGTACCATTTCGACTATCATTGGCGCCTCCTTTTAGCCGCGGGCTGAATGCTTGATGCCCGCTACCGATTCGATATGGAAAATGAGTTCTATAATTTCAACCGGTTTGAAGAGGTAATCGTCCGCTCCGTTAGCCAGCGCCCTGGCGGTAATGCCCTGGTCGCCTTTGGAGCTTGAGAGCGCCAGCACCGGGACCTCGGAGTCACGGCGGATCTGGTGGATGATTTCATTGGCATCAACGGTATCGAGACAGGTATCAACAATCGCCAAGTCGCAACCCTTGATCTGGCTGGGG
Organism: Dehalogenimonas sp. 4OHTPN; assembly: GCF_040448695.1. Lineage (GTDB taxonomy): Bacteria > Chloroflexota > Dehalococcoidia > Dehalococcoidales > Dehalococcoidaceae > Dehalogenimonas. Next base: position 1,446,883 of record NZ_CP159307.1, on the reverse strand, counting down.
GCTTCCTGATCCGTGACATCAGGTACGATGAGCCTTCCGGAATTCGGCCAGCGCATACGGAGAGCGGTGTTCAACAGGTCAATGACCTGGCTGTCTCTGGTGGCCGCCCATACCTTCATGACGTTACTAGTTTATTTCACGACGGTGACTATCCGACCGAAGGCAGGTTACAATTAGTGATACACACAGATGTCGGCGAGTTACAGTTTCCAGAAAACCGGTGACGAAAAGTTACAGACCTAAAAATGCGTAGACCTCAGTTCTCGACCTGATGTGAAAGGGATTACAACAAAGAAGCGCTTCGTCGGAGCGCTTCTTTCACAGGGCAGCAGGGAGGCCTAAACCGGCTTGACCAGCCGGTATCCGAGACCGGTCTCGTTAAGGATCATCGAAGGCCGGCGGGAATCATCGCCGAGTTTCTGGCGCAGTCGCTTGATATAGACCTTGAGCGTAGAGCAGGCGTCGGGGTAATCATCTCCCCATACCTGCTGCGCCAGGGAGGAATAGGTGACAATGTGCCCGACATTCTCCATCATGTGGCGCAGTATGTTGTTTTCGGTCGGGGTCAGGGAGACTTCTTTATCACCGACATACACCCGGTGCAGCAGGGCGTGCAGCCTGAGCAGACCGACGACCATCGATTCGCCTTCGGTGGTCCCCGTCGCCCGCCGGACGATTGCCTTAACGCGCAGCACCAGTTCCAAAGGCTTATAGGGTTTCAGAAAATAATCATCCGCGCCGAGTTCGAACGACCTGACCATAGTGGATTCGTTGGGATCGTTTGAGACGACCACCAGCGGCACGGAAGAGAACAGCCGGACATCGCGGATCAAATCAAGGCAGGCGCTGGACGGCGGGGCCATATTCAGGAGGAGGAAGTCCGGGCGGCGCTTCTCGACCAGCGACAGGGCTTCCTGGCTGCAGTTAGCTCCCAGCACGGCGGTACCAGGCCACAGCATTTTAAAAACGGCGGTGAGGGACTCGATTTCCTCTCGGTTGGATGCGACGGTTAAGAGGTTCATTCACCTGCCATCCGGTTATTACTTATAACCGGATTATAGCCGGCAACCGAGGGCGGGGGAATCCGCCATTGTACGTATTTATAATGACGGTCTGTTTACCGAAACAGACAGGATACCTTAACAACAGACAACGCGCTTAACGAATACATTCGCCGGCAATTTACCAGAAGGATAACAAGTGGCGCTGGTTAGCCCGGTTTTACCAGAAAGTAGCCGACTCCGAAGCGGGTCAGAATAATGCGCGGGTTGCCCGGGTTGTCTTCAATCTTCTCTCTCAGGTGCCTGATGTGGACTTTGATGGCATCGGCGGCTTCAGGATAGCTGGCGCCCCAGATCCTTTCAGCCAGCGCGGCATGAGGGACAATAACCCCTTCCTTACTGATAAGATGTTTGAGGATAATAGCTTCGGTACTGGTTAGAATCGCTTCCTTAACACCGATTCTGGCGATACGCTTGGTGAAATCAAGGCTCAAGCGGCCGCAGACCACTGGGGCGTCATCAGGCGGCGCCTGTTGGCGGCGCATCAAGGCCCGGATGCGGGCGATGAGCTCCATCTGGCCGAACGGCTTGACGACGTATTCATCAGCGCCGAGTTCCAGGCCGCGGACGATGTCACGCTCCTCTCCCCTGACGGTCAAGACGATGATAGGGACCCTGGAAAATGTACGTATGTTCTTAATAGCCTCAAAGCCGTTCATGCCGGGCAACCCTAGATCGACGGTTACAATATCGGGATTAGTGTTACCGACGAGCTCAACGCCCTTTTCACCGGATTCGGCGAGTTCGATTTCAACACCCGGCCAGCCGATGCCGAGGGCCAGGGTGATGAATTCTGCCACATCCGGATCGTCTTCAATAACCAGTACTTTCACGAGCGTGCTTCTCCTTCTGCCTGTTTTGGGTGAACAACCGGTAGCGTGAACCGGACGGTCGTACCTTTGTCTTTTTGGCTTTCAATCCAGATGCGGCCGCCGTGAAGTTCGATGATATTTTTACATAAAGACAGACCTAAACCAAGGCCGGCGAATTCGGCATCGTCTGACGCGACGCGCGAATACGGGACAAACAAGCGCTCCTGTTTCTCCTTGGGAATGCCGACGCCGGTATCGCTCACCCAAACTTCGATCGCGTTACCCGATACAAAGGCCTTAATTGCTACCTGCCCGCCATTGGAGGTGAATTTCAGCGCGTTGTCCAGCAGGTTCAAAATAACGCGATAGAGATAATCACGGTCACCCTCGATGGGCGGCAAGGACGGCGGCAATTCCAGCCGGATTGCCAACCCCTTTTTCACCGCTGAAGGCGAAATGAAAGATACCAGTTCTTTGAGGAGATTCCCAAGGTCAACCGGGGCGAATTTCAGTTTTAACAGGCCGACTTCGCCTTTGGCCAGGTCGAGTAACTGGTCAATACGCTTGCGAAGTTTGACGGCTCCGCTCTGGACGTTGCGGCTGAGGCTGATCAAAGGCTCTTCCCGGGCCAGATTGACTGACCTGCCCCCAATGATGGTACCAGTTGTTAAGTAGTTTTGGCAGCCATAATAGCCTCAGGTGCCGGTGGCAGATAACCAAGTGAGCTGTGAGGCCGGACCTGATTGTACTGCCTCCTCCAGTCGGCAATCAATACTTCAGCCTCAAAAAGCGTGGTGAAGATCTCCCGGTTCAGTAGTTCATCCCTGAGCTTGCCGTTGAATGACTCGATGTAGCCGTTCTCCCAGGGTGACCCAGGCTCGATAAACAGCGTTTTGATGCCAATGTCTGCCAGCCATTTCCTGATCGATCTGGCGGTGAATTCCGGTCCGTTGTCCGACCTCAGGTGCTCGGGTATGCCCCTTAAGATGAACAGATTGAAGAGCTGGTCGATGACATCCTCTGACGTGATCCGTCTCTTGACCAGGATGGCCAGGCATTCCCGGGTGTATTCATCGATGATATTGAGCATCCGAAAAGCCCGGCCGTCTGATGTCCTGGCACTGACAAAGTCATAGCTCCAGACGTGATCCTTATGCTCCGGCCTGAGCCGGATGCACGAGCCGTCATTAAGCCATAGCCTGCCTCTTTTAGGTTGCTTCTGGGGCACCTTGAGTCCTTCCATGCGCCAGATCCTCTCTACCCTCTTGTGGTTCACCCGCCAGCCTCTTTCACGGAGTAGTGCCGTGATCCGCCGGTAACCGTAGCGGCCAAACTTGGTGGCCAGTGCAGTGACATCGGCCACCAGGCGCTTTTCCTCATCGGGTGGCTCCTTATCACGGCGCTGGGTAGCCCTGGCCTGGCCGAGCACCTGGCATGCCCGCCTCTGGGAGACCTTCAGCTTGTCCTGAATCTTGGTGATAACCTGACGTCTCTTGTGCGGGCTTAGAAGTTTCCCCGGGCGGCTTCTTTGAGGATGGCATTGTCCAGGGTGATGTCGGCTACCAGCTTCTTCAGTCTGGCGTTTTCCTGCTCCAATGCCTTGAGGCGTTTGGCCTGCTCGACTTTCATGCCGCCGTATTCCTGACGCCAGCGGTAGTAGGTGCAGTTGCTGACCCCGATCTTCTTAAGCACGACGGCCAGACTGGTGCCCTGGCTGATGAGGATCTCGGCCTCCCGGAGATGGTTGATGATCTGCTCCGGAGTGAAGGACTTCCTCGGCATATTCTCCCCCTTTCTTTTGGTCCAGTATATTATCAAACTGGACTCGTTTTAGGGGGTCAGGTCAGAATCCCAAATTGGATATCGTTGCCAGAGTTGAGCGTGACTCAGATGCCAACAAACTCAGAAACATCGGAGTTAACGAACTCGTGAAGCCTCAGTATGAAGCTAGCTTGGAGATTATTCGGCATTCCTTACGGCGATACGGGATTACAACAACTGAGATTCAATATCTGTTAAGTAGCCTTAGAGAACAGCCAGACGGCGAACCGGCATAATCTGCCTGGGCGTTTAGCAGAGCGTTTCTTCCGAAGCATCCAGGGCTTTCACCAAAATCTCTGACAAGCTTAGATCACCGATGATATTCCCGTCATCATCAACTACGGGTAATACATCTTCGTTCAACATCATCATTTTATCAAAAGCGGTTTCTAAATCATCTCCAAGTTTAAGACTCAACTTATCAGGAGTGCCATGTGCTACTTGTTTTGCTGGTACATTATCAACGATGTGTGTGAATTCCGAGCAAGGGCTATCGTGCCATTTACCGAACAGTTGGTATTGGGCCCATTTCTGGATGGCGTGTCTTGATACCATGCTGGAAAGTCTTTTTTTAGAATCAATAAGGAAGACACCTCTGATCCCAGGGTCTGCGGCATAAACTCCGATAACTTGTTTTAAAGAGGCGCTTTCATCGATGGATATCGAAGCATTGCCATGTAGTTTAAATATGTCACTCATAAAAAGCGATTGTCTTTTCACGGTTTCATTATACCAAAAAGGTGGCAATACGACTTTCTCAAAGACAATGGTGGATTTGAGATTGTATAAAGCGAGTAATAACCAGAAAGGTTTTGCAAATCAAACGTAAATTGGAGCACCTGCTCTCAATGCAAGGTGCTCCAAAAGGATACCCTTCTGGTGGAGACGGGGGAGAGCCGGACTATACCTGAAACAATCAGTGATATCTGTGAGTGGCTGGGCGAAAAAGAGACCGAGGGGCTGATGAAGGTCGCCTAATGTCAAATCCCATTCACCAAGTCATGCATTTATGGTGAAATATTGGTATGACTATTCATTCTATTTCGCCAGGCTGAAGGTTCTTTTCGGATCGTTTGATAACCGTATTAATCCTAGATTGTCTTGTTGTCGCAGTTTTAGCTTGTCTGATCCATCGCACATACATATTCCGGGAGCTGGTTGGAAAGCAAATGAAATTCTGAGAGGCGTGTTTGTTCAAGCTTAATAAGGAGGCGAACTCCTCCGGTAGGGATTCAGCTATCCGATCAGTGTATGCGCCGTCCCATGTCCCATTCGCTTTTGCTACTTCGACTGACTTTAGGCCCGCTTCTGCCATTTTGCCTAAACTGATCAATTCGAGGGCTCTGTTCTTATTTTTTAATGACCAGATACTACTTGCTTTTCGTGGTGTGTATCTGAGGATAAACCTTTCGGTGTCAAGACTCTTCCCCTTACTATCGATCCAACCAAAACACAGAGCTTCGTCCAGGGCTTCTTTATAGCGCAGTCCTAACTGTTTACTGCGTACCTTAAAATGTATTAGCCAGACTTCCTTGGCAACGTAGTGGTTAGCCGTAAGCCAAGCCCGCCACTGATTAGCATTAGTGAAAACAACAGGCTCCATCTGATCGAACAAAATTGTATCATATGAATTGAACATAGGGGCATCTGGTAAAACAACTTGATATCAATGGCAGGTCTATCTTGAGTCAGTCGAGTGGCAGCATAGATTGCCACTCGACTGTATCGACTTAGGTTCGTCCTCGGTCGTAGAGTCGAACTCCATCTGAAACAAGACTTATTATAGAATCGATTTCCGCTAGAATGGCCGAGGAGATGGAAAAGCCTGCTGGTGTTTATCCGTTTGAAAATATCCAATTCTCATTCAGCTTCTCTGGAGTGGAAACGGATTTCTCAGCTACTAGCATCCACTCTGACAGTTTGCCCTTCTCTGACCCTGCCTTGAAGCACCTCAACGGCCAGGGGGTCCAGGGCCAACTGTTGAATAGCCTAAAGGTTCAATTGTCGTTACTTCAGTGATGGCTGTGGGTGTTATTAAGAGGGCATAGCGATTGAGGATATTATACGAATAACCGAAAAATGAAGATAGCAAGGATAATGAGTAAAAATATCGTTTGCCATTAACTGCGCGATATGGAGCATGGTATATATCGGTGTAATTGGTTATAAACGCTGTTGCTGCGTCCCAAATAGATTTTGTATATAAAAGTTCATCATGTTAATATGTTTGTACTCTTCCTCGCTATCTATCTCTGAAGAGGGGATAGATTGGCGAGGTTTGTTTTTATTGCCATGCCGAACAACTATTCCAAAAGACTTATCCTCTTTATTGACTACGCCAATGTGTATCAAGGCGCAAGACATTCCTTTTTTAATCAGACCGATCCCCATTACATGGGCCAGATTGATCCCATGAAATATGCTCAATTCATTAGAGATTCCGCCCCTGCTGGAAGTATGCGCCATGTTGAACAGGTTAGACTTTATACTGGTTTGCCTGACCCTAATAAAGAGCCCAAAACCTACGGGGCTTGTTTGAAGCAGATCAATGTATGGCAACAAGCGCACGTAAAAGTCATCTCTCGCCCATTGAAATATCCGTCCAATTGGCCGATGGAAAAAGCCCGTCAAAAAGGCGTTGATGTCGCTTTAGCGATTGATTTTGTAGCGTTAGCTCTTGATGGCAAGTACGATGTTGGTGTAATCGCCTCTACCGATACTGACCTGAAACCAGCCCTTGAATATGTCCAACAAAAATGCCCATATTGTTTTACAGAAGTAACGTCTTGGGATGCCAAATCATTTGGCTCGTTTCCATATAATACCAGACTAAGCATCCCGGGCAAGAACCTTTGGTGTACATGGGTGCGAAAATCGAATTATGATCAGATTGCCGATCTCACGGACTATAACATCTGACCATTCGACAATCCCTCACCCTTTGGCAACACAATTTCAAATTGACCCACTATCAAAGATCTTAATAGGGCGAATGATCTGGCGCCTTTAAACACCCATAACCTGAACGATCTAGCTGCCGCCTATCAGACAATGACCTGATTCGAAATGGCCAAAGAACAGGTTCAGAGCGCATTTCTGATTGATCCCTCCAATCCACTTTCACAAAAAATCATGGCTAAAATCAAGGAACTAGAGCAGAAGTTTGGGCCCCCCAAATAGGTAGCATATTTTAGAGTGGGTCTTGGGGTAATGACTGAGGAGCTGATGAAGGTCCGCAGTCATTAGTAATATCTTTTCAGCTTCGTCTTCCTCGTAGAGTCCGTTTCTCTCTGAAACAATCAGTGATATCTGTGGGTGGCTGAGTGAAAATGAGACCGAGGGGCTGATGAAGCCCCTCGGTTGTTTATTGCCCTCAGTTTGCCAAGCCTAATTATCGGTAGAAGACGTCATTCTCGTAACGAATGCCGTTCACCGGAATGGGCTTCTCCCACCATTGTTCAATTTGATCACTTGGTGTAGAGCCGTATCCAAACATGTTATCCATATCGATAAAGAAAGAGTTAAAAACATGTGTCGAAGCCAGAGTTGCTTTTACAACCTCATGGATAGACGCTGCGTCTTCTTTACTGAAGACACAAGTAGCCTGACATATACCACAATACGTGTCCGTTTCTTGCCAAGTCGTGTTACATTTGAAGTGATTAAAGTACCATGTCTTAATTCCTGGGTTATTGAAGAGCTCGGGTTTGACCAGATCGTATTTGGCGGTTATTTCCCAGGAAGGTTCAGTAACATTGGGAATGGCGCCTGACGGGCAGAGATCCGCGCATTTTTTACATGTATAGCAGAACCGCCGAGCACCAAAATCTACAGGTTTGGTCGGCGCTACCGGAATATCGACGATGTTCATCGTAGATTGGCGGATCATTGGACCCCACCTCGGAGTGACCAAATGCTGCAGACGCCCCTGTTCACCAAGGCCGGCTATTACACCCCAACCGACAATTGGTCCATTACCTTGGATATTCTGGCTGATGGATGAGTATCCTAGGACTCTGAGAAAACATTGCAAGCGCCACTGAGCGATGTCGCAATTATCGTATGCTTGGCCAGCAGCACCGTCTGAGAGGTAACCTGGTCTAGCCGATGCATCTAAGGATTGCCTAATCGTATGAACAATAGCATATCTTGAGCTGTTGGGAATTACCACCTTGTTCGCGGCACTGTCGAAAACAGGTTTTGGTCCACTTCCTTCAAAAACAAGGGCCGGAAAAGGATTCTGTGGCATTTGTCCCCAAATCATTTTTTCAGTGGTGCTTGGGGTGATTTCACCGAATCCAATACTTGAAGCACCAGCAAGTCGGAGAGCTTGTGTGACTAATAAAGAACCCTCCTCGGGACTGCCCTGCCATCGAGGAACGCCTAGGAGTGTAGGGGTTGGGATAATACTCCAGCCCTCGACCCATTCTTTAAGTGAATTGGCCAGTGACATTCGATAGCGTACGCCCGCCCACCCAAGTAGTTTTATTGCGTTGTCCCGTAACATCCACCCCGGTTTGGAGTTATCTGTCATTTGTTTAATCGTATCGGCTTTTGTTTTAGCCTGAATTGCTTTGGCGTCATCCGCCGAAAGATGTTGGGCAAAATTGTTGTATTTTGCTTTTGGGAACCGTTGCATGGTATTCCAGTCGATTTCGACTGTTGGCTCTTCGGCTTCTTTTACATACCATGGATCTTTATATTCTAGAGTTGCTGCGGATGACAGAAGTTCATCGGTGTCGTGGAAAGACGGTGCAATCAGAGCTGCACCACCGATCCCTGCGGTGGTTATCCCGAGGCCTTTCATGAACTCTCTACGAGAGAATGTTGAGTGGTACCCTTGCATATGCTCCTCCTTTAGGTGGTAGACTCAACCTATATGTAATGAATTGTAACATCGTAATGCTAAAAAACAACTAAAAATTAAAGGGAGGGACTAAATGGAAGCTAAACGATATTAGCTAAAATATTCACACAAAAAAAATTACAAGTAGGCTAGGAACCTGACGTACGGTACAAGTAGCCTACACCAGAGACTGTTTCGATGATCTTTGGGTGAGCAGGATCTTTCTCAATTTTTGATCTGAGGCGACCAATAAACACATGCAAATATTGGCGGTCGTTAATATATTCGCTGCCCCAGATTTTTCTAAGGAGTACTGCTTGGGTCAGCACTTTATCTGGGCTAAGAAGTAGTTCTCTTAGGAGAAGGTATTCAGTTGGTGTCAACCGGATCTCCTTTCCTTCGAAGAGGACTCGCCGAGTACTTGGATCCAAAAAAAATTGGGGGGTTGAGACTGGCAGTGCTGATGAAAAATTAAATGCTTTGAACCGTCTAAGAACAGCATGCACGCGAGCGGTTAACTCCTCAACACTAAACGGTTTGGTCAAGTAGTCATCAGCACCAAGATTTAGACAGGTTACTTTGTCATTCATTCCGCCACGGGCAGATAACACAAGAATAGGAACTTGAGTCCATGAACGCAGGCTGCGAATAACCTCGTAACCATCCATATTAGGCATCATTATGTCCAAAATAACTAAATCTGGCATATCCTTTTCGGTCAACTCTATCGCTTGACATCCGTCGGAGGCAGTCAGAACATCAAAGCCTTCAGCCTTGAGGTTGGCGCGTAAAAACTTGACAATTATGGGGTCGTCATCGACTATTAGTATCTTATTACCCATTAATTTTGTATCTTTGTGGGAATTTGGAAAAAAAAGGTCGAACCATGCCCCTCTTTTGAAATGAAGTTTATGCTACCATTATGGGCTTCGATGATGCCACGGCAAATTGCTAAGCCAAGTCCAGTGCCACGATTACTAAAGTTAGAATTACACTTTAAGCGGTAAAAACGATTAAAGATTTGCGATCTTGCATTATTTGGTATACCACATCCAAAATCAGTGACCTTAAAAATGATATTTCCTTCGTTTTCGGCGATTTCCAAAATGATTACAGTTCCTTCGGGTGAGAAATGGGCAGCGTTTTCGATTAAGTTGACCAACACTTGCCCAATCCGTGTGCAATCAACATAAAGTAGGGGTAGGTCAGGTTCGATTATCTTTTTAAGAACATGGGCTCTGCAAAGACTTTCGATCTCCTTTTCAATTGAGGCAACTATCTCCCCAGGATGGAACCAGTCCGGTTCCAAGGTGAGACTGCCGGTTTCGAGCCGGGTCATATCGAGAAGATCGCTTATTAGATGTTCTAACCGGTCAGTTTCATGGTCGATATTTTCTAAGAAGTCGCGGACCTCAACCCGATCCCAAGAAATATCCTTTCGAAGCAGCGATGTTACCAGACCCTTGATGGCTGTCAGTGGTGTTCTCAGCTCATGAGAGACCATTGATAATAGTTCGGTCTTTAACCTCTCTGACTCGCGTAGCGCATTAGCCTCATTTTTTGCCTTCTCGGTCTCGATCACAGCTTGCTTGTAATCTGTAATATCGAGAAGGGAGGCCACAGTCATTTGTGTGCCGACGATTGTGTCAGAATTTATTAGGATATTACGTTTGTGTCCAAATTTATCGATCCATTCGAATTCGTATGTATGTGGATCCTTGTGTTCTGGATGGGATTTTCGTTGATCAGAAAGAGACGTCATCGATTGAATATACTTTGTGTCGATAAACTCAGTCCAACTACGCTTACCCTCGAGTTCTTCTTTCTCGTAACCGGATAAAATTGCAAACCTGTTATTAACCAATTTCAACTTTCGAGCGGCGTCATCAATTGCCATCGCAGTGCCGGTGGTCTCGAAAATGGCCTTATATAGGATTTCTGATTCACGGAGCCTGTTTTCTATTTGACGCCGCTCAGTGATGTCGCGCGTGATACTTAAATAAAAAAAGCATTTACCAATTTGGATCTTGCGTCCGATAAACTCAACAGGGCATATTGTGCCATCAGGTCGTTGGAACTCTGTTTCAATAGGTGACGTCATACCTTGAATTTTCAAATTGGTAAAGAAAGTCGCTGCTTCCTCTTGTTTTTCGGGAGCACGTGTTTGCCAAACATGTAATGTTTTTAATGTATCTAGGTTTCGTCCAGTTTGACGCTGATACTCTTGATTTGCATCTATGATACGCCCAGTTTCGGATTCAATAAGGACGATTCCATCTCTGGCCTCATTGAAGATAGCTTGATATCTCTCGGTCAGATAGTCTAGTTCAGATATATCGTCATTCATTGGTAGGATCCACAGGAAAAACAAGCCAAATTAGAATTTACCAAAACTAAGTCCTTTTGGTTCGGCTCATTATAGGAGTCGTTTGGCTAGGCCGCAAGGGACCATCGGTGGCTCGTGGCTTTCAGCTGGATCGTTTGTCGGGAGACTCGGACTCTGCTTGAAACTCGACTTATCCTGGAATGTATCTCGGCGAGAATTACCGAGGGGCTGATGAAGCGAGTCGGGTGTTGTTATTGGGAAAATAGTCATAATTGATTAAGATATGAAATGCCAAGTACAAATTCCCTACTCTTAAATATAGTCATATTTGATCAAAAAACACCCGTGAGCTTTTTCAAAAAAAGTCTGCACGGGTGTTTATGAATTTTGGGAGGTTAGTTAGATTTGTATTTTTTTAGTGCCGACCTTAAACCAAAGGTCAGATACAGGAAGATAACCAATGGAATTCCAATAAGCAAAGAAAGTATCTTGACTGTACCAGGTTGAGATTCCGCTAGGGTAGCAAATATTTCATGAATCAAGAAAGATGCCAGAATAAGAGAAACTACTCCAGAAAGCCATTGATACCATTTAAAGTCAATATTTAATTTCATTTCTTCTTCTCCTCATACTAGATAGCGGGTAGATACTGATGCCAATATTCTGCTCTGCCTTCATCTGAGATGACGTCACTGTAACCGGATAGCCTATCCATTTTAGTAAAGAAGGAGTTCATTACAGGGGTAGTGGAGACTACACCCTTAACCACTTCATGAATCCAGGCCTTATGGTCTTTGCTAAAGACACAATGGCTGGCACATCGGCGACACACTCCAACAGGGCGAGAGGCAGGGGCGTAGGCTGTAATTGCGTAAGAAAAATACCACTTTACACATTCAATAGATTTATTAGGGTAGCCTCGGTGGTCATTTGAAGCGCTCCAAGGTCCTGTGGCTCGGTTCCAAGTTGGCTCTTTATATTCTTCCACCGTTGGAATTGCTCCGGCCGGGCAAACGTCCGCACAAATACCGCAGGTTTTACAGAATTCCAAGGCACCAAAGTCTATAGGTTTGGTAGTAGGTAACGGTAAATCGGTGAAGAGAATACTCGCGAAATTGCCGCTCTCGCCTTCTGGCTGTGAAACAGCATTATGAATTCGGTTATATTCTCCTATACCTGAGAGAATGCCCCAAACATTAGTTGGGGTCCCTGTAAACTTACTAGTTGTACCGTCTTCAAACCAATAAGATTGGTAGCCTAAGCCCCAAAGGAAGTTTTGAAGCTTATGACCATACTCACATTTTTCCATGTTTGATACAAAGGCTTGAGGGCTATTCACAGTACGACGATAATTATTCGGATCTCGGGGACTTCTGTCATACATGATAATGGCATATTTGCATTTTTCTGGCATGACAAAAACGCCATTAGAATCGTACTTATAATCTGCGTTGTTTTCCAATCTCACGTGTGTATTAAAAAGGGGTTTACGTGGTCCGACGCTGTCGTCATCCACCCTTGCATATCCAATAGCCCCTACCCCAAATTGCCGCAAGAAAGTTCGAATCATAAACGCGTTTTCTGTTTCTGAACCTTCCCACTTTGGAACTCCTAAGGTTTCATGGGTGACTTTTATTGTTCGAAAACCTTCGGGGGGATATTTTAAGTATCCTGTTTGTCCTCTATCTAGTGAAGCCCAAGCTCCAATTTGGTCACGCAATGTAAAACCTGGCCGGTTGTTTTTTGCTCCTTCAATAGCATTGTTCTTTTGAGAAGCCAGGATGGCAGCACTCTCCTCTTTAGAAACATATATGGAAGATAACGTACCAGCAGATGGGGTAGGGCCGGCATACGGTGTGCGTAGTTTCAAGTCGATTTCTACTGTCGGAATATCAACTTCTTTAACCCACCAAGGACGTTTTTGCATGGATGTAGTGGAGTTAAAAGTTTCGGCAGCACCTATTCCTGCCATTTCATCTAGATCATGAAACAGGGGGGCACTTGCGCTCATGCCAGCTATGGCTGCAGAACCTAAACCAACAGACTTCATAAAGTCGCGGCGACTCATCGTGGAATGGGATTTCATATAACCTCTTTTCTTTCTTGATTATTATTGATACCTTGACTCTTTTATCCTTGTTTTAATAGAATGAAAAAGGGAGGCGACAAGACACTGTTTAAGACGCAGTACGTTTCCTTCCTTGACTGACGGCTCTGCCAGGAGCCGTCAGTCCGTTTTGTTTAAATTGTTGTTATCTATATTCGAATTTCTATTATGAAATGTCTTCAATCACCTCCTCTATGCTAATGCGCTTGGTTACCTATTTCCGGTGGATTCAGAATCGACATCATTCCGAATTCCGGCATGTCAATTTCCCAAAAACGCCGGGTATTTTCTCTATCTATCCTCAACGGTACGGTTTTAGGCAACGCTTGGAGGCGACTATCAAGCATCTTGGCTTTTGTAAATGGACAAGAATACACGCAGTTCATGCAATGCCCCATCAATCTTGGCCGGAATCCAGTAGCAATATGATTGACGATGAATTCCATGCATTTAAAAGAATTATTTTTATATCCTTTGTGATCATTGGATGCATTCCAGGGTCCAGTGTTGATTTCCCAACTAGGTAATTTGTCATTATCAATCGCACCAGATGGGCAGGCGATCGCACATTTCAGGCAATTTTCACAGTATTTCAAGATACCCATATCGATCGGTTTGCTTGGCGCTAGAGGTAAGTCAGTGAGAATGCTGAACGTTCCAGATAAACATTCGTTTCCAAAAGCCGGTGTGATAGGTGGTCCATGGGTCCGGTTGTATTCTCCGATACCGGTCAATATCTCCAAAGGAGGTAGAGGTGATCTTATTTCGAATCCAAGGTATCCGATACCATGCAAGAAATTCATCATTTTTGCTAAATGTAGCACCTTGTCTGTCGAGTCTTGCCCGGCTGTTGCCAGTGTCGTGAAGTTACCGAATCTCTTATAAATACTCTTCATTTGTGGAACAAGTACGATCAAATATCTACAGTTTCGGGGGTAACAGATTGTGTTCAGTCCTTGAAGCTTATAGTCTTCTATTCCGTCCTCAAATTTTACAGCCATTTCGGAATAAAATAAGTTTGTAACAGGACCTAATCTGGTGTCACTTAGGTCGAGAAATTCTACGTAAGAACAGCCGGTGGCTCTCGCCACCGTTCGGATCATCTTGGCATTATCTTCCGGTGTGCCTTCCCAACGTGGTACACCATAATCTTTTGGAGAAGGAATTGAACGAAATCCTCCGACTGGAGAAGGCAGGTCGTAATAATAATCGGAGATTAGGGTCTTAACGAGAGAGATATCACGTAGAGAATTCCCTGGCAATTTTTGTAAAATGCCGTCTCTTTCACGGAGTTTACTAGCGCTGATGATCTCAGCTTCCATTTTGGGATTATCTAGATATCTGAAAAACGCATTAATATCGTATACATTAGCTGACCGAGGGTAAGGGTCGTGTAGTTTCAAATCAATTTCTACAGTAGGTAGGTCAGTTCCTTTAACAAACCATGGTTTATTTAACTCCGAAGCATTCAACATCTCATCTAAGTCGCGAAATTCGTTAGCATCTTCTGGGCCTTTCTGGGACAGAGAAAGGCTCTTCATGAGATCCTTGTTACTGATCGGAGAATGATATTTATCCATAGTGACCCCTTAGCGAGCTAAACTAGGAACCTCCGTATATGTCATCAGTGTGGCCAGGTTGTATCCTGATTTTGATTTCAACCCCAAGTGCGTTCGCTACTCTTTCGATAAATCCCAATGTGGGTGAATTCATCATACGTTCGAACTCGGATATAACGGGTTGTTTTGTGCCAATACGAGCAGCTAATTCTTCCTGAGTGACGCCACTTAAGCGTCTGTACTCTGATAATCTTTTTACGATCGACTGCTCAAGGGAAGTATTATTATTCATAACAAAATATAATCTATGTCCTATATATTATAGGAAATAACCTATATTGTCAATACCTTTTTTGAACTATGTTTGAGGTGCTCGTTTTGATCTACTTCGAATTACGGTGCCAGTCATCAAAGTAGTTTTGGCAGACACAACAATCCCGCTAGATGTTTTGTAGCGTCAAACTCCTCCAAATACAAGAGCCAGGCAAAACCTTTGCCTGGCTCTTGTATCGTCCTCCTCGTAGAGTCGGACTCTGTCTGAAACAATAGATATTTTCAACTGGCTTAGCTTCAGGCAAGCCGAGAGCGCCTGTAGTCGCTCGGTTTTTTCTTAGGCGTTGTCCTCCTCGAGAGTCGGACTCTGCCTGAAACAATGGGTGATATCTGTGCCTGGCTGGATATGACAACCGAGGGGCTGGTGAAGCCCCCCGGTTGTTGTTAGATCCTAGTTCGTTGCAGTGAAAACTGGATTCGGGTCGGGGGCTAGGTCAGTCAAAGAAAATCAGCCTCATTTTCTCTGAAGGAGATCGAGGATCTTCGCTGCTGCCAACTCAGATAATCCGCAGATTTCTTGGTTTGGATAAGTAATTATATGGAGGTCCCCAAGACCTGCGCTTTTTATCTCTTCGCACGTAAGGGGATTTGTCTCCCAAAGTTCGGTGTATGAGATGAGTATTTCATGAGGTTTGGATTCTTGTACCGTTCGCTCATGTAGATCTGACCAACGGTAATGATCGAACTTTTTTGCCTGCTCAATCCTCCGAGCCATTTCCCTTGAATGAGGAGGAGCTGACAAGATGCGGGCTTTGGCATAGATCCCCCTGGGTTTTGCTCCTGTTTTCTTGTCCCGATAATCAATAGCTCTCCAAATAAAAGCCTCGTCCCCAACTGCTATTTTATGGGATCGTGATAAACACCACCAATCATCATGCCCGAGCTGGAGAGGGTATTCCTTGTCTAATGAGAAGTGGTTTGGGTTCATCTGAAGGATCCAATGTGCCATGCTATTCTCCTTACATTGCCTTAATCAAGTTGCGCAAGAATCCTTTGACCTAACCCCAATATAGCAGCCAGGTATTAAGTGGTCCTGGACTCAATCCGACAAGCGTATTATAGCTTCAACCCCTCTAACTAGAAGGCTTTTTCATCCTGAAACAATGGACTCCTTGTTGGGTGCAGGTCATTCTACATATCTTTATTATTTACACTTCTATCAAACCAAGCTCGATATTGCTTTAATGTCACATTTCGATAGGAGAAAATGAAATCATCGTAATCTGATGAACCAAAATACGGGAGTTTAGTGATTAATGCTTTCACAAGTTTATTCAGCCCTCCGCTACTGGCTGAACCTCCAAATTCTCCAATGCTAGAAAAATCAATCAATTGAAGGCCATCAAGTTTAGCTTTCAAATTATCGGCGTTTAAGGTTTCCATAAAGGTAGGATTACTTTGGTATTCTTCGATAAATAATTTGACAAATAGAAAATGCATTATTCTGATTAAGGCACCAACACCCACCGTCTTACTAATAATCGATGCTGACGGATCGTCCCAGGCTACCGGGCACAATTGGCGGATGGCCTCGAAATACCTCATCAAGAAGGTGACAATAGAAATCTTAGCCTCATTACTCTTCTGGAAATAATACCTAAATATTGGTGGATAGAGAGCTCCTTGTCTCCAAGGGTCAAGTGTGCTCACAAGATAATCGATGATGAAAGCTTGAGAAATTGAAGCATTGGGAGTGTCACTATCGGATTTCCCGAGAATCTTGACCCTCTTGTAGAAAGGGGATTTTTCAACCTCATTAAGTATCCGTACTACTTGATGTAGCCAGACGGTTCCGATTTCGAGGTCGTCGCTGAATTCTCCCGCCAATTCATAGAGGACGGATTTACTGACGGCTTTCTGAGTGTAGTTTATCGTGTAAAAAATACTCGCGACGGCAGGCCAAGGATAATCCAAGAGCAAGGCGACAATAATATCGAAATTTTGAGAGACATTAGACTCTCGAAGTCCAGCTAGCCTATGTTGCCCATCTATTACTAGAAAGGGTTTGCTTGTTTTAGGGATATACAAATGCTCACCTTCTGGCGAACTCAAGAATAATGACAGGATATTTCCTGAAGTATTTATGATCTGATCGATTTCATTCTCATTGGATGGCGTATTCTCGAGATAGTCATTAATTAATTCTGATGCGACGATAACTGAGTTCGGAAACAGGGCGTATCTGTTATCATTGAGATATTTTTGAATTTTGGATACTCGTGCCGGATCCTCGAATCTTTGATAATCCCGCTTATTTGGATCAATGCGATGGTATAAGAGCCTTTCTTTGATGTACTCATCTTGCCCTAATGATCTAACTTTAGATTGTTCAATATTAAAGTTATACTCCGCTGGTTCAACGATATAAAGGCCTAGAAACTTATCGGCGGGTATTTTGGCGAGATAAATGGTATTACCCTTTTGGTTAAAAGGTATTAGTTGTATCTTATAGTGATTCCCATTTTCCCTAAACATGCTATAACCTTACCTTTTCTAGGGTATTAATGGCATTCTCTGTGAAGGATGAAGCTGTTTCGGTATCAAGGTTAGTATCTAATTTATTACTTATATTTCGTATAGTATCATCAGCTTGATCATACACGTATTTTTTGCAAACGACGTAGGTGATAACTACGCTTACAGCCGAGGCCATAATATGGATCCACCATGCCCAATTTACAATTGAAGAATGATACTGTTGAACATAAAAAATCACAGCAAAGTAAAGTAGGAATGCAACAATAAGACGCCAAACATTATTTGCAAAAGATACATAATCGCTAGAATTCTTTAGTGCAGGGTTCAACAAGAAAGAGTAAAAAATAAGAATTATTGTTGTGTAACAGAATATCAACACTCCTAAGCTGAAATCATAAAAATGTTGACTAAATACCAAAGACATAAGAGGAAGAATGCAAACCACATTCATGATAATGAAACTAGAAAGCACCTTTAATTTTATTGTTTTAGGAACCGTCTGACCGGATGATGGCATGCTTCCCCCTTTTATCATCTTTAACCAGATTGAGAAAGAATCAACAAATCACGATAGAATATTGCTTCCTCGGGTTGCTCAATAATATATAAGAATTCCTCGACATTTCGTCCAAAAGCCTTTTCGAAAAATGGCCTTCGCGGCCCAACAAGCCCATGAGTCGCATGCAATATGCATTGAATACCTCGTAACTGTGTTTTAGACCACTTCGAGCCAACGTGACCTGACCCCCTAAAACGAGTCCAGTTTGATAATATACTGGACCAAAAGAAAGGGGGAGAATATGCCGAGGAAGTCCTTCACTCCGGAGCAGATCATCAACCATCTCCGGGAGGCCGAGATCCTCATCAGCCAGGGCACCAGTCTGGCCGTCGTGCTTAAGAAGATCGGGGTCAGCAACTGCACCTACTACCGCTGGCGTCAGGAATACGGCGGCATGAAAGTCGAGCAGGCCAAACGCCTCAAGGCATTGGAGCAGGAAAACGCCAGACTGAAGAAGCTGGTAGCCGACATCACCCTGGACAATGCCATCCTCAAAGAAGCCGCCCGGGGAAACTTCTAAGCCCGCACAAGAGACGTCAGGTTATCACCAAGATTCAGGACAAGCTGAAGGTCTCCCAGAGGCGGGCATGCCAGGTGCTCGGCCAGGCCAGGGCTACCCAGCGCCGTGATAAGGAGCCACCCGATGAGGAAAAGCGCCTGGTGGCCGATGTCACTGCACTGGCCACCAAGTTTGGCCGCTACGGTTACCGGCGGATCACGGCACTACTCCGTGAAAGAGGCTGGCGGGTGAACCACAAGAGGGTAGAGAGGATCTGGCGCATGGAAGGACTCAAGGTGCCCCAGAAGCAACCTAAAAGAGGCAGGCTATGGCTTAATGACGGCTCGTGCATCCGGCTCAGGCCGGAGCATAAGGATCACGTCTGGAGCTATGACTTTGTCAGTGCCAGGACATCAGACGGCCGGGCTTTTCGGATGCTCAATATCATCGATGAATACACCCGGGAATGCCTGGCCATCCTGGTCAAGAGACGGATCACGTCAGAGGATGTCATCGACCAGCTCTTCAATCTGTTCATCTTAAGGGGCATACCCGAGCACCTGAGGTCGGACAACGGACCGGAATTCACCGCCAGATCGATCAGGAAATGGCTGGCAGACATTGGCATCAAAACGCTGTTTATCGAGCCTGGGTCACCCTGGGAGAACGGCTACATCGAGTCATTCAACGGCAAGCTCAGGGATGAACTACTGAACCGGGAGATCTTCACCACGCTTTTTGAGGCTGAAGTATTGATTGCCGACTGGAGGAGGCAGTACAATCAGGTCCGGCCTCACAGCTCACTTGGTTATCTGCCACCGGCACCTGAGGCTATTATGGCTGCCAAAACTACTTAACAACTGGTACCATCATTGGGGGCAGGTCAGAGGAATAGACAATGTCCAGGTTTCATAGCGTTGTAAGTAGAAGAGAGTTCATGAAAGCCATTGGGCTCTTAGGTGCTGGCATCGGTGGCGCTTCTTTGGTTACACCAGTATTCCATGATATGGACGAGTTAATTGGATCTTCTGACGCAAGCTGGAAACGGCCATGGTATGTCAAAGAGAGGGAGTTTGATCATCCCACGATCGAGATTGACTGGGACATGATGAAGCGTCATGACGGCCGTCTTCAGGGTCAAGCAGGTTACACAAAGGCTCAATACTATGGGAAAGACCGAGTGGTTAATGCCAATGCGGTGGGAGCTCCCTTACAAAAAGCTCGCCAAGATGCCAACCAATCTGGTTATCGTTTGCGAGATGATGCATTGTACGCCGGCGCGACGACGACGAATACAATCCAACGGAAGCCTGGTGATTTCGGTTGGGCTGGTGAATTCAATTTGGCTCCGACGAAAACCCCTGAACAACTTGGTGTCCCCAAATGGACCGGAACACCGGAGGAAGCTTCAAAGATGCTCAGGGCTGCAATGAGGGTGTATGGCGCCTCTTTAGTAGGATATGGTGAGTTCACAAGCGAAATCAGAAACAAGGCTGTGTTTTCCTACGAGAAAGGCGGAGCTAACAGCAACAGCTACATTGACAAATGGCCGCCTCCCGAAAGTGTTGCTCGTCCAATCGTGTACGAGAATGTTGACACAGGTTATGAGACTTCTACAAAGCTAGTCATCCCCAATAAAGAAATGTGGGAAGTGAGTGTTTCGACCCAAGGGTCGAATGAATTATTCCGCCGCTCCCCGGCTTGGGGCGGTTTTGCGAATCGCAATACTTTTATGAATGTCGGCAATATCAACGCTTGTACTCAAAACTTTCTGCGCATGATAGGCTATCAGAAGATCGGAGTAGTTGGTAACGCAACACCCAATCAAGACGCGACCCATTTCTTCGCTGGTGGGGCTGGTGCGATATTGAACGGACTTGGGGAGGCAAGTCGCCAACAACTCTATACAATTTCCCCTGAATATGGTGCTCCTGGCCGTTTATATGATTTTGTAACTGATCTGCCGCTGGCGCCAAACAAACCAATAGACGCAGGTATTTTCCGCTTCTGCCATACCTGCCAGAAATGTGCAAATAACTGCCCTGCTGAAGTGATATCTTTCGAAAAAGAGCCTTCTTGGGAACGTCCAACTGTTAATGGGAAAGCGGCGATTTGGACCGTGCAAGGGACCAAGGCCTTTATCATGAACGGTCCTGGTTGCAGTCTCTGGGCTTCTGAAAGTGGAAGCAGTTGCAACATATGCTGGGGTGAATGCACTTTTACGGTAAATCATGGCGCTATGATTCACGACGTAGTGAAAAGTACCATAGCTACCACTCCCCTTTTTAACGGTTTTCTATTCAGTATGGCTGAGACTTTCGAGTATGGACAGAAAGATCCTGAGTCATGGTGGGATCTCGAGTTGCCATTCTATGGACAGGACTCTAATGTCCTTTCCCGCCACGGGGCATATCGGTAGGATATATGCAAAAGGAACAGTGGTTGAAATCAATTTCAGCCACTGTTCCTGTCCCTCTTTTTTCAATCACCTGGTCTCAGCCGGCGAAAACACCCGAGGGACATTCAAAGTCCCTCGGGTGTTATTAAGCCATCTCAGTTCGTCCTCCTCAAAGAGTCCGTCTCTCTCTGAAACAATGGATATCTTGGAATGGATCTCTCGGGAAATGAACGAGGGGCTGAAAAAGCCCCTCGTTCATTTCGGTCTGACATGGGATCTTATACAAAAACAGAGCTTGTGATAGAGTTAACTCCGAATATCACTAGATTAGAGGACTCAATCATAATGACACTCAAAGACAAAACAGTAGTCGTCACCGGATCCAGCCGGGGTATTGGACGTGCAATTGCGGAAGCTTGTGCGGCTGCCGGAGCTAACGTAGTTCTATGTTCAAGAGATTTCACCCTTCTTTCGAAGACGGTCGAAGAGCTATACCAAAGCGGCTTTTCCGTTCGGGCTTTCCAAGCAGATGTCACAAACGAGGCTGAAATTTTAGGGCTGTTCGAGAGTAGCAAATTAGCCTTCGGGAAAATCGACGTGTGGATAAATAATGCAGGGATATCTGGCGGCTATCGAACTCTTCAGTCTATGACCACCGACGAGATAAGAGAAGTCATTGATACCAACTTGATGGGTTCTTTCTATGCCTGCAGGCTATTAATCCCATACTTCATATCAAGTGGGGGAGGAACGATCATTAACATAGGTGGGCGTGGGGGACGTGGGAATCCCAGTCCTTTCCAATCCCCATACGGTGCGAGTAAAGCTGCGATTACAAGTCTTACGAAGAGCCTGGCTGCTGAGAACAAGGATAAGCCGATATCAATAAACTGCCTATTTCCAGGCATGGTTGAGACGGACATCTACAAGGATGTAAAGACCTGTCCCGAAACTGATTCCAAAATGGGACTAATGTCGGTGCTGTTGAAAGCTTTTGCTACCCCTATAGAACGGGTACAAAAAGTGGCATTAGAAATGTGTAGCGTGAAGCCGGGTAGGATTACGGGGAAATGTTATTCAGCCGAGCGACCTGAGCGCTTTTTTCGAGCTTTAATGGCATTACCTGATTTCATAAAGTACTCAAGAAGAAAACCTTAGTCATCCTTGTCGGGTCGGACTCTCTCTGGAACGCGACTCTTAGTTGATTGGTTAACACAAGGTATCTTAAAAGCGCGGCTTTGATCTTTGAGACTTAAACCAATCAACTTCGCTCCTAACGTTTGGGTTGGGCATAAACTCTCCCGTTTACCTACAATTCATATATTCCCGGACCAGACTAATGCCGATATCGCCAGTGCAGAAGGGCTGAGATGACCGGCTCTGGTCACGGTAGGCTGTAATACCCTTGAGCCCAATATCATATGCTTGCATGAAGATAATACCAAGTTCTTCTCTATCAGCATTATGAGGCAAGTTGACTGTTTTAGAGACGGCAGCATCAGTAAACTCCTGGAAAGCCGCCTGCATTTTGATATGCCACTCGGGGCTGACCCGGTGAGCCGTGACGAAGATGCGTTTCAATTCCTCAGGTACATCCGGTTGCTGTTGCAGGTGGTTACACCTGACAAGGCGCTCGATGAGGTCTGAAGTAAAGACCCCAGCCTGGCGCGCCGCCTTTTCGAAATGGGGATTGATATCCAGCATCTGGTGTTCACCTTTGAAAGCGTTCCTGATAAAGACAGTAGCGAAAACCGGTTCGATGCTCGAAGTGCAACCAGCTATCAGCGATATGGTGCCAGTTGGTGCAATGGTAGTACGCGAGGCGTTACGGATTGGTTTCCCGCCACCATGGAAAGCCGGGTATGGCCCCCGCTTCTGGCCAAGCTCGATAGAGGCATCAAGCGCCTGCCGCTGGATGAAGCTCATCACCTCTCTTGCTATATCGAGCGCCTGTTCGGAGTTGTAGGCGATCTCCAATTGGAACAGCATATCGGCAAAGCCCATCACCCCGAGGCCGATCTTCCGGGTCCGTTTGGTAGCGAGCATGCTCTCATTCGTCGGATAGCCTGTTAAATCAATGAGATTATCCAGAAACCTCACCGCTGTGCCGACGACACTGGCCAGCAGTTTGAAGTCGATATATGTTTGATCCCCATCAGATTTCACGATTCGGGAAAGGTTGACGGAGCCGAGGTGGGCAAATTCGTTGGGTAGTAGCGGCTGTTCACCACAGCCGCTGACATGATGAAGAGTCCCTAGTTGTGGGGTGGGGTTGTCACGGTTGATCCGGTCGAGGAAGATAAAGCCCGGCTCACCATTACGCCAGGCCTGGTCGACGATCTGGTCGAACACCTCTCTAGCATTCAGCCACCTGCTAACGCTCTGGGTACGGGGATGGATCAAGGGATAATCCAATCCTTGCTTCACTCTTTGCATGAAATCATCAGTGATGGCAATGCAGGTATAGAAGTTGCTTAAGGATGACTGGTCAGCTTTGGCCCTGATGAATTCAATAATATCCGGGTGGTCGATGCCCAACGAGACGGCATTGCAGCCGCGGCGGATACCGCCCTGGCGGATATTCTGGGTCACCCTGGAAAATACCTCGATCAAGGCTACTGGTCCGATGGCGGCATCAGGCCGACTGCCTGCCCGGTCACCTCTGGGTCGGATGCTCGAGAAGTCGAAACCGATCCCGCTACCACGCTGGTGGATAATGGCGGCATTTTTTACGGCATCGAAAATGGAATCCAGCGAGTCTTCGACCGGCAGCACCATCGAGCCAGCCATTTGCCCTCGACCGGTACCGGCGTTTAAAAGGGCAGGCGAATTGGGCAGGAAGAGCAGTCCCGCCATGATTTCGTAGAATTCAGATGCAACAGTCTCAATATCTGCCTGAGGGTCGTAGTGTTGTTCGACAGAAGCTGCTGCCCGGGCTACCTGCCAAAACATCTCGTCTGGTGTTTCAATAATTTCACCATTTTCATCCCGGCGCAGGTAGCGCTTTTCCAAGACCAGTTTAGCATTGGGTGTTAGAGCCGGTTTGTCTAAATAGATGGGCATTGATCTGGTATCGATGACCATGGTCAGATCTCCCTTCCATCAACGGGTATGACGGTAAACTCGGCTGATACAGGCGACATCCTTTCGAAATCCCAGTCGAAGACCAGCAACGCCGGCTTGCCGGAGTATCTGAGCACCGGCTGGCCTTTCGCCAGGACCATGCTTTCAGCCTGAGTCCAGTCGACATTACGTTCCTGGCCTGTTCTGTTGCAGACCCATACCGGTAGTCCGGTAGATAGCGACAGGGTTTTCCAGTTTTCCAGCGGCGGGTATTTCTGACCCCAGGCAGCACTGACGACCAGTAGCTCAGCAGCCTTTTTTTGGAGTTCAAGTCCGTGGTGAGTGTCCCAGGTATCAGCACAGATCAGCATCCCGATTCTTGCACCGTCGATAGCGAAGGGTTTCAGGCTATCACCGGGAGAGGACCAGGCTTCTTCGGCGCCCGGATGGACCTCTATCTTGCGGTGACGGCCAGCGATTCTGCCTTTATCGATCGCGAATAAAGTGTTGTGGAACTTGCCGGTTTTCTTGTCCCGCTCAGGGTGAGATAAGAAGATGGTTAGATCAAGCCTGCGGCTTTCGAGCTTGATTTTGTTCATCCATTCATCAGGCTGGGGTTTGATCCAGTTGGTGCCGATGATATCGGTGAAGTAATACCCTGAGATACCGAGCTCGGGAGTAAGTATCCAGCGCGTCCCCAGTACGGCACTTGCTGAGATCAGCCGCTCATACAAGTGGCGGTTGGCCTCGATCTGGCCTGGTTTCGGCTCGATATGGAAAAAGGCGACTTTCACTAGTAATCGATTCCTTCCCGCGCAGGCGCGCCACGGTCGAAGGGGTGCTTCGTGCTCACCAGTTCGGTGGCATAATCAGCCTTGTCAATAATTAGCTGAGAGGCATAACGGCCAGTCAGGATCAGTTCAACGCCTGGCGGTTTACTATCGATTAATTTCAGGACATCAGCCGTTTCAATGAGGTTCCAGGCAGCCGCCGTATTGATTTCGTCAAGCACCACCAGATCATACCGGCCGCCAGTTATAGCGTCGACAGAAGCTTTCAAGGCTTCTCTGCCCAGTTTCAGGTCTTCATCCCTGATATCTGACGGCCCGTAGAAATCCGGCCGGCCGAAGACTTTGAAATCAACACCTAATGTTTGGAACGAGGAATATTCACCCCCTGGATGTATGCCCTTCATAAAGAAGAGAACGAATACTTTCAACCCATAACCGGCTGCACGTATTGCCGTGCCAAGGGCGGCCGATGTTTTGCCGCGGCCTTCGCCGGTGAATAAATGGACCATGCCCTTAGTTATCATCTCATCCTCGCAATGCGGCAGCCACTGCCAGTGCCATCAGACAGACGCCGATCCAAGTGAACATGCTTAAACGGTATAGGCTGACAGCTTCGGTGATCTTGTCGATTGGTGGCTCAACGAATGAACTACCTAGCTCGTAATGCCCGGTTTTATATAATTTGACCCCCAGAGCTCCAGCAGCCGCAGCCATCGGCCAGCCGCCATTGGGTCCTGGTGTCAGGCCGTGGTCGGCTATCATTGTCCGCCAAGCCTGGCTGGCACCTGCCCGTCTCAGCCCGGCTGAGGCGACAAACAACAAAGCGGTGATTCTGGCCGGAATAAAGGAAACGACATCGTCGAGGCGCGCGGCGAACTTACCCAGGTATTCAAACTTGCCGCGGTAGCCGATCATATTGTCCAGTGTGTTGATGACGCGATATGCAACCGCACCCGGTACGCCGAGGAACACAAAATAGAAAAGCGGTGCGGTTACAAAATCCGACGCGTTCTCAGCAATGGAGCGAATACTGGCCGAGGCGATCTCACCCCGGGTAGCCGGCTGGTTGTAATTCACAGTGTTGAAAAGACCCTCCATCCCCGGAGGCACCGGGGCCTCAGATTCAACCACTGCCCGGGTCTTCCGCGCCACCCGCCACTGCTGGGCCAGGCAGAAGGCCGGTTTGAGGATGAGCGCCCCGGTAAAGACAAAGAGCCAGTGGTCGATTCCCATCAGGAATCCGAGTATAAGCCAGGCTGAGACTGTGAACAGGGTGATGATCGAAAGGCTTATCGCTATCCCGTAGATGAGTTGAAGACTCCACGGCAGCTTTAACCCAGGCTGAATCAGTGCCCCAGCCAGGCGTCCAGACCACACCGTTGGGTGGAAAGCCGTGGGGTACTCGCCGATAGTGAGGTCGATCGCCAGGGCGAGCAGCAACATCAGGATGAGATCCACTTCAGAAACCTCTGGAATTCCTTATCGCCTGGATGGTGGACTTGGTAACCGCCTGAGCTATCATCTCCCCCAGTTTGGTATGACCGCCGACGTAGGTGTACTTGTGCTCGAGACCCGATGCCACGATGATCTGGTCGGTGCCGGTACCGGTGGCCAGCAGCGACGGCGCGTAAGCGCTGCGGATATCAAGCTCTTGCAGGGCGATATTTTTAGCTTCAGTGATAGTGATGAAGGATGAGGCCAGCGCCGGGGCTTCGAGGATGGCGTTCGTCAGGATAATGTTGTTAATCGTGCCGATCTTCTCGAACTTGCCGTTACGCTCAACGCCCGATGCTTTGTCGACGCCCACCCGCATGGCATTGGTCTTGACACCCGCGGTAGTCACTGCCAATACCCAAAACTCATCGTAAACTTCTTCGGCCACGGCCACTCGCTCCTGCTTGATGCCGGTAGACAAGAACGCGATGTCTTCGATCGACCGATTAGCTTCAGTCAGGACTTCAGCCATGATCTGACCGTAAGTCTCCTGCCAGCAGCGGGATTCATCATGCATAAAATCCCAGAGTTCCTTTGGTACGTGGCAGTTGCAGATGACGTCCGTTGCCTTATAGCCATGCCGGGTCGTCAGCATCGGTCGCTGCTCAGGCAGAGTGATGACCAGGGTGTCGGTAGGGACACCTACGGCGTTGTGATAGACAACATCAATGTTTATTCCGTGACATGAGCTGATTGATTTTCGATCTAGCTTTTTGTGGTATACCATTAATGACCTCTTAGTAAAGCCTGATGACTTCATACATCAGGTCTTTCTTCTCCAGTTTGGCTGCCGTCTGTTGGGTGCAGGTAACGTTTGCTAGATGCTTCTTGGCGACGGTTACCGCCTGTGCCATCTCTTCCGGCGTCGCCCTTCGCCAGGGATTTTCAGCTCCGGACTCGAAATAGGCATCGATGCGATAAGGGATTTTCGAATCAACCCCGGCAATGAATCCGGCAATTTTCTCCGTCTCTTCCAGATCTATGAGACCCGGTATGAAGACGCTTTCAGCCCGCAGTTTCTTACCCAGGCGATAAACTTCGACGAAGTTGCGCAGTACCCGATCATTTGAATGTAGGGTGTAATAGCGGTACAGCTCCGGTGTTACCGCCTTGAGGCTCATTACCACCTCGTCGGTGTGGGAAAGGTCAGGGAGTTTCACGCCATTGGTGTTAAGGGTAATGTAGCAACCGAATTCAGCCTTCAGCGCCTCGGTGATGGCGCCGTAGGCCGGGTCGATCGAGGCTTCTTGCCCTTCGAAAAGGACCTCTTTGACCGCGACCTTCCTGAGCGTGGTGATGACTTCGTCGAGGTCAAGATACTGTGACGGGTTTTGCGGCTTTGGTAATCTTGGGTCGCGCAGGACTACGTCAAGGTTTTCCTCGAGGGCCATGCAGTTGATTTCTTTATTGCACAGGCAGCCGCGGCACTTAAGATTGCAGCCCCAGTGAAAGAGGTAGGCTTTTTCAATGGCAGGTGCGTAGGCAACGTGATAAACGGTCGTCGGATTCGGTTTGATGTAAAACAAAATCGCTTCCCCTCAATCGGTAGGGACAGCGATTCATGCAATCAGGCTATCCCTTTCCAATATCCACTGGAGGTAGGCAACGGGGCCTGGCGCTTTGCTGGCTCGTGGGATTTCCCACACACAGTAGGCGGTACTGCGCCGGACTTTCACCGGCTTTCTCTCCTTTGGTCCGATTAAGGACTGTGCCCCGGTATTCAATTATTAATCGGACGGATGCTAGCACAAATGGTTAAGAAAAGCAACTGCCATTTGGCTAATTAGTAAGTAAAATGTAATGACATTTGGGACATAATAGGCTGTATCGAATGTATTAGTCCTAGTATGCCTATAAATAAGCTAAAATGCGTATTGACTTTAAACGAACGAATGATACAATACGGGTAACAATTATTAACTATCATCAAGGGGGGGCGGGGACATTGCCGATTTATGAATTCTTTTGCCCGAATTGCGGACACTCATTTGAATCACTTTGTCCGATGACTAGCGAACCGCGAGTAGCCTGCGAAAGGTGCGGTTTAGATGGTCAAAAAGTGATGT
Source organism: Dehalogenimonas sp. 4OHTPN (assembly GCF_040448695.1). Taxonomy (GTDB): domain Bacteria; phylum Chloroflexota; class Dehalococcoidia; order Dehalococcoidales; family Dehalococcoidaceae; genus Dehalogenimonas. The sequence goes on along the minus strand of NZ_CP159307.1, from coordinate 1,418,670 downwards.
CACGCTTTTCCTTCCGCCACGCGACCACCCACTACCAGCAAATGCAGGAACGCCAGGAAGAAGCCAGGTATAAGACCGATAAGCGCATGGATGAGGACCCGCTGCTGGACCCCACGAACTGGTTGAACAAAGTTAAACAGGAAAGAGCGTCAGAGAAGGCATTTGCCAAGGAAGTACAAAGCAAATTCGGGAAAGAACCCGACGCACCGATGAGATATATGGCAGAACTTGAGATGGCAAAACAAATCAGCGGCGAGGGCGCGTCGCTTTAGGTATTGAAATTCTCTCGGAACAGGAGGTGCCGATTTAGAAACAAAATAAAGCGGTCCGGCCCAATCAAGGAGACTGAAAGGAGAACAATTCATTGGCTCAGTTCCACAATTCAATAAGCCGCCGCGATTTTATGAAGTCAGTCATGCTTGGCGTCGGCGGGACGGCCGCCGCAGCTGGAGTTGCTTACGCCTGGGGCGTTCAGGACGGCGCTACTCCTCTTAGTTTTCCAGGTCACCAAAGCCGGCGCGGTTTCGAGTATGAAACATTCGATCGAACTCCGTTCGAAGTCGACGAAGTTCCGGAAACCAGCTGGAAGGTCACCGAGCAAAATACCACTTATATGCGGCCGAACCAGGTAGTCAACGGGATTCACCGCCCTGACCTGAGATGGATTTATAATCAGAGATTCCAGAGCCGCCATGACCCCGATGTAAACAAGTTCAAATTCGCTATCCCTTACAGTGCCTGGCCCTCAAACGGGGTTCAAGCTCTCGATCCTTTCTGGCGTGAATACTACGAGATGTACCCGGACATGCTGGAGCGCGACAAGGAGTACGTATACGACTGGCTTCCTGGTTTCCGGGAGCGGTATTTTAAAACTACCGAAATGCGCGCGAACTTCGATGCCCAGGAAGGTTACATCGCCAATAAAATTGTTTCTGGCGATACCGCAGTAGGCGTTTCTTCCATCACGACAACTCCTGAAGTGAATGACTGGGATAAAGTAAGCACTACACGAGCCGTTTTCGAATCACCTGAAAAAGCGGCTGAGAACATCAAATGGGCAGCGTATCATTTTGGGGCACAGTACGTTGGTATCATACCGGTTCATCCTGAGTTTGTGTGGTACAACCACAGCTCAAATACTCGAGGATTCAAGGTTGGGGAAGAAATCAAGATTCAGCCATGGTGGAATTATGGCATATTCGTGAATGCGCCCATGGAATGGGATTCCATGATGGCGGATCCAAACTATGGTCAGTCACAGCAAGGATACAACATTGTTTCGACCATCGCTCAGCAGATCGTGGGATATTTGAAGGCACTGGGTTATCCCGCAAGGTGGAATTCACCGAATGGTGGTTACGACCTGACAATACCGCCTCATGGTGCTTTATCGGGATATGGCAATATAGGCAGAACCTCTAACTGCATGTCTCCTGATGTCGGAGGCAACTGTCGTCCCGCGGTAGTATTCACATCACTACCAATGGCGACTGATAAACCGATTGACTTCAATCTCTACGCGTTCTGCAAGCGCTGCATGATCTGCGCGGAGAACTGTCCGACGCAGGCAATCTCCAAATCGCCTGAACCAGACCGAGTTGAATATGGTATGAAGCGCTGGGCAACCAACTTCGCGGTGTGTAACGATGGTTGGGCTTATGGTGCAGGTCCGACTGGATGCCGCGCTTGCGTTGCAGCTTGTCCTTGGACGCGCCGCAATACCTGGTCTCACCGCATGATGCGCAACATCCTTGCGCGAGATTCCACCGGCTTAGTCTCTAATGTCGCTCTTTGGGCAGAACGCAATATGTATCCAAAGAACATGCTCGACGACCTCAATCCGCCTCTGTTCAAAGGCGTTTTCGATCCGCCCGAATACCTGAAGACCGCGAACTTTATCTCCGGATTTACACCAACGCCGATGGGGGTAAAATAAATGATTACATTCCTGTTTTCTATCGTGGCTGGTGGTCTGATGGGCATCGCTCTATACTCGCTAGCTAACGTATCAAGGGCAACCGGAAGGCCATTTGCATGGTGGCACTGGCTTATGGCCGTAGCGAGCGGTTTACTCTGGGTTACAGCGTTTGCGTGGTTGGGTTCTCAAATCGGTGAGGGGGCTCAGCGCGGCGGATGGATTGGCTTCGCCTTCGTCGTCTTCTTCGCGCTTCTATTCGCTGGCCTGACCTGGCGTTTGCTACCGACTAAACCTGCTGCTAGTTAACCAAGACCGCTGAAAAAGACGAGGGGCTGATGAAGCCCCTCGTCTTTTTTACAACAGTATTGAGTTTTATTGGTTGGGATCATTGATGTTATCCCTGCGCGTTCTTTTTACTTATAGAACACATCGTTCTCGTAGTGGATTCCATTCACAGGGATCGGCTTCTGCCACCATTCTTCGATTTGGTCTTCCGGCGTCAATCCGTAACCAAACATATTATCCATATCGATAAAGAATGAATTCAAGATCTTGGTTGATGCCAGCGTTGCTTTGACAATTTCATGAACCGAAGCAGCATCGTCTTTGCTGAAGACGCAAGTAGCTTGGCAAATACCGCAATAGGTGTCAGTTTCTTGCCAGGTAGTGTTGCATTTGAAGTGATTGAAATACCAAGTCTTTATACCAGGGTTGTTAAAAAGTTCGGGTTTCACGAGGTCATATTTTGAGGTAATATCCCAAGACGGCTCAGTTTCTTTTGGAATCGCTCCGGAAGGGCAAAGATCAGAACACTTTTTGCATGTGTAACAAAAACGCCTTGCCCCGAAATCAACTGGTTTTGTTGGAGCGACCGGAATATCCACGATGTTCATCGTTGACTGGCGGATCATTGGTCCCCATCGCGGAGTAACTAGGTGTTGCAAGCGCCCTTGCTCACCCAAACCGGACATGACTCCCCAGCCGACGATAGCGCCATTACCTTGAATATTCTGGGTAATCGAGGAATATCCCATGACTCGGAGGAAAGATTGGAGACGCCACTGCGCAATATCACAGTTATCGTATGCTTGCCCGGCTGCACCATCTGATAGATATCCAGGTCTTGCCGATGCATCTAACGATTGCCGAATGGTGTGCACGATGGCGTATCTAGATGTGTTTGGGATGACCACTTTGTTTGCTGCAGTATCGAAAACGGGTTTAGGGGCATCCCCTTCAAAGGATAGTGTTGGAAATGGATTTTGAGGCATTTGCCCCCAAACCATTTTTTGGGTAGTTGAAGGAAGAATTTCAGCGAATCCAACACTTGAAGCACCAAAAAGCCTTAAAGCCTGGGTAACCAACAAAGAAGCCTCTTCGGGAGAGCCTTGCCATTTTGGAACTCCCAGTACAGCAGGTGTCGGGATGATACTCCATCCTTCCACCCAATCTTTTATTGCAGTTGTTAGAGTCATACGATAGCGGACACCAGCCCAACCCCCCATCTTGATAGCATTGTCTCTAAGATACCATCCTGATTTTGAACTGTCCGTCATTTGCTTGACAGTGTCTGCTTTGGTTTTAGCTTGGATTGCCTTCACTTCATCTGTTGTTAAATGCTGGGCGAAATTATTATATTTAGCTTTTGGGAATCGTTGCATTGTATTCCAATCGACTTCGACTGTAGGTTCGTCAACCTCTTTCGCGTACCATGGATGGTCATATTTTAGGTTTGAAGAAGCTGACAACAACTCGTCAACATCGTTGAACTTTGGCTGGACCAAAGATGCTGCCCCAAGCCCCGATCCAGCGATTCCAATCGCACGCATGAACTCACGTCTGCTTAGTGTAGAATGTGCTTTGAACAATTGATGCTCCTCCTATTTATTTTCTTTGTTAACCCTTTTATTATTGTCTTGTGTAAAATTTCTTATAATTGGAAATAAGCAGACAAATACCGAAACTATAGCTAATATGTTACTCTAATATAACAAAATGTCATCGTCCAAAAGAACTAGTCACCATTGGACTTTATGCGTATTTTTGCCGAAGAACAGCCCATTGAAAAAGTACCTGTGGGGCTGGTGAAGCCCCACAGGTACTAGAGAGTCGTTTCAGGTTCGTCCTCATCGGAGAGTCGAACTTTTCCTGAAACAATCAGTGATATCTGTGTTTGGCTTAGAGAAAATGAGACCGAGGGGCTGGTAGGCAGGGGGCTAACAATTTTAACTACATTCCTACCTTCAGTTACCACCAGAAGGAGGCATTACCCTGAAAACTGCGCTTCGCTGGCTCGTGGTCACCCACACACAGTAGGCGGTATGCGCCGGATTTACACCGACTTTCCATTCCGTTTACCAGGACTCCGGGTTGTTTCAGGTTTTCCTTAGAATGTTAACGTACTTGGTTACTCAGGATTCCACAGCCTTTATCTCATCCCAACTCGTCCCAAATGTCTAATAGTTGGTGAAAGGCATCGGGACGACTTTGTGCTCCTCGTTCCACCAGTCTTCCCACTTGTCTTCCGGCTGGTGGTCGTAGCCAAAGGCGATATCCATGTTGGTGAAGAAACCGTTGAACACGGGACTCGCGCCGACTGTCATCTTGATCAGCGGATGGATAGTGGCTTCATCCATCTTGTTGAACACACAGGCGCCGATGCACCAGTTGTCACTGGCGCTGTTTACTGTCCAATAGGACCGACAGGCAAAGTGGTTCAGCGGCCAGCGTTTGTATCCCGGGCTATTGTTAAATGTTTCTGGTTTGAGTTTCTCAGCAACGTAGCCGGGCACGCCACCAGAGTGGTTCGTCGGACATTGGATAAAATCCGGGTTTGGCTCTTTATATATGGCTCCGGACGGGCAGATGTCAGCGCATTTGAAGCATGAATGGCAAAACTTGTTAGTGCCGGCATCGATGGGATTAGTTACCGGCAGCGGCAAATCGGTAACCATTATCGCGGTGGCGCGCATCACCGGGCCTTCGGTTGGTGCAATCATCTGCATCGAACGGGCTAGTTCACCCATGCCGAATAAAGCGCCCCAGCCGGGGCGGGCGCAGGTGATGCCGAAGGTGCCGCCGCTCATGGCCTCGTAACCGATACCATTGAGGAAAGCTTTCACCCGGTAGTTGGTGATAGCCAATTGGTCATACGCCTTATTGCTGCCTGAACGGGCGATGTAGCTGTTGCCTTTCTTGGTCATTTCCTGGGACTGGCGAATCTTGAAGACTATCACCGACTTGCATCGGTTCGGGATGACCATCTTGCCGGTAGCCAGATCTTTACCGTCATCGACGACGTAAGCCTTGTCCACGTCCTCGAACATGATTCGCATGTTGGGTCCCCAGTCGGTGGTGCTCAGGTTGATCAGCTTCTTGGTCTTACCCTCGATAATCTCACCAAAAGAGACTTCAGCGGCGCCGAAATGCTGGAACACCGAACGCATCATCCGGGCGTTGTCTTCTGGGGTGCCTTCCCATCGGGGCACACCCAACATCTGGGGCGTGAATACAGAGCCCTGCTCGCCGAGGAAGTAACCTTTGACCCGAGCGTGTTTAACATAAGGCCCCCAAATCACAGCATTAGGGTAAGCTGCTGCGCTCATGTTGAGAGCAAAGTCCCTAAGTGTTTTTCCTGGGGCGTTGTTTAGGATAAAATTTTTCCGATTGGCTCCCATTTCTGCCATGATCTTTTGATAATCAGCGGTAGACAGGCACTTGACCGGGTCATACGGACCCCCTTCGAACCGCTCCATTTTATTCCAGTCGATCTCAGTGGTCGGGTTAAGATACTCCCTCTCCTTAACATACCACGGGTTCTTGGGGTGGATACTTTGCGCCTTTGAGATGACGTCTGCCATGTCTGTGAAAGCTGGCGCTGCCGCGGCTGCGGCTCCGATCCCCGCCCCCGCGATTCCTAAATTTTTCATGAAATCCCGCCTAGAGACCGTTGAATGGAAAAATGACATATTTCGCCTCCATATTTCGGTTACAGAAGAATAACAAAGGCACGATTACAATGGCGTTATAAAAGAAAGTCCGCCGTTACAGGTTGGTAACAGCGGTTTGGACAGAAATGTCACTATTGAAAGTGAATCAGGGCAACTGCAGGACGTAGCCCCGCCCGGGTCTAGCCACGATAAATACGGGAGTATCGGGATCGATTTCGATCTTGGACCGCAGCCGTTTGATGTAAACCCTTAGGGTATCAACCGATGTCGCGTAGTCATCCCCCCAAATTGACTCAGCCAGTTCGGAATGGGTTACTAATGCGGCTGTGTTTTTCATCAAGGCTGTCATAATGATGCCTTCGGTCCTGGTGAGACGTATCTTTTTTTGTTTTATAGTCAATTCACCCGACAGCGGATCGAAAGCCAGCGGGCCTCTCGTGATCTTGGCGGTAAGCTTGGGTGAATGGCGCCGAATTAAAGCCTTGACCCTAGCCATGAGTTCAAGCTGCCCAAAAGGTTTGACCACGTATTCATCGGCGCCGAGTTCGATTCCCTTAACGATATCCTGCTCGTTGTCGCGGACCGACACGATGAGAATTGGCACGTCCGAAAACTCTCGGATACGCTTTAAAGCCTCAAAGCCGCTGATATCGGGCAGTCCGAGGTCAAGGATGACCGCATCCGGATTTTCACTCCCGACTAACTCGACGCCGCCTTCGCCGCGCTGGCAGGCGACAATCTTGCTGTCCGGCCAACCCACGCCGAAAGCCATGCTGATATATTCAATGATTCCGGGATCGTCTTCAATCAGTACGACTTTCATGGTTCACCTGGTCTCGGTTTATCTAACGGCATGGCGAAAAATACCCTCGTGCCTTTCCCAATCTCACTGCGCAAGGAAATCTTCCCGCCATGGAGCTCTACCAGCATTTTAGCCAGCGGAAGTCCTATACCCAATCCGCCGAGGGTGTCTTTGTTTTGCCTGTCGGCACTATAGGGTTCGAAAATACTCGCCTGTTCTTGTTCGCCGATGCCGCAGCCCGTGTCGGCAACCTCGATTTCAACCGCGCTATTGGCGGTTCGGCAGGATAGCGTGATGATGCCGCCGGGGAGGGTATACCGGATCGCGTTATTCAAGAGGTTGTCTATAACCTGAGTCAACCTGTCTTCGTCAGCCCAGATGATGTCCGGTACGGAGATCGCTTCCAGTCTCAGGCCGATGTGGTTGGCTTCAGCCTCGGAAAAGCGGGAATCGATGATATCTCGCAATAGTTGGGGCAGCCTGACCGATTTGGCTTTGATCTGTAGTATGCCGGCTTCGCCCTTGGCCAGATCGATCAGCTCAGAGATCCTACTGTTTAACCTTCTGGTCCCATGGCAAATATTCTGGGCAAACCTGCTAAGCCTTTCGCTGTCTGCAAGTTCCCGCGCCAGCATCTCGCTGGTGCCCATCATGTATGTGAGGGGCGTTTTTAGCTCATGGATAACGCCCCGAATAAACTCGATATTACGATGGATCCTGTCTTCAAGATTTTGGCGGAGGGATTTTTCTTCTTCGTAATGATGTTCGAGTTCCAATTCCATAGTTTTGCGTTGCCTAATATCGCGGTATACGGTCAAAGCGGAGAGTTTGCCATCCAACTCGCAGAGGTGGATGGTCACCTCCATGGGAAATCGTTCGCCTGTTTTGGTAATGTACAGTGACTCGAAAAGTAGCTTCAGCCCTGGTGACAACGTTGCAACCCTGACGAGGTGCTGGGGTAGGTACTCCGGCGCTGTAATGTCTGTTGGGCTCAATTCAAGAAGTTCCTCCCGGCTATATCCGAGCATTTTGCAGAGGATGTCATTCACTTCCATGTGTTTGCCGGGTTTAATAGGCCAGGTGGAACAATCGATGATACCCATGCCATCGTTACACTTATGGAAAAAGAACTGGTATTTTTCATAGAGTTTGGCTAACTCCCCCTCAGCCTTGGTTCTCTCAGCAATCTCCTGTTGAAGGTGGTCGTTTAGATCTAGAAGGAGCTTTGCCTGACGACGCAGTTGGTCAGTCCTCGTTTGAACCAATTCTTCAAGATGCTCATGATAATTCGCCAGCTGATGCTCGAGTTGACGCCTTTTGCTGATATCGCGAGTAATACTCAGGATATAGCATTCATCTCCTAGGCTTACCGTTTTAGCCATGAATTCGATGGGGACGATTTCCCCATTTGGCCTCTGGTACTCGAGTTCGTCAGATCCTCCATAGCCGAGACGCCGTATCTCTTCGAATTTTAATTTAGCGTCCTTAACCTTATCGGCAGGCCGCAGTTCCCAAATCCCCATCGTTTTCAGAATGTTGAGCGACCTTCCGGTTTGGCGCTCGAATTCAGGATTGCAATCGACGATGTTACCCGTTTCGCAATCAGTGAGAACAATCCCATCACGTGCTTCGTAAAAAATAAACTTGTATTTTTCTTCGATGTGGTCAGGGCTGAATGATTGTTGCATAACTTACACCGTTATCAATAGTAACACATACACCAGCGGCGAAACAGATTTTGTTAATCTCCAATCTCCGGTGGTTTTTACATTAGATTTGAAAAAATATACTTGGGCAAGTACTATGGCAAGTTTAAAGGATTGTTGATTGAATTAAAAACAAGTCCTTTTAGCTTAGGCAATTATAAAGGCCATTAACGTACGCCGCAAGACATTATCTTTTTGGAGAAGCCAGGCCGGTTCAGCAAGGTATCCTCATCGAGCGAAATGAGGCGAGTCACCAATCGTTCTCCCGAGAACGATTGATTTGTTCGTATTATTGAAGCCTCTTTGAAACGTCTAGCCTTGAACGATTGCCATTGGTCTTGTTCCTTGTTGATGCGCCCCTCTAGGGTCCAGTGGTGGACTTCAAATGGTACAACCGCCGTGAAGGGAAGACACCCACACTCCTATTTCGGGCTCTATCGAAGCAGTCAAGGTGTACACGTTAGGCTTTGAAAAGCCAAATCTTAGGGGTTTAGGGGAGTCTCGCCCTTATTATTTAATATATATATGCTTCGGCACTTGTTGTTGTTACATCTCCAAACGTAATTAGGGGCTCAGCGTCAAATAGCGTCTCCTTATTTGAACGTTACGGGCTGTTTTATTACCCCCTTTTTCTATGTTTTAAGGTGGCAACACCGATTGAAAACAGCCCAATAAGATCACGTTCAAATAATCGTTCTGGTCAGAACGATTGGCAGGTGTCATTTTCGCCGTGTCACGGTTAGCAATCTTTAAACCGAACACGGTTCTTATTAAAACCCCTTCCTTTTTTGCCCACCCTTAAAAAACTTGTCAAGTAGTTTTAAAAAAAAATTTACTCAAAACTTTCAACATTCAGCCGGACGGAGTTATTAGTCATCAGGGTAACGGTGGATACAAACAAGTCATTGGTTGTTTGGGGGTCGTCCATATAATGGGTGCATATGAATTATGCGGAATTAGATCCAAACGTTAACCAGGTGTCTCCGTTTCGATACCTTGAACTGATACCGGTTTCGGCATCGGTAGCAGGAGATATTCTGGTTAAAGCCCATTATCTTCATTCGTATCCTGGAGCCACGAGCCTGGCTCTTGGTGTCAGGTATTTTAAGAGAATGGTTGGTGCGATCACCCTGGGTGCAGGCCCAACCAACGTTTTTCGTCTGGTGGAAGGCTCCCAACTAAAGGACAGTCTGACCTTAACCCGGATGTGGCTATCTGACTCTTTGCCAAGGAACTCAGAGTCATGGGTTTTGGCCAAAATGATTAAAGAGTTGAGGCGATGTACTTCGCTAAAGTTTCTGGTCAGTTACGCTGACCCGGCTCGTGGGCACCTTGGAACCATATACCAGGCATCCGGTTGGCTTTACACCGGCCTATCATCAGCCACGCCGTTATATGATCTGGGTGATGGACGGCAGCGTCATTCACGCTCCGTAGCCCAGATCATGGGCACTCATTCGATTAACTACCTAAGAAGTGCCGGTCTGCCGGCGACACAAATCAAGCAAACTCCCAAGCACCGCTATATATGCTTTCTTGACCCAACCTGGCGTAGTCGTCTGAAAGTCCCGATCCTGCCATATCCGAAAGCCATACTATGAATACAACCTACTTGCCGATTGAAAGACTTGTTACCTCTCCGTGGAACTCGAACGTCCAGGACGAAGCGATGATGGCAAGATTGAGGGAGAGCTTGAGGCGTTTCGGTCTTGTCGAGAACCTAGTCGTCCGTCCTGTCGGGTCAGAATATGAAGTTCTTTCGGGAAACCACCGGCTTATGGTGCTCAGGGAAATGGGTATTACAACTGTACCTTGTGTCATCGTGGAAGTGGACGACTGTAAAGCTCGGCTGCTATCCCAGGCATTGAACCATATCCATGGTGAGGATAATCCCGGGTTAAGATCAGAACTGTTACAAAAGACTCTGGAGCACTTTAGTGCCAACGAGATTGCGTCGGTTCTACCCGAGACCGCTGCGAGTCTGGTTTCATTGGCTAGTATGGGCAAGGAGACAGTATCGGCATATCTAGTTAAATGGGAACGAGCAAGATCAGTCAGGCTTAAACATTTCGTCGTGCAATTGACAGAAGAACAACTGAAGACTGTCGAGAAAGCGTTGGCAGCCATTAAATTTGATCCCACCCAAAATAGGAACAATCCAAATGTAAGGGGTGGGAAACTCTATCTGCTATGTCAAAACTACCTGGAGGCGATTCAAAATGGTTGATGCTTTTCCATGCCCGGTTTGCCATACAGACCTCGAAGTAGATCTGGCAACCGGGCGCAAATCGGGCAAGCTATTCGTTATGTTTAAATGCCCGGTCGACGGCCGTCATTTTCGCGCCTTTGTCACTGATCGAAATTTTGTAGATCAGGTCATGGCTTTAGCTGATGCGAGGCGATCTGAAAGTAGGGAGAAGATCGCATGAAGGTCGCCATCTACGCCCGGGTCTCGACCGCTGACAAGGACCAGGATCTGGCCACTCAGCTCTTGCCGCTCCGGGAATTCGTAGCTGCCAATAACTGGCGGGTATTCAACGAGTACACCGATAAGGTCTCGGCTGCTGATATCGTCCACCGTACGTCATGGCGAGCCCTCCTTGCCGATGCATCCAAAAAGCGATTTGACATAACACTGGTCTGGCGGATGGACCGAGCCTTCCGCTCGGTGCTTGACGCTGCCACCACACTGGAGCGGCTGAAATCTTGGGGAGTGGGCCTTAGGTCATACACCGAGCCCTGGCTGGACACGACTTCGCCTTTCGGTGAAGCCCTTTACTACATCACTGTCGCCTATGCCCAGCTAGAACGCTCCATCATCAGGGAGAGGGTCATTGCCGGCATGGACCGGGCACGGAAACAGGGCCATAAAATCGGCCGGCCAAGGGTAACCGACAGGCGGGGTTTCAATCAGACTTATGGAGCAGTTTTGGAGCGCCTTAGAGACGGTGAAATCTCGCGGCGGCAGGCCGCCCGGGAGTTGCGCATAGGCTACGCCACCTTGAAGCGTTTAATTGACCATGGAAATGCTAATGAAGAAGCCAGACCCTCCTAGTTCAAGGGGAGAAAATATTTCTTCCGAAGGATCCGAAAAAGCGTTGACATGTATACGTCCAGAGTATACACTCGCCACCACTTTTTCAGGGGAGGAGGAACTTAACGGTCTAATGATAAGGCAATTCCTGGATACTCTCACTGAAGTCGCCCTATCTGTCGCCTCCAGGGGAATCCCGAAGAAAGAGGGATCTGGTGACTGAGGCAAAACGCGCCGTCACTTACATCCGGGTCTCCGACCAGTCGCAGGTGCAGGGTCATTCACTGACTGCTCAGGAGAGGCTTTTCCGAGAACTCTGCCAGAATAGGGGCTGGCAGGTGGTCGGCGTCTACCGGGAAGAGGGCAGGAGTGCCCATGTGGACGCTATCGCCAAGCGCCCAGTCTTCAAGAAGCTCCTCGACGATGCCTCAAAGCACCAGTTTGATGTCATCGTGACCCACACCCTCGACCGCTGGTCACGTAACCTCAAGGTGACCATTGAATCCTTATCAATCCTATCTAAACATAACATCGGTTTAGTCTCCATCACTGAAAGCCTCGACTACTCCACTCCTGAAGGCATGCTCAATCTGCATATGCTCGGCGCTTTCAACCAGTTCTTCTCTTCATCACTGGCCAAGCATGTCAAGAAGGGACAGGAGCAGCGAATCCTGGAGGGCAAACATCATGGCACTATTCCTTTCGGTTATGAGTCCTGCTGGGAACAAACCGAAAGCGGCGAAAGGATCAGGAGATGCAATCCGGAGCACCCGGGCGGGATTCATATCCACCCGAAGGAAGGGCCGGCTGTATCTGAGCTATTCAAACGCTACGCCTCGGGTGCAGCAACGCTTGCGACACTTGCTGGCTGGCTCAACCACCGGGCTTTTCGCACCCGGAATACCAGGACGTCTTCCGACGCTATCGGTAATGCAGTAGCCGGCCCCAGGCTATTTACCACCGCCTCAGTCAGGGGCATTTTGCATAACCAGTTCTTTACGGGACAATTAGTCTACAACGGCCAAATCTTGCCCGGTGCCCACCAGCCGATCATCAGCCAGGAATTATTCAACACCGTTCAGGGCCTAACCAAGACGAACTGCGGCAGATCTGAAACGCTCTCACCTCACCCTGAAAGAGAGTATCTCCTCAAGGGCTTAGTCCGATGCGCTTACTGCGGTATGCCGATGTGGGCGCAGACCTACTATTCCGGCAGAGCATATTACCGGGAGCACAAGGCAACCAGAAGCATCAAGGAGTGTCCCGGACACGGCGGCTCCATCACTTGCTCTATCATCGACGATCAGGTCCGAAGCCTCGTCTCAGCGATTGAACTCGGTCCCAAATGGCTGGAGGAGGTGCTTTCGATCATCGCCCTTAAAGATGATGTTGAGCGCATCAACAAACAACGTGAAGAAACCAAATCAAGATTACTCCGGCTGGGCAGAGCCTTTGTCGATAACGTCATGCCGGAAGAGGAATACAGACGACAGAAGCGGATACTCGAGCTTCAACTTGAATCATTGGTAGTACCCGACTTCAACGCTGCCGAGGCAGCCGGCAAACTGATCCTGGACCTGCCGAAGCTGTGGGCTAGTGCCACCATCACGGAGCAGAGGAAGATTCTCATCACCATGCTGGAAGCCGTCTACATCGACGCCAAAGCCGGAAAGAGGGTGGTTGCCGTCATGCCAAAGCCCCCTTTCAGGCCTATCTTCCAGGTAGCTTCAGCTAAGAAGGATTCGAAGATCCATATAATAAACGAGCCTCTGGGATCTTCTCCCAAAGGCTCGGCTGTGTTTCTGGTGGAGACGGGGGAGAGTCGAACTCCCCGTCCAATGGAGACTGCCCGGAATATACTACAGGTTTAGCCGGATCTTTGTTCTTGCCCTTTGAGCTTCAACCGGCGGAATCTCGCCGGGCAAGCCGATTAGTCTTTCGCTTTCCATGTCGGCGTCAGGTCAGCGGCACCCCAACTGTCGGCACCCGATTCGCTCCCGTCGGGGTAAGGAGCGGCGGATGCGCTGGCTTTATTTAGCCGGCGAGAACGAGTTCACGTTCGCCAATTGTGTTTTGCCACCAGGATTAGTGAGCTTAGCGGCAAGCTCAACCTGCAATTCCGTAACTAACCTCCACTGTCGAAACCACGCGTCCCCAGGTTATGCGAGCCGATTTTTCAGAATGCGGCCCAGTTCGCGATCGCTCTCTCTCTTCTCGATGACCTCGCGTTTATCATAGAGCTTTTTACCTTTGCCAACCGCCACTTCCACTTTGGCGACGTTTCCTTTAATGTAGATTTTTGTCGGCACCAGGGTCAAGCCTTTTTCCTTGATGCGCCCGAGCATGGTACGCATCTCTTTCTTATGGACTAGAAGCTTGCGGCTCCGCGTCGGTTCATGGCTCATGTAAGAACCGGCCTCATAGCGGGCAATGTGGGCATTTAGAAGCCACATCTCGCCGTTTTCCGGCTTGACGTAAGCGTCGCCCAAGTTAACCCTGCCGCCGCGGAGGGATTTGATCTCCGTTCCGGTCAGGACGAGCCCGGCTTCCATCGGGTCGCTGATATAGTAGTTGTGGTACGCCTTTTGGTTGGTAGCGACGACCTTAATCTCGCCCATGCAAACATTATACCATAGTAGTATCAGACCTGACCGCGGAAGAGTGATGCCTTATTCGCCGGTTTTGCCTTAACGCTGGTATGATTAAGCGCATGGGCGATAAATCGGTGACAGGTCGAACAGTGATAACCCAACAAATACAGCGTTTAACGGTCGCGGTGTGCCTCATCATATCTTTTACCATCGTGCCTGCAGCCTGTAACAACGGAGGACCACCAAACGGTGTGTCAACCACGACGTCTCCTGCCGCACAGATTGCTACCCATCACACTTACCGCATCGTTAACAGTTATCCCCATGACCGTACCGCCTTCACCCAGGGATTGGTTTACTTCAACGGATTCCTCTACGAAAGCACAGGTCTGAACGGTCAATCATCAATACGCAAGGTGGAGCTGGCGACGGGTAAGGTGATGCAATCAAAGACGCTGCCCCAACAGTATTTTGGGGAGGGTTTGACGATGTGGCAGGACACTCTCATTCAGCTCACCTGGCAATCAGGCACCGGCTTTGTTTACGACCTTGAAACGTTTGATCTGGAGAATGATTTCAATTACGTCACCGAGGGCTGGGGCCTTACCAATGACGGCAACCGCATCATCATGAGCGATGGCACAGCCAATATTTACTTCATTGATCCGGTTACGTTACAGCAGATGAGCCAGGTAGAGGTTAAAGACGGGACGACGCCCGTCGTAAGGCTCAATGAATTGGAATATATCGAAGGCAAAATCTATGCCAATGTATGGCAGACTGACCGCATCGCTATCATTGATCCGGTCAGCGGCCGGGTCGAAGGTTGGATAGACCTTACCGGGTTGCTGACACCAGCCCAGGCATCTGGCATTAATGTAGATGTTCTAAATGGGATTGCTTACGATGCGGCGGAGAAGCGATTATTTGTCACCGGTAAATTCTGGCCATTAATATTTGAGATCCAGTTGGTGGCCAGATGAGCCGTAAAGCCCGAGGATCCCCGTTAACAAATAGCCAGATCAAGCTTGTTGTCGTTGACCTTGACGGAACCCTGATAAACTCCAGGGGGCAAATTTCCAGCGCCGATAAATCAGTGCTTGCGGCCGCAAAAGCTGGAGGCACTGCCATAGCCTTATCCACAGGCCGCGTTGTTGACGCCTGCCGCCAATACCTAGCTGATCTCAGCCTGGACGGAGCGCATATATTCTTCGACGGAGCTTTGATTTATAACCTCAGTCAGAATACAACAATTGCCTTGCAGCCGATTGATCAGGGATTGCTCGCAACTGCGGTGCGTTTTGCCCGCGCCAACAGCATTTACCTGGAGCTCTACGCGCGTGACAGGTATTTTGTTGAAGAGATCAACTGGGCAGACGCGATTCACCGGGAATTTTTCGGACTCAGAAGCACGCATGTGAATTTCGACGAGGTTATCGGCAGTGAACTGATCATTAAATGCGAATTGATGATTCATAATCAGGATGAGGAATTGAAAGCCAGGCTATTTTTGGACCATTTTACCGGTTCACTGTGCGGATCGGTTGCCCGAACACCGGCCTACCCAAACGTCAAGTTTATCAATGTCGTCAACCCAAAGGTTTCCAAAGGAGCTGCCCTGGTGAAATTGGCGGCGTACCTGAACCTTGATCTCGATCAGGTCATGACGATAGGCGATGGCATTAACGATTTGTCTTTGCTTGACAAGGCAGGTCTGGCTGTGGCCATGGGTAATGCTTCGGATGAACTAAAAGCCTGTGCCGACTTTGTCACTTCAAGCGTTGATTTGTCGGGAGTTGCACTGGCTGTTTCCCGGTTTGTGCTGTCCCGGGACGGACAAACGTGATGTTAAACGGAATCCATTTTCTTCTGACCTACCGCTGTACGTCGGCGTGCGAACACTGCTTCGTCTTCGGGAGCCCGGAAGCTGAGGGCACATTCAGTGTCGCCCAGTTGAGGGTGGCGTTCGAACAAATTGCCAAGGTTGAATCCATCGAAAATGTCTATTTTGAGGGTGGCGAGCCGTTTCTGTATTATCCACTCCTGCTCGAGGGAATGAGATTGGCGAAAGACCGGAAGCTCTCAACGGGTGTCGTCTCCAACGCCTACTGGGCGACCGACCCGGAGTCGGCTGAGCTATGGCTGAAGCCGCTCATAGACCTCGGGCTGTCTGACCTGGGACTTTCTGACGACGCCTTCCATACTTCGGAGGACAAACCCAGTCTGGCACAACACGCCGTTGCGGCGGCGCAAAAACTCGGGCTTAATGCCTACACGATGTGCATCGAGAAGCCGACAGTGGTCAATGAAGACAAGGGACGGAAAAAAGGCGAACCCATCGTCGGCGGCGGGGTGAGGTTCCGCGGCCGGGCCGCGGAATGTCTTATCGGCGATCTGCCGCGTACTGGTTCGAAGAGCTTCAGGGAATGTCCCGACGAAGACCTCAAAAACCCCTCGCGCGTCCATGTCGATGCCTTCGGCAACGTCCACCTGTGCCAGGGACTGCTCATGGGCAACATGTGGGAAACGCCTCTTTTAGAATTGGTCACGAAGTATAAAGGCAAAGCCCACCCCGTCGCCGGGCCGCTAATCGATGGTGGACCAGTGGAATTGGCCGCGCGCTACGGTCTGGAGGTGGCGGCGGGACACGTCGATGCCTGCCACCTGTGCTACGAAGCCAGGAAGAAATTGACGGGCAGGTTTCCGGAGTACCTGGGACCGGCGGCGCTGTACGGGGAATCACGATGATTAAGGTGTTACCTAACCCTTAGTGTCATCATCCTAGGTGGCAGGATAAAGGTGAACTAGGTCTGTGCCGCGATTATCAACAGTGACACAAGCAGGGCTTCTCGACTGGTCAGAAGGTCGCGGGAACCTATTCCAGGCAGTCCTGACCAAGACATCCTGGGATAGGTTGACTCTCAGCATCATTTAACACGCTGGTCGTATTCTGCTGTCTCAATCTTGAGCCTGACATACTCAAAATCGCCCTGAGGGTCATTCCAAACGGCGTTGCCTTCGGTAGGGATGCGGAAGCCGTTGAATTCCTGGTAGTTCGACCACGTTCCGGACCATGGCGTGATTTTCCCGGTTTCATTGCGAAAACGGCCGAGTGAAGTGAACTCACAGACCTCACCGGCTTCGTTGAAATGGAAGGTTCCGGTGGCCGAAATACCGCCATCGGTGATAGTAGCCTCAGCGGTGCAGTCGTCAATCGCCTTCCAGGTGATGTGATCGGATAGGAAAGCCGTCGGCAGCCACGGCAGCTCCGAAAGATAGCGCAGTAAAGAGGCATGGTCCATCTCCGGGCCTCGGACATCGAATAGAGGCACGGCGGAAAGTATTTTGATCAGCATGTTGCCTTTGCCGTTGGAGTAGCGGTCTCGGGCGGCAACCCAGGCGGGACCGAGCTTCATCTTCGCAATCCAGGTGAAAGACAGCGGCTCAGCCGAATAATACTGGTCAGCTTCGATGCTTATCCACCTCTGGTTGAACCTCATCCGGCCGCTCTGTTTCAGGTGCAGGCGGCTTACGTAAGGTGTGCCCTGTTTGATAGCTTTAAGTAGGTATCGCTGCACCGGCGGCGGCAGGCGGCTAACGTCTGCCTGGTTGAAAACCCTGTCGATCGGTTTTGCCTTCGACAGCAGTTTTTCAATCTCGGCTTTACGGTCTTGGGACCAACCTTTAATACTTCGGCCGAGCGCAATGGCGATGATGATGCCAAGAACTAGATCGACAGCAAAAAAGACCAGCAGCCATTCCATCGGTCCTCCGGTTCTCCCTCTTCGATAATTTGCCCTTGGCCAAGCTCAGATCGAGAAAACCAAAACGATTATAGGCTCTCTTTAATGAGGCGAGCAAGCTGTGGAGTGATGCCTTGAGTCTCGGCGATTTGATCAGCCGTCGCTGAGCGGACGCCGTGAACAGAACCGAATTTTTTAATGAGGGAACGACGGCGTGCCGGGCCGATGCCCGGGATGGCTTCAAGTTGAGAAACGATCGTGGACTTTTGCCGCAAATTGGTATGGTAGCCAAGCGCGAAGCGGTGGGCTTCGTCCCGAATCCTTTGCAGCAGCCGTCGTGCAGCGGAACGCTCATCGAGATTGATCGGTGCCGAATGCTCCGGTATGAATATCTCCTCGCGCTCCTTGGCCAGGCCGATAATGGGAATACTTTCTGCGCCTTTCTCCCTGAGCGCCCCGACAGCCGCTGAAATTTGCCCCTTGCCGCCGTCGATGAGAACCAGGTCGGGCAGGGCAGCCCATTTGGCTTCAGCTTCACCTTCCAAGTCGGGTTTCTCCCGACGGGCCTTGGTATGGGCGAACCGGCGGCCTATGATTTCTTTCACCATGGCAAAGTCATCAGCGCCGGGCACCATCTTGATACGGAAGCGGCGATAGTTCTTTGAATCAGGCCGGCCACCGGTGAAGACGACCATCGAACCCACCGCCAGCGTGCCCTGAATATTCGAAATATCGTAGCCCTCGATGCGATGGGGCGGCTTGCTTAAGCCCAGGACTTTAGCCAGTTCTTCGAGGCCGGCGCGCGAGTCTTCGGCGCCGGTAAGCAGTCGCTTGATCTTGTACTGTTCCAGTCCTTTACGCGCATTTTCGGTGACGAGCTGCATGAGCTCCACCCGAGGACCCCTTTGAGGCACGACAATTTCGACTTTGGTTCCCCTCTTGGTGGAAAGCCAGACTTCAAGAACCCTTTTATCCTCCGGATCGTGTTCGATGAGGATGAGCGGCGGCAGGTGGGGCGAGCCGCTGTAGAACTGGCCGATAAAGCTGGACATGACCTGGGACGGCGGCTGGCCGGAGGTGCCCCGCAGGAAGAAGTGTTCCCGGCCGATGATCTTGCCCCCCCGAACGAAAAAGACCATAACGAAGCTCTCGTCACCGTTCTGGACATAAGCGACGGCGTCGAGCTCGCCCTTGACTTTTGTGGCTATGCGCTGGGCGGCGATGACCTGTTCAATGTCGCGGATGCGGTCCCGTAATTCGGCGGCGCGCTCGAACTCCATGTTCTCCGAAGCCGCGGCCATCTCCGATTTAAGGTTCCTGACCACTTTCTCCATCCGGCCTTCCAGAAACAGCACCGCCTGATTGATGTTCCGCTTATAGTCTTCAGCGGCGACCCTGCCGTTACAGGGCGCAGGACACCGGTGCATGTCGTATTCCAGGCATGAACGCTTGACTTTCTTAAGATCCAAACTACAACTGCGAAAGGGAAAAATCTTCCGCAGAAGATCGACCACGGCATGGACGGAGCGGGAGTCGGTGAACGGACCGAAGTAGCGGCCTTGGCCTTCAACATAGCGACGGGTGACCTCAAGCTTGGGCCAATCGCCCGGGGTGACCCGCAGGTAGGGCAAGCCTTTGTCATCCTTGAGGCGGATGTTGTAATCTGGCCGGTGGCGCTTGATGAGGTTTAACTCCAGGATGAGGGCATCCTGCTCCGAAGGTACCACAAAGTACTCCAGGTCACGCACCTCAGCCACCAGCATTTCTGTCTTCTCGTCGAGCCTGCCGGTACCGCGAAAATAACTGCGGACGCGGTTTTTTAAATTGACCGCTTTGCCGACGTAGATAATGCGGCCTTTTTCATCTTTATAGATATATACGCCGGGGGCTGCAGGCAAGCAGCGGACTTGTTCCTCAAGAAGTTGGGCGATTGCCATGGCAATATTTTAACATAAAGGAAGCTTAAACTTGCCCAATCTGTATGGAATCTCAGTTTACGACACACAAACCTGGTTTGCCCCGGACTCTGATTATGTTAGAATACATAAAACTTTTCAGGCGGTGAGCGCTGTGATGAAAGCTGATATAGACAACTTTCTAAACTATCTTGTAGTAGAGAAGGGTTTCTCCGGGAACACCAGGGAAGCCTATCACAACGACCTATCACAACTTGCCGATTTTGCTGAGAAATGCTTAACGAACCGGAACGCACAGCATTTATGGGACAATTTTAACCGTCAGGACATGTTGTCCTATCTGTTGGATCTCAAAGAACGTAAATATGCCATCACCACCGTGGTAAGAAAACTGGCTGCGGCAAAAAGCTTTTTCTCATTCCAGGTGGATGAGAACAAGGTCCGACAAAATCCTACCGAAAACATCGAGTCTCCAAAAGTAGGCAAACCGCTGCCCGGGGCAATTTCAGTCAGCCAGGTGAAATTGCTCCTGGAGCAGCCGACAAAAACCAGCGCTCCCGAAGCCAAGCGCGACCGGGCGATGCTGGAATTGCTATATGCCAGCGGTATGCGAGTCAGTGAACTGATCAACCTGGATATCGAAGATCTGGATTGTAACGAAGCCCAGGTCCGTTGTTTCGGCAAAGGGCGCAAAGAGCGGATCGTGCCGATTTATCCTCAGGCAGCCAGGGCTGCGGGCGAATATATCAATGAAATCCGGCACCGGCTTGTGAGGGATGAATCGGAGAAAGCCCTTTTTCTCAACCGCCGCGGCGAACGTCTTACCCGTCAAGGTCTCTGGCAGATTCTGAAGGAATACGCTCGTCAGGCCGGCTTGAGCGATATGGTCACGCCTCACACCCTGCGGCATAGTTTTGCTACCCATATGCTAAACGGCGGAGCTGACCTGCGTTCCGTGCAGGAACTCCTAGGGCATGCCAATATTTCCACCACCCAGATATATACTCATTTGACTTCCGAACATATCAGGAAGGCTTATGACAGCGCCCATCCTCGGGCAAAATCAAATCCTCGTTAATTTTTGAAAAGCAGGAACAAGATGGCAGATAAGTATTCTTACAGACCGGGGAAAAAGAAAAAAACGCAAAAGCAGCAAGCCCCTGCGAATATTCAAACATCATCCGCCGTGTATAAAACCGGCGGAGCAAAATCAGCCGCGGCGGAACCGAAAAGCGTCGCAGTCTCAGCTGTTATTTCTGCGAAGCCGGCTGAAATAGGACAGGCCGGCGTCCGCATCGCGAACCTTGGCAGTGAGCTCAGGCGGTTCGCAATTCTTGGATTAGTCATAGTCGGCACTTTGGTCCTGGCCGCGTTCGCGCTGGGCTGACCTTTACCAGCAGAAGCACCAGGGCAGATTTTCTGCCGAATTTGCCGATTCGTTTCTCCAGCGGTTGCGGGTGGCTGAAAGTTCGCCGTTATTGGTAATTTGCCCCAGTGTGAGTCGGTGGATATAATAGCCCCTAATGACTAAATACAGGGCAGGTGTTTCATGGAGAATTATGGCATAGCCGGCATCCGGAATGTGGCGCTGCTGTCTCACAGCGGCGCCGGAAAAACCACCCTGGCCGAGGCGGCGCTTTTCAGCGCCGGCGCCATCAGCCGAATGGGCAGAGTTGACGATGGCACAACAGCGTCAGATTTCGATCCCGAGGGAGTGAAGCGAAAGATTTCTATAAGTCTTTCGCTTTTACCTTTTATCTGGCGCAAAACCAAGGTGAATTTTCTGGACGCGCCGGGTTATGCCGATTTTGCCGGAGAGGCCAAAGCCGCAATCAAAGTGGCCGAATCGGCAATTATAGTGGTCGCCGCTTCATCGGGTGTTGAAGTAGGCACCGAGACTGCCTGGGCTCTTGCGGAAGAGGCAAAATTACCCAGGTGCCTGGTCGTCAACAAGATGGATCGGGAAAATGTGAATTTTGACAATGTGGTAGCAGCGCTGCAGGCCAAGTTTGGGCACAAGTGCTTACCGCTGACGATTCCGATAGGTTCTTTCAAAGAATTTAAAGGCGTTATTGATGTCTTGAACCTGAAGGCGTTTACCGGCGCCCACCCCGCCGCTGAGGGCGAGGTACCAGTTCAATTAGCCCAGGCGGCAACAGACGCCAGAGAGCGGCTTATCGAGGCAGTCGCCGAGCAGGACGACAATCTCATCGAAAAATTCCTCGGCGGTGAAGAACTGTCAGCTGAGGAAATCCATAATGGTTTGAAAAAGGCGATTGCGGCAGGTGAAATTGTACCGATCCTGGCCGGGGCGGCGCTAACCAACACCGGCGTGGACTCATTGTTGGATTTCGTCTGTGAATTCATGCCGTCTCCTCAAGGGCGGAAAGTCGAACTCAGCGATGGAAACAGTCTCACCGCTGAAGAATCAAGTCCGGTAGCCGCGCTGGTCTTCAAAACGACCGCGGACCCGTTTGTTGGCAAACTGACCTTCTTCCGTGTTTACCGCGGTATGCTTCAAAGCAACACCCACGTCTGGAATTCAACGCGGAAAGCTGACGAACGAATAGGGCAGCTGTATATCATGAGAGGCAAACACCAGGAACCGGCGACGCAAATCGGCGCTGGGGACATCGGCGCGGTTGCCAAATGCGCCGTCACAGCGACGAACGATACGCTGGCGACCCAGGACAGCCCGGTAATAATCACCCCGATATCTTTCCCCAAACCGACATACTCGGTGGCGGTTCACCCCAAATCCAAAGCGGATATTGATAAACTGGGCCAGGCGATCGCCAAGCTTATCGAAGAAGACCCGACTCTGGAAAGCCACCGAGACCCAGATACCTCGGAAACCATACTTGCGGGTCTCGGCGATACCCAACTGGATGTCGCCGCTGAAAAAATGGCGCGGAAGTATTCAGTAGCAGTTGAGCTTAAAGCCCCCAGGGTTCCCTACAAAGAGACGATTACTGGCTCAGCAAGGGCAGAGTACCGCCATAAGAAACAGACCGGCGGCCACGGCCAATTCGGTCACGTCGTACTTGATGTCGAAGCCCTGCCTGCAGGCTCGGGTGTCGAGTTTGTTGATAGGGTGGTCGGCGGCGCTGTCCCCCGCAACTATATACCGGCGGTGGAAAAGGGTATCAAAGAAGCGGTGCAGGAAGGCGGCAGTCTGGGCTTTCCGATCGTTGACCTCCGTGCCACCCTGTGCGACGGCAGTTTCCACCCGGTGGACTCCTCCGAGATCTGCTTCAAGATCGCTGGCGCAGGCGCGTTAAAGAAAGGCATGGAGCAAGCCGGGCCGGTACTCCTGGAACCGATCGTCAGTCTTCAGATAAATGTCCCGTCTTCTATCGTGGGTGATATCATCGGCGACCTTAATACCAAACGCGCTCATGTCCAGGGTATGAATCCTGACGGGGACCGTACAATTATTGAGGCAATGGCGCCGCTGGCTGAAGTCCAACGTTATGCCGTTAACCTGAAGAGCCTGACTCAAGGCCGTGGTTCGTTTACGATGAAGTTTGATCATTACCAGCAGGTGCCGGCTAATCTAACACAAAAACTGGTCGCGGACCGGGCAGCGGAATTAGCGGCGGCGCAATCTACACATTGATAAGTGCCGGGTTTGAGTGCCGTTACAAAGAAAGAACGAAGAGGGGCTCCAAAGCCCCTCTTTAGTTTGCCTTCAAACTTACGCAACCCAAGTGGCCGTTCACTTGAAGTTAAGCCCTTACGACGTGGATGCCGGCCGCCTTAAGACAGGCAACTACCGCCTTGCCTGTCGCCAAACCTAATTCATCGGCGGACTGGCGGGTAACGACCGCCAGCAGCCGGATACCGCAGTCTATTTCCAGCCGGACCAGCGGCCCGACCAGAGCCATATTGATTATGGTGCCTTCCAGCCGATTGCGGGCGCTGGAACATATTTCGGATTTCAAGCTGACCGTGATCTGGTCGGGCCGGAGGAACAGGTTGACCCGGTCGCCGGACATAAAGTCACCAGTTGCCTGTATAAATTTTCCGGCAACGTCGACTGTGATAAGTCCGCCGATTGATTCAATCACCGAGCCTTCGAGTATCGTTTCAATGCCGATGAACTCAGCCACGGCGCGGCAGGCCGGCGCCATGAAGATTTCGTCACCGGTGCCGAGTTGTAACAGTTCACCTTTCATCATGACGCCGATTCGGTCTGCCAGACGCTGACCTTGGGCTAAATCGTGGGTTGCCATGACCACAGTGAGGCGGCGCTTTCTGATGATGCTTGAGACCAATTCCTCAACCATCGCGGTAGAATTGGGGTCCAGGTTGGCTGTCGGTTCATCCAGGAAGAGAATGTCAGGACTGGTGACCAACGCCCGCGCCAGGGCCACGCGTTGTGTTTCGCCGCCGGACAGGGTTTTGGCCTGACGCCCCTCGAAGCCGGCCAGGCCGACTTCGGCCAGGGATGCCGCCACTCTGGGTTTAATATCTTCACCCTTCATACCTCTCCATCGCAGCGGCTGAGCGATGTTGTCAAATACCGAAGTTGTAAAGACGAGCGGTTTCTGGTGAACGAAAGCCATTTTACGACGCAGCTCCAGACGACTTGAGGCACTGCCGGTCACCGGTTGACCTTTGATGAAGATGGTGCCCCCAGATGGCGACTCCAGCAGATCCAGCAGCCTGAGGACGGTGCTTTTACCGGCGCCGGAGGGGCCGATGAGCGCCAGAGTTTCGCTGGCGGCGACGGTCAAGTCTATATCTTTCAAGCTGAAGTTGTCGCCGTAGCGCTGGCGCAGCCCTCGGGCTTCAAGGATTGGTTTAGCGTCTGCAAACATCATTCTACCGGCCTCGGTCTGATGACTGTGCTGCGCTGCTGCAGCCAGGAGAGCGCCATGTTGATCAGCAGGGCAATACCCAACAGGATTATCCCCAGTGCCAGCGACAGTTCGATGTCGCCCTTACTGGTTTCGAGCGAGATGGCGGTGGTCAACACCCGAGTGAAGCCGCGGATGTTACCGCCGACCATGAGCGCCAGGCCGACTTCCGAGATGGCTCGGCCGAAGCCGAGGATGAAGGCGGTGAAGATAGCGTACCTGGCCTCTTTGATCATCAGCAGCCCCATTTGCCAGCGGCTGGCGCCCAAGGCAATCGCCGTCTCTTTGGCCATGCGGTCAATTCCCGAGAGCGCCGAGATGACGAGGCCGAGTATCAGCGGCGTCACCAGCACAGCCTGGCCGATGACCATAATTGTCGGGGTGAACAGCAGCCCAAACTCCCCAAGCGGTCCAGAGCGGGAGAACAGCAGGAAGACAAACAGGCCGACTAATACTGTCGGCAGGGAAAACAGGGTATGGATGAAGCTGATCACGAAACGCTTGCCGTGGAAAGTGTTATGGAAGATGAGAGAACCCAAAGGCAGAGCGATGACCGCGGCGATGACGCTGGCGGTCGCTGAGATACTCAGCGACCGCCAGGTGGCCTCCATAACATCGGGGTCAGCCGAAAAGATGAGTTCGACTGCCCTTTGTAAACCGAGCCAGATTTCTTCCAATTAATTAACTCGAAGGTTCGTTTCCGGCGCATGGGGTAAAGAGCGGCGCGCCGTAGTCCTTGACGCCGTAGTCGCCGATGACCTTCTGGATGGCCGGGGACATCAGCCATTCGGCCATCTTCTGAGCCATGTCCTTGTTACTCACGGCAACTTTAGCTGGATTGACCGGGATAGCGGCATAGACGTTCAGCAAGATTGATCCTTTATCTACGATAGAAGCCAGACCGGTCTGCCCTTTGAATGCTAAAAAGGTGCCGAGATCGGACAGGGTGTAGGCCTGAAGCTGGCCGGCCATCTGCAGGGTGGGTCCCATGCCCTGACCGGATTCGACGTACCAGGCACCGGAGCTACGGACGTCGGCGTAGTTGAAGCCGGCGGCCTTCCAGATGGCCTGTTCCTTGGAGTGGGTGCCAGAGGCATCGCCGCGGGAGACGAACTTGGTGGTTTTAGAAGCGAACAACTTCTTGAAGGCATCCTCGGCGGAAAGACCTTTCAATCCTAGCGGGTCGGAGGCTGGGCCGACAATGACAAAGTAATTATAGGCGAAAGCACTGCGGGTGGTGCCGTAGCCGTCCGCGATGAATTGGAGCTCCCGAGCCTTATCGTGAACAGTGATGATGTCGACGTCGCCGCGTTGACCGTATTGGAGGGCGATACCAGTGTTGGCGTAAAGTACGTCAACTTCAACGCCGAACTCTTTCTCGAACATAGGCTCTAAGAGGGCCCACAGACCGGTGTCATAGAGAGAACTCGTAGTGGCCACCTTGAGGCGTTTAGCCGGGGTAAGGATGCCGCTGCCCTGTTGGGTGGTCGGCGATACCGTCGGACCGGTGGTTGATGGATTATCAGAGCTGTTGCAGCCGGCGATCGATGAAGCCGCGAGTACCATCGACAGCAACAAGCCGGAAATTTTTAACCATGTTTTATTCATCTGTACCTCATCAAATTTTGGAATATTATAAAATAAAAAGCACCTCTTTTAAGGAGGTGCGCGGCCGCGGAGTACCCTCGTCATGGCATGCTCTCCTTTCCAAATCGCGGGAGGCGGCGCCGTTTCCGGCATCACCCTCGGGCCCTTCTGTGAAGGACCGCCGGTCTTGTCGCCATATCACCGGGGAGTTAGGCTCCAAGACTTCGGAGATCAATATTTAATTAGGCTCATGGTAACACAGAGTATTAATACCGGTCAATCAGGATCGATGGCAGTCCCCTTCATGGTGCGCCGGACTGAAGGTAACGCTATCTGCCGCTGAGTTCCTTGACCTTGGCGACGAGGGCCGGGACAACCTTTTTCCAGTCGCCAGTGACGCCGAAGGCGGCGGCCTTGAAAATGTTTGCTTCGGCGTCTTTGTTGATGGCCACAAGTGTTTTTGAGCCGGAGACGCCGGATAGGTGCTGCGACGACCCTGATATGCCCACGGCTATATAGAGGTCTGGGGCGATGATCTTCCCGGTGACGCCGATCTGGCCGGACTCTGGCCACCAGCCCTGGTCGCAAGGCGGGCGGGAGGCTCCAACGACACCGCCGAGGAGGTCGGCGAGTTCTTGGAGCCGGGCAAAACCCTCCGGGCCGCCCAGGCCGCGGCCGCCGCCGACGACGATTTTTGCCTCTTCGATCTTTGGGCCGGTCTCTTTCACGGCTACTCGCTCCAAGATTCGAATACCAGCCAATGGTTTAGCCGCCGGCAATTCCACTATCTCTGAGGTGTGGTTATCGTTTTCTGGTGCCGGAGCGAAGGTCTTGGGCCGGATGGAAACGACCTGGGGTTCGGTATCGATGGTAAAATCCGCCAAAGCGTTTCCGCCGTAGACGGGGCGGGTAAAAATCCGGGCGCTGCCCTCTGTACGGATAGCGATAACATCGGTTACAGCGGCGGTCGAAAACCGGGCGGCCAGCATCGGCGCCAGGTCGCGGCCTAAATCGGTTTCAGCCAGGAGGATGGTTTTTGGGTTCAGGTCAGCGGCCAGCGTTATCACCGTCACGGCGACGGCATCGCTCGAAACTTGGCCGGCTTCGGCGGTAAAGACCTTCACGGCACCAAATCTGCTGATGGCAACGGCGGCGTCTCTGGCGCCGGTGCCAATGACAAGGCTGGAAATGGATTCGTCGGAGGTGATTGCCTTCGCAGCGGTGAAAAGCTCGACGGCGGCGGGCGAAGGCGTGCCGCCATTGGCCTCGACGACGATTAGGACGCTTTTATTATCTGGCATGTTTTCACCCGCTCCTCTTATCTCTCTCCTCTCGAGAGGGAAACATGGGAACTAGATTAGCTTTAGTTCGCGAAGCTTCACCGCCAGGTTGGTGCCCTGTTCTTCGGGGGTGGCGCCGGGGATCAGTTCGCACTTCGCTTCTCGCACCGGTTGATAGAGCCTCACCAGTTTCACCCGACGGTTAACAGCGACGGTGCCCAGGTCGGTGGCTTTCCAAAAGAGGGGTTCCTTTTTCTTGGCGGAGAGTACTCCCTTGATGTTGGGCAGACGGAGTTTCCCGAGCTCTCCAGATACAGTGATGACAGCCGGCACGGCTGCCTCGACGACTTCAAAGCCGCCGCTGACGATGCGCTCGACGCGAAGTTTACCGCCGGTGAATTCGATCTTGCGGGCGCGGGACAATGAAGGCAGGCCGAGGTCACCCGCCAGAAGCAGGCCTGTCTGGCCGGCGTCCCAATCCGCAGCGGCGCGGCCAGCGAGGATAACATCGAACTTGCCGATCTTTTTGACTGCAGCGGCAAGGACGGCGGCCGCAGCAGCGCTGTCCAGTTCGGCGAAGGCCGGGTCATCTAACAGGATGAGTTCATCGGCACCGAGAGCGATGGCTTTTTTAAGGAGTTCCTTATTGAGGCCGCTTCCCAAAGAAATCGCTTTCAAGGTGCTGCCAGTGTTGGTGTCTTTGAGCCGCAGCCCAGCCTCAAGGGCATGCTCAGAGTATGGATCGATGACCGGAGAGACTCCGGCAGGAGGTACGACCTTGGTCCCGGAGGGATCAATCTTGAAGCTTGCTGGAGGAATTTCGGGGTCGGGGATTTGCTTGATGAGAACGATGATATCCAAGAGCAGCCTCCTCGACGTAATTGAACGATTGGTCAACGACCGGCTTAATTTAACACTCGAACTGCGTCCCGGTCAACTGCGTCCCGGGTCCCATTTCGTGAGTAGTCAAGTTTGTATGTTATTCGCTACGCGGGGAATGGCCAGGGAGAAGTCTGGTGACCGAGACACGATCAAGGGGGATGAGGTCGCGGATGATTTCGGTACGGTTTCCAGGGAATGCCTGGTCAATTATAGATTTAACCGCAGCGGATTGACATGAACCGAACTCGAGGAGCAACCAATCGGGCTGATCATCGCGGGCAGTGATCTGGCTGACCAGGCGGCGGATGATATCTAAACCGTCCAGACCGCCATCCAGCGCAAGCTGTGGTTCAAACCGGTTGCCCCTGGCCTCAACGGAAGGGACGTAGGGCAAGTTGGCGCAGACGATGTCGATACGGCGGTCAGCGACGCCTTCGAGGAGGTCGCCATGGATGAACTCGATGTTCGTGACGGCTTGGCTGGCGGCGTTGCGGCGGGCCAGGCTAAGAGCCTCTGGCGAGGTGTCGATGGCAAGGATTACCGATTCAGGCAAATGTTTCGCCAGGGTTACAGCTACCGCGCCGGAGCCGCAGCCGACATCGGCGATAACCAGAGCGTGTTGCTTGTCCCCCGTCTTGAGCATTGCGATATCGAGGGCTTTTTCGACAAGGATTTCAGTCTCCGGACGGGGAATAAGGACGGTAGGGTTGACATAAAACTCAAGCCCGTAGAACTCGGTGTGCCCGGTGAGGTACTGCAGCGGCTCGCCGGCGATTAGGCGATCGATCAACGCCGAATAAAGAACCTCATCAGCTTGTGTTAGAACATCGAAAAGGCCCCGGTACAACTCGATACGAGAAAGACCGAGAACATGACGCATCAGCACCTCGGCGTCGAGGCGGGCTGAGAGACCAGGCAGGCGGGTTGCAGCCTGATATATGGCGGCGGCGACGGTCATACGCCGGCGGATTGAAGCAACCGAGCCTGCTCATCGGTAGCCAGAGCGTCAATGACGTCATCAAGATAGCCTTGCAGCAGTTTCGGCAGGTTGTGGACCGACAAGCCGATGCGGTGGTCGGTCAGGCGGTCCTGGGGGAAGTTGTAAGTGCGGACTTTCTCCGAGCGCTCGGCGGTGCCGATCTGGGAGCGACGGGCGTCGGTCACCTCCGACTGCTGCTTCTCCTGTTCCATGGCCAGAAGGCGTGCCCGCAACACGTCCATGGCTTTCTGCCGGTTTCTAAGCTGGGAACGCTCGTCCTGGCAAACGACTACCAGGCCGGTGGGCAGGTGGGTCAGGCGCACCGCGGTGGCCACTTTATTGACATTCTGACCGCCCGCCCCGCCGGAATGGAAGATGTCGACCCGCAGTTCGTCGGGGTTGATGTCGACCTCGACCTCCTCGGCGACCGGCAGCACCGCTACCGTCGCTGTCGATGTATGAATACGTCCGGCAGCCTCGGTCACCGGGACGCGCTGAACACGGTGGACGCCGCTCTCGAACTTCAGGCGGTTGTACACTTCCTCACCGTCGATCTCAAAGATAACCTCCTTGAAAACGCCGGCGGCGGATTCAGACAGGTCGATAACATCTACCTTCCAGCCCTTGAGTTCGGCGTAGCGGGTGTACATATGGAAAAGATCGGCGGCAAAAAGCTTGGCCTCGTCGCCGCCGGTACCGGCGCGGATCTCCATGATGATGTTGCGGCCGGCGTTGGGGTCCTTAGGCAGCAAAGCGATTTTCAGTTCCTCGTAGAGGGACTCCCGCTGCTCTTTGAGGCTTTGGTGTTCCTCCCGCGCCAGTTCCAACATCTCCTCGTCCCGTTCGGTGTCTAAAAGGTGTTCGGTGTCCTCGAAGGCTTTCACGGTGCGCAGGTATTTCCGGTAAAGGCCGACGATATCTTCCAAAGCGGCGCGCTCCTTGGCAAGACGGGTGAGCTCCGGGATATTGGCGGCGACTTCGGGTGTGGCAATAGCCTCTTCTATCTCGGTATAGCGTTTTTCGATTTTCTCAA
Source organism: Dehalogenimonas sp. 4OHTPN (assembly GCF_040448695.1). Classification (GTDB taxonomy): domain Bacteria; phylum Chloroflexota; class Dehalococcoidia; order Dehalococcoidales; family Dehalococcoidaceae; genus Dehalogenimonas. The sequence goes on along the minus strand of NZ_CP159307.1, from coordinate 1,388,387 downwards.
GTTGTTCCAGCATAAGTTTGGATTATATCACGGGAGGCAGGCTCGGCTCATCTCAAACGACGAGTTCTCAAGCCGCAAATTGAAATCAGCATGGCATTCTGGCTATAATCATGTTTCGCGCGGTGGGTATAGCCGAGTGGTTAAGGCGTCAGGTTGTGGCCCTGAAGACCGTGGGTTCGAATCCCACTACCCACCCCAAACTTTTTCCCGACGACAGGCGCCTGTAGCTCAGCGGATAGAGCATCGGTCTTCGGAACCGAGGGTCGCGGGTTCGAATCCCTCCAGGCGCGCCAGCAGTTCAAATCTTTCGCACCAGCGGGCAAGCCGCAAAGTGACCCTCCTCCGCCTCATTCAACACCGGGACTTCTTTTAAGCACACCGCTTCTGACTGGTCACAGCGCGGCGCGAACGAGCAGCCGGAGACAGATCCCTTCAGATCGGGCGGTTCGCCGGGTATATAAGCTACGCCTTCACCTTGATGAGACAGGCTTATGCATTCAAGGAGTTTCCTGGTGTAGGGATGCAATGGGGCTTTTAGTATCTGTTCACGCGTGCCTTTTTCTACGATTTTTCCGGCATAAAGGACGATAAAATAGTCGCAAACGGCGGCTGCCTGGGCGATGTCGTGAGTGATAAACAAATATGAGGTGGATAACTCTTTTTTCAACGAAATGAGAAGGGATATTATCTGGCCTTTTAAGCTGGGATCAAGCGCGGAGGTCGGTTCATCCAGAATCACCAGAGCAGGCTCCAGGGCGAACGCGAGGGCGATACAAGCCCGCTGAATTTCACCGCCGCTCAGCCTATCCGGAATTGAACTGCATTTCTCTTTGGACAAACCAACGGTTGCCAGCAACCGGCTGGTTTTTTCAGCGGCATCACGGATGCCATGCGCCTCGAAAAGCTCCTTAAACTGAGCCTCGATGCTAAAGTACGGATCCAGAGAATTTTTAGTGTTTTGCGGCACCCAGGCGATCTTTTTCCATCGGTATTTGCTCCGAAAATCCTCATTATTCAACGTGGTTAATTCGCAGCCCTCGAAACTTATCGATCCAGCGAATTCGGAAGTATTGCCGGGCAACAGGCGTAGTAAAGCCAAACCTACGCTGGACTTGCCGCACCCAGATTCGCCGATAAGCGCCAAAGCCTGCCCCGGCCGGCTGATTTCAAACGAAACCCCGTCCACAGCCCGGATAATCCCTCCGGGGGTACGGTAATGCACGGTCAGGCCAGCAGTTTTAAGAAATATTGTCATTCAATGCCAGTATACCGGATTTCACTCTTGGCGGTTTCTGGGGTCGAGCAGGTCGCGAATAAAATCACCTACGAAAACGAAAGCAAATACCGCGGTGCATAGTGCCAGCCCGGGAGCTACGGCCAGCCAAGGGGCTGCTTCCATATACAGCCGGCCTTCCAAAAGCATACCGCCCCAACTCGGAGTTGGCGGCGGGACACCCAGACCAAGGAAGCTTAACGCTGATTCCAAAATCAGAGCGATACCGATATAACCGGTAGCGTAAGCCAGTACCGGCGAGGCTATTCTTGGAACAATGTGCCTTAACGCGATCCGCCAGGGCTTCAGTCCCATTGACGTGGTTAACCGGACATATTCCTCTGTTTTCACTGAAACGGTAATAGTGTGGGAAAGCCTGACCATTTGAGGGAAGACCCCGATTGCGATGCCAATTAGAACCCCATTCGGTGACGGGCCCACGACAGTGATAAGAACTACAGCCAAAACCAAAGTGGGGAATCCCAGCATGGCTGTGTTCACCCGCTGCGTAAAACCGTCCAGGACTCCGCCTCGGGTTCCGGTAACGGCGCCGATGATGACACCGGCAAAAGTAGCCAGCGAAACTGACGCTATGGCCACATAAAGCGCTGATCGTGCCCCGAAGATTACCCGGCTGAAAACATCCCGGCCGTAATTATCGGTACCGAAAAGATATTCCGCGCCAGGCGGCAGCAGGCGGGCGGATGCGTCCTGGAGCAAGGGATCACGGATCGGCAGCAATTCGGCTGAGACGGCGGTGCCGATGAGCCCAACAATTATGATCCCGCCCAGGAGGGTGAACAGCATCTTCATAGTTCTGCACCCGACGGCAATCTCGGGTCCGCTGCCCGGTGCAGGCGGTCAGCCGCCAGATTGACCAGCAAGACAATGACCACAATCAGCAGTACATATGTCTGGATCACCGGGAGATCTCGCTGCAAAGCGGCTCCTATCAAACCGCGGCCAACTCCGGGCAGACCAAATATGGACTCCAGGATCATGACGCCGCCAAGGAGCACGCCGAATTGGAGCGCCATGGTGGCGATTAGCGAGGGCGCGGCCGCCCGGAGAGCGTGACGGACAATGATTTGTCTTTCGGTGAGTCCTTTTGCTCTGAGGGCTTTAATTTGATCCTCTTGCATCGCGGCTACAATACCGGAACGGGTGACCCTCATAATATGGGATCCGTACTCCCAGGTTAGCAGGAGCAGAGGAATAATAATCATTTGAAAATGGTTCCACGGATCTTGCCAGGGGAAAGAATACACCAGCGGCGGGGACCATTTGAAAACTGCGGCGAGTATCAAAAGGCAAATAATAGCCAACCAGAATCCAGGCAGAGATTGGCCGGGGATTACCAGAAGGCGGATGACTGTGTCCGGCCACTGATCTTTTTTCATGGCTGCGGCGATGCCTAAGGGGAGTCCGGTCACGAGAGATAATAAGACCACGCCCATTGCCAGCAGGATGGTGACAGGAACTTGTCTAGCCAGAAGTTCCCCGATTGGCTGACCGGAGATAAGGGAACTCCCCCCGAAATTTCCACTGATAATACTGAGCAACCAGTCCCCATACTGCATGTACAGTGGTTGATCCAGCCCAAGTTCTGCCCTGACCGCTTCTTTAAATTCCGGGGCGGAAACGACGTCGCCCGCAATCAAATCGGCGACATCTCCAGGGAGAAGCCTCAAAATCAAGAAAATGATGACTGAAGCGATCAAACAGGTAAATAGAAAGGAAGCTATCCGGCTGACCCATGGGGACATGAGAACAGACCGGAGGCGATCCACCTTACCGCTCCAAGCTGACCGTGGCATAATCCGTGAAAGTATGACCGTCTTCGGGCGGGATGACCAGACCTTTAACATAATCCCGGAACGCCTGGACATAGGTGATTTCGGCGATGGGGATGATATAAGTCTGATCCACAAACAGGTACTTCTGAAGTTGCGTCCAAACGTCTAAACGGCGGTCATAGGTCGAAGCATCTTTCAATTCGCGATAGAAACGGTCGATTTCTAAGTCTTCATGTTTGGCATAAGCATCAGGAGCTTTACTGAAGCGGCCGTAAACTCCTTCAGTACCTTCAGGAATAGGCAATACTGAAAGGGCTCCGGATTGGGAATCATAATCCAGGCTAACCCGACCGCGGTTCCATTCTGCCTCATCGACGATCTGCAGCCGGAGATCAATTCCCAAACCGGCTAGTTGATCCTTAAGGAATTGACCGCCGGGCAATCCGTTTTCGGCCCGGCACAGGTACCCCATTGAAAAACCGGCGGAAAAACCCGCTTCACCCAGCAGGCGGCGTGCTTCAATACGGTTTACCACCAAATCCTGGGAATCAAGTCTCGGCCAGATCACAAAGTTTTTGTCTTTGACAGGGTTGTTGGGGCTGACATCCGGCGATGTCCAACCGAAACCGTCCAGCACCAGCGGGATAGCCGCTTTTTTATCGATCCATAACGCAATTGCCCGTCTCACTCTGGCATCCTGCCACGGTCCAGGCTTCAGGACGTTAAACGCCAGCCGGAAAGTGCCGCCCTCCATTAAGGGAAAGACGACACTCTTTCCGAGATCTTTAACGTATTCCTTCAAACGGGTTTCCGTCAAATAGTGGCCGAATCCCCTCGCTGTGCCGTCCAGGCGCCCGGTGCGGAAGGCGATATCCATGGATAGGGCGTCGGTCGTGACAATGTAGTCAATTCCATCGAGGTACGGCAGTGCCGCACCTGAAGGGTCTTGCTCGAAGTATTGATCGAACCGCCTGACGCGGATAACGGAACCAATTTCATAGCTGTCAAATTTAAAAGGCCCCAGGCCGATCATGCCAATGTCGGAAGGCGAAAGGTTGATCTCTCCTTCTTTGATTCGTTTTTCCATCAGATGACGCGGGTGGTCGATCTTGATTCTCGGATCGGCCAGGATATCAGGGAAGAATCGGTTTGGCTCGTCCAAGGTTATCTTCACTTGATCCGGTGGAATAACCTCCACCTGCTTGATAGCCAATTCGCCTTTGTAATAGGCCGGCGCCCGGACCTGATCCCCTTGCTTCAGCCCGAAGACAGCCAGATCCAGCCAGAATTTTACATCCTCCGGCTGGAACTGGGTGCCGTCGTGCCAGAGGACGTCGCGCCGGAGAATGAAAGTCCACTCGGTGAAGTCAGGACTGGAGACCCATCGTCGGGCCAGGTAAGGAGCGACCAAATACATGTTGCCCCGGTTTCTCATGACCAGATTACCCGGCCCGAAGATAGCTCCGGCGGAATGGTGAAGAGCGATGCTTGAAGTGCGCAATGTGCTGAAATGGGCCGGCGGATCGCCGCGGTTAGCCAGGACGAGGATTTTCTTTTGTTCGTTATCAACGACAATGGAATCCGGACCGTTGCAAGCCTCGCTGACTGCGATGGCCGCGGCGATGGCTGCCAGTCCTTTTACGAAACTCCGACGGCTGATGTCAGGATGGGAGGATCTAACGGGGATGACGGCAGGCACAAGTCTATTCACGGCGATTGGGATTGTACTATTTCGATGAAGAGGTTACAAAATCAAGGTCCCGGTTGAGAGTCGAATCATGTAGTGAATTAATTTGGCAGATATGAGTTCTTACTTTGAATAATAGTACGATAACTTGTCGATTTCTTTGAAAATATTTGGACTTTTAGCCATGTCATTATGCAAAAAGGTATGGTAGTATTAATCAGGAAGAACATCGATCTAATACCACGCGAAAAAGGAGGAGAAAGTGACTAAAACCATCGGAGAACTGTTTGACCTTTCCGGGAAAGTAGCTATCGTGACCGGCGGCGCCATGGGGATCGGTAAAGGCATAGCCTTACGCCTGGCGGAAGCGGGCGCCAGCGTAGTTATTGCGGATCTTAATTTAGATGCGGCTATGCAGACTGTCGCCGAGATGAGGGCTAAGGGGTACAAAGTAAAGGAAGCCCAGGCTGATACCAGCCAGGTGTCCGATGCGGAAAAAACAGTCCAACTGTCGCTTGCGGCATTCGGTGACCTTCATATTCTGGTTAACAACGCCGGAATTTATCCCTTTGCTTCGACACTGGAAATGTCCGAGCGGATTTGGGATAAGACCTTGAACGTAAACCTAAAGGGCGTGATGTTTTTTACTCAGGCGGCGGCCAAGGCCATGGTCGAGAAAGGCCACGGCGGCAAGATCATCAATATAGCCTCTGTTGATGGTTTCCATCCAACCGGCAACCTGATTTCATATGATGCCTCAAAGGGCGGAGTGGTAATGATGACGAAAGCCATCGCAAAAGACCTGGCGCCGAAACACATCAACGTTAATGCAATTGCCCCGGGCGCTATCGCCACACCTGGCGCGGCAAGCGGCCTTACCGGGATCAGCAAGGAACAGATTGAAGCCTTGACCAAGGCGTTTATCGCAACAATTCCCCTCGGCCGCCAGGGTGAACCGGATGATATCGGCCGGGTTGCTCTCTTCCTGGCATCTGAAGCGGCGGACTATATCACGGGCACCACCATTGTCGCGGATGGCGGGTATCTAGTCGGATAAAAATCTTGGAAACACCCGGCTCAGCACAAGGGAACGGATCTGAAAAGACCCGTTCCCTTGTCTTATCAGGATATGCCTCTAGTGAACCGATTCGGGCAGGTACCTACTTTGAACCAATTTGGAACATTCTTGACAACTGTTCCTGCCTGATATATGCTACATAATAGTTGTCAGTTCGTGTCATTAGTACCGCGCCCAAGAGCCTACGTATAGTGACCGCAACTCTCACAACGAGTTTTAAGAGAGGAGGTCATTCGATGGCTCAGGACAAGCAAATCCAGTGTTCCGATTGCGGAACCACCTTCACCTTTAGCGCTGAGGACCAGGAATTTTTCCGGTCCAAGGGTTACACCAATGAACCCAAGCGCTGCGCGCCTTGCCGCTCCGCTCGCAAAGTCGAGCGCGGTGGCTCGTCAAGCATGGGCGGTGGTTTTAGCGGCGGCCAGCGGGCACAGATGTACCCGGCTGTCTGCGCTGCTTGCGGTCAGAACACCCAGGTTCCGTTCCAACCCCGCGGCGACAAGCCTGTTTATTGCAGCGATTGTTTCCGCAAGGTCAGACCGCCCACCCGGTAGTCTGAAGTGAATTGAAAAAACACAAGCGCCTCCGTAGGAGGCGCTTGTGTTTTATACCGGCTAAAGAACCACTTCGACAATCTGATTAATTATGTCCTGACTTCCCGATATTTTGGCTCGAATATAGTTTCCCGTGAATCCTACCCATTTATTACCTGATTTGCCCTCGACCAGAATTTTCTGCTTCGTTCCAATGAATTGTTTTTCAAACGTATTTAAGCATTCTTGACCGATTGAAAGAAGCTTCTCTACCCGCCGCTGTATTAACTTGGCCTCAACCATGTTCGGCATTTCGGCAGCCTGGGTACCCGGCCGCGGCGAGAAAGGAAATACGTGCAAACGGGAAAAATTCATTTCCTCGATAAAAGCTGCTGAATTATCAAATTCCGCGTCGGTTTCGCCGGGGAACCCTGCGATGACGTCTGTTGAAATACCTGCATCCGGCACGACGCTTCGCACCAGTTCGACCGCTTTCCGGTACATATCAGTAGAATACCGCCGTCTCATTCTACCCAGCACTGAATTTGAGCCGCTTTGGAGCGATAGATGAAAATGCGGACACAATCTTTCATTAGTCCATAAACCGACGAGGGAGGGTGTCAGTTCCTGGGGCTGCAGTGATGATACGCGGATTCGTTCTATAGTTGTTTCTTCGAGGATCCTATTCAACAATTCTTTCAATCCAAGGCCGTTACTCTGGTACTCTCCGATTTCGGTCCCGGTCAGGACAATTTCCTTGGTCCCTTCTGCTTGGCGTAACTTAATGGCAGCGATAATACTTGCTGGGTCCCTGGAGTGTTTCACCGGTCTAACAAAGGGCACAATACAATACGAGCATCGGTGATCACAGCCGCGCTGGATTTTGATGAATGATCTGGCGCGAATCGGCATAAACGAACGGGGGATTCTCACCCGGTGATGACTATGGTCGGAAAGAAAAGCAGGTATTTCACTTTTGGAGTCATTCCCGATGACCCCCAGAACGTTTGGCAGCGTTAATAAACCGGATCGGTCTCGATCAGCGTAGCACCCGGTGACAACTATCTGGAGACTGGGATTGATCTTCGCGTTGGACCGGATCGCCTGTCGGATTTTCCGTTCGGCAATATGAGTCACCGAGCAGGTGTTGAAGACCATCACTTCGGCTTCAGAGGGTAACTGGGCGATCTCAAATCCTTCCCCTGCAAGCCGCCGCCCCAGGTCCTCGGATTCGGCCTGGTTCAGTTTGCAACCAAAAGTTACGATTAATACACGCGTCATTCGATCAATTATACCAGACCTCATTGAGCGGCAGCGTATCCTATATTGAATTCGAATCGTAGAGGTATTATAATGGCAAAATAATGTGATAATTTGCCGTATTATGATGAGGTTATATGGCCAGGATAGACAGCCGGGAAGTTGAACGGGAAAAACTGGCGATTCTCAGAGTCTTAGGCAGCGCCTCCAACTGCCTCGGCAGCCAGGTGATCTCACGGAGGCTCCGAGACGAATACGGCGTCGAATTATCCGAGAGGGCGGTGCGTTATCACCTCGGGCTGCTCGATGGGCAAGGCCTGACCAGCAAGGTTTCCCGGCGCAGCGGCAGGTCAATTACAGCGGCCGGACTCGATGAGTTGTCAAACGCCCTGGTGACCGACAAGGTTGGTTTTGTTTCCGACAAGATAGAGCTGCTGGCTTACCAAAGCACCTTCGATGTTGACCGGCAGACCGGGTTGATCCCGGTGAATATTTCTTTTTTCAAATCAAGCCAGTTCAGCGACGCGCTGAAAGCCATGGCCCAGGTTTATAAAGCCGGAATCTGTGTTTCAGATAGAATCGCCATCGCTGAATCGGGCGGCTCTTTGGGAGGGCTGCAGGTACCTGATGGTTACGTTGGATTGGCCACGGTGTGCAGCATTGTGATTAATGGTACACTGCTCAAGGCAGGCATACCGATGGATTCACGATTCGGCGGCACGCTGCAGTTCCGTCAGAACCGGCCGTGGAGATTCTGCGATTTGATTCACTATTCAGGGTCATCACTTGATCCATCGGAAATCTTCATTGCCAGCCGGATGACGACAGTTGCCGATACGGCCCGGCGAGGCGCTGGTAAAATATTAGCCAATTTCAGAGAAGTGCCCGCGATGAGTCTACCGCTGGTGCGTGACCTTATCAACCGGCTGGGAAAGGCTTCGATTCGGGGTATAGTTGCCGTAGGGGAAAGCGGTAAACCGGTTTGCGAGGTGCCGGTGGGTCTGAATAAAGCCGGCCTGGTGCTTACGGGCGGGCTGAATCCGGTTGCCGCCGCCGCTGAAGCCGGGATCGCAATTCGCAACCGGGCGATGAGCGGGTTGATGGAGTTCCGATCTCTTCACAGCTTCTGGGATGTCACGAAACAGTTGTCCTGAAGTACCTCAGGTGCAAGCTCTTATTTGATCCGATTTTTTATTTCGACCAGCGTCCGCAGGTGGGCTTTTTCTTCACTAATGATCCGGTTCACATCGTCGCTGGCATCGCCGGCGACGATGTCTCTCAATTGTTCGTAAAAAAGGATCGAATCTTTTTCAGCCCCGATTCCGACTTCCAGTGCTTGAACATCGGAATCTACCTGGGTGACCAGTTCGCTGGTGGCAAGGTCATCGTTGAATACTGATGAATCCACCAGAGCTTTGAAATAACCCGCGTACTCTTCCGAATCTGCACCATCGCTCGGCGTTTTCGGCGCTGCGGCCAGCAGTTTTTGGAAAGTCTGGATATGTTGATGCTCGACGGCAGCCAGCGCTAAAAATGCTTTCTGCACCTCGGTGGTCTGGCATGAACGAGCCAGGGTGTCGTAAAATGCCGCGCCGCGCCGCTCAACGGCGATGGCAATGTTGTAGAGTTCAGCAGGAGAGAAGGCTAAGGACATTTTAGTACCTCCGGCGGTATTTCAAAGGGTTATTTTAAGCGGAGCTCGCAAACTGACCAATCGATATTCCTAAAAAACGCCTCGATATATTCTGCGCGCTTCAATCCGTAGTCTATCATAAAAGCATGCTCCCAGACATCCATCACCAGGACGGGCTGGCACCCCGTAAGATGACCGGATTCATGCAAGTTAATCCAGGTATTAAACAATCGACCGCTCTGGATGTCCTGATAGAGCACGACCCAACCTACGCCGCGCATCGCGCCGATTGCCCGGAAATCCTTTTCCCATGCCTCGCTGCTGCCCCAGGTTGCGGCCATGGTCTGTGCGAGTTTGCCTCCGGAAACGGCGAAACCGGTTCCACCAAGATTGTCAAAATAGTATTCGTGCAGGCGCATGCCGTTCCATTCAAACCCAAAACGCCGCTGCAACTCCGCATACTCCGGTGTATCGGATTTTCCTCCTTTAGACAGGGTAGCAATCGTTTCTATGAGGCGGTTGAGGTTTTTCACATACCCCTGATAAAGGGTGAAATGGTTGTTTAAAAGGTTATCAGAAAAGCCCTTTATACCTAAGAGTTTTGAATAATCCTGAATGCCGTATGTCATATGCCCGCCTTCCCAAAATTCGCTGTAAATTCATTATATAAAAAAATAGCCGTAATCCAAACACCGGAGAATCAAGTTTCAGGCGTGAGATTCATAAACTCTTAGCCGAAACTCGCAAGAAGGAAAGACCAAAAACCAAAAATCGCGGGGCTATTTCTTCAAAAAGTAACCTGCCCCGGATTTGGTCATGATCACGTTTTCAAGCCCTGCGTCAGAGAGTTTTTGACGGAGATTTCTCATGTGGACCCGGATTGAGTTGGCGGCATCCGGGGGCATCTCGCCCCAAATAGCCAGTGAGAGGTCACCATGTGATACCGGCTTACCTGCGTTCTGAGCTAAATTATGCAAAATTTTTCCTTCGGTGGTGGTCAGCTTCAGGGTTTTCCCAGCGCAATTCACCTGGCGGCGGGAGGCAGAAAAATGGAACTGCCCGATTGTCGTCGGCCCGCTGGAATCCGCGGCGTGCTGCCGGCGTAATAACGCTTTGGCCCTGGAGACGAACTCCATTTGCCGAAACGGTTTGGTGATATAGTCATCCGCTCCCAATTCCAACCCGCGGACGACATCAGCTTCTTCGTCTCTGACAGTCAAGATAATGATAGGAACATTCGAGTTGTGACGGACTTCTTTCAACACTTCCAGTCCGCTTCTATCCGGCAAGCCGAGGTCCAAAATTACCAGGTCCGGGTTTTCCCGTTCCGCAATTTCGATGCCTTCCTCCGCCAGGCTGGTAAACAGAATCCTGGCGTCAGGCCAGCTTACCCTGAGACAAAGACTGACCAGTTCTACGATGGCGCTGTCATCTTCTACGATTAAAATTTTCATACCGCCTCCGTTTAATATTTGACGCCTATACCTTCTTGAAAGGGACCCTGAAATTGAAAGTGCTGCCCTTCCCCACGGCGCTCTTGAGCCAAATTTGTCCGCCGTGCAGTTCTACGATCATTTTTGCCAAAGCAAGCCCCAATCCCAGTCCGCCCAGGCGCTTCTTATCAGAATTTTGCCCCCGGTGGTAGGGTTGGAAGATAAATGGCAGGTCCGAGGTTGCGATGCCGGCACCCGTGTCTTCAACCGAAATAACTGCTGCCCCCGGCTCACTGCGGGCAGTCACCCTGATGTGTCCACCCTTTTTGGTGAATTTCAACGAATTGTTGATAAGGTTAAGAACCACTTGCCGGAGTCGATCTGGATCAGCCTGGATAGCCAGCGGCGCTGGAGGCAAGTTTATTTCTAGAATTTGGCCCCGGCGCGTTGTTTCAGGTTGGACGTAGGTGGCTGTTTCGGTGAGGAGTTCCACCAGGTCGAAATCACGATAGGTTAACCGCAGCGCGCCGACTTCGCCTCGCGCAAGATCCAACATTTCGTTGATTCTCTTTTCAAGGTTGCGCGCCCCAAGCTTAATATTGCGGGCGAATCCCCGGGCTGTTTCGTCCGTCAAAGTGGCTTCGAGAAAATCAGATGCCGTCAACAAGGGTGTGAGCGGTGTTTTGAGCTCATGCACCAACGCCCGGGTAAATAAGGAGCGCTCTTCGATCTGCTGGCGAAGAGCCGCGGAAAGTGTTTGCTCGCGCTCGTAAAGTGACCTTAATTCGTTCTCGGCTCGTTTTCTGTTGGTGATTTCGCCATTCAGAGCCTCAGTCCGCGCCGCCACCATTTCTTCGAGCCGTTGGTGATAGCTTTCGATTTCTTTTTGGGTTTGCTGCTGTGAGGTAATATCGCGGGCGATAGAAATGATCGAAATAGTTCCATCCGGGTGTGAAGTGAATGTCTGAATCAGTTCGCATGGAAACAATTCCCCGTTCTTCCTTTTTTGCATCAATTCAGTCCGGACACTATCCCCAGAATTGCTGTGTCTTATTACATCAGAGATGCGCCGGCTTTGGCCTAAGTAGGCCCCCCTGGTGGCAAAAAGGAACTCAGGTGTCCGGCCAAGGCATTCTTCCGCGGAATAGCCATAGATTTGAGTCACCCTGTTATTGACATATTCTATACGACGGCTCGGCCTTCGGGTGACGAAAATAACATCCGGAAGAGAATTGTTCAATTTTTCAAGGTGGTCGCGGCTTGTTTGAAGGGCTAACTCGGCATCTTTTCGGGCGGTGATATCCATGGCATAAAGGTTTACGAACCCGCTCGTCATGTCCGGGTACGTAGTGACCGCGAAAAATGCATCGCCGCTCTTGATCTCCGAAACCGTTTTTTCCCCGGTGTTAAAGGCGGCGACGGTTTTCTCAAGCCAGAGGGATGGGATCACATCCCCGATGCCCAGTTTCCATGATTTTAAAAGCAGATCAGCCGCAGGATTAGCGAAGACTATTTTACCCTGCGGCGTAAGCCGCAACACTGGATTGGGATTTGACAACGGGAAGGAGGCGAGTTGCCGCAATTCCGCTTCTTTTTTTAGCCGGTCGGTAATATCGCGGACTACAGACAAGATGACCGGTTTGGAATTCAGTATGAAATTATGGGCGGTAACCTCGACAGGAATCTCTTGCCCTGATTTCGCCAGATGCGTAAGCTGGAACCTTGCATGGTCGTGCTCATCTAAATCCGTAATCGAAGCCGCCGCTCCGGCGTAACTTGCAGCAGTGTTGAGTTGCCTTCCGGACATCCCGATCATTTCAGCTTTGGTATAACCGTACCGGTCACAGGCAAGTTGGTTGACCTCGATAATTTGGTATTCGGCACCAACTTTTTCCCAGAGGATGATGGCGTCACCTGCGTTATCGAAAAGGGTCCGAAACTTGACTTCAGTGTCACGCTGGGCCTGGGACAATGTCACTCTGGTAATGGAATTTCCTAGGGCTAGTGCCGTGTGTTCCAATTGTAGAACCATCTCGATGGGCACCATGTCTGGTTTAGTATCAGCAACGTGGATCAAACCTAGAACACGATCACTCGCGCGGATAGGGACAAGAGCCACCGAACGGTAGCCGTGATTTGCGCAGACGTTTCGGGTAGTGCCCTTTTCGCTGTCTGCGACGGTATCCAGAAACTGACGGGTGTCATTCAACCAGAACGAGCCTTTTGGCGAATAAAACGGTTTCTGTTGAGTCGATTTGCCAGAAATGACATTAACGCACATACATTGGTCATGGCGAATCGATAGCAGGTTCTCCTGATCCATAAAACCCTGGCTGAAGCCGTCATAGCATGCATAAGGAATGTTGCCTTGTTCATCGAGGAGCCTGATGCCTACAGCGGCGCACCCGGTCACATTTTTCAACTCTCCAACGAACTCATCCAGCATCGGCGATACGGCGGTATGCCGGTTGGCAATCTCCAGGAACCGATAAGTGATCGAAAGTAGTTGCGCTGAGTCCGGTTTTACCAAATCCAAGTCCGATTCTTAATTAATTGCCGTAATTGTATATCTTCAGTGAATAGATGACAATACATTACCACAATGTTACGAAAATATTTTAATGTTCTTCCAGGGCAGCTTTTTCGGGTATAATGGGCCATTATACGCCGGAGGACCAGATGGACACCGTATACCTCGTGCCTCACAGTCACTACGACGCGGTATGGGCGTTTACCAAAGAAGACTATTTTTTCATTAATATCGAAAAGATTTTAAAACCTGCGATTGAAATGATGGCTGATCCGGGCTACCGTTTCCTCATCGAACAGACTGCGCTTATTGAGGAAATTGAACGGCGGAACCCATCGCTCTTCGAAGACATCAAGCGGGCTGCCCAAAAAGGGCAGATAGAGTTTGCCCCGGGTGAACACCTGATGTCCGATACTATGCTGCCGCTGGGCGAAACCCTGGTGAGGCAAATCCTTGTTGGCAAAACTTTTATCCGGGACAAGTTCGGCACAAAAACGCTTGTTGCCTGGGGAGCCGACAGCTTCGGTTATAACGCTCAGATGCCTCAGATCTATTTGAAATCAGGCTACCGGTATTTTGCTTTCCGCAGGGGTGCCGACCGTGAAAGCCCATCTGAATTTTGGTGGCAGGGTTTAGACGGCAGCCGGATTTTGACTCATTGGATGCCTCTGGGGTATCGCGCCGGGCTTTATCTGGATGAGCTTGATGACGCCGTCACGAAATTGAAATCGGCGGCGGCGACTGGGAATATCTTGATGCCGTCGGGTTCGGGCTCCATTCCGCCGCAACCGGAAACAATGCGCATGGTCAGGCGCTGGAACCGCTCCCACAAGGGAATCAGGATGGTGGTGGCGAAATCCGTGGATTTTTTCCGCGCGCTTGAAAAGTCTGTTCCACTGCAATTGGAAACCCGACAAGGAGAGCTCTATTCCGGGAAATATTCCCGGGTTTTTCCTCATTGCACCTCCTCCCGGATTTGGCTGAAACAGAGTCTGCGGCATTACGAGCATATGATTTTAGCGTGTGAGAAATGGCTGACGTTAGGCTGGCTGATGGGCATGGCCTATCCCGCGGATGAGCTCAATGACAACTGGTTGAAGGTGCTTTGGGGTGCGTTCCACGATGTCGCGCCGGGCACCGGGATGGACGATGCTTATGAGGAAGTCAAACATAATTTCGGCTACCTTCAAAGTCATCTAGCTCAGATACTATCTGGATTTATTGAAATGGTCCAAAGTAATCTAGCTGAATCGGCCGATATTCTAGTACTCAATGCCCATTCATGGGAGGTGCGCAATTGGGTTGAAGCAGAATTGGGTTTTGATCCGGGAGAAGTTAAGAGGATCGGCGGGCTCGGCAGCGGAAGCGATGAGATCGGGGTTGAGATACTCGAGTCGACTCGCTATTCCGATGATTCTTTCCATACTGTCAAAATCGGGTTTATCGCAATGGTGTCGCCTTTCGGCTTTCGCACCTATCGTTTGCTTCGGCACAGCCCGCGATCAACGCCGGCTTCGAGCGACGGCCACCGTTTGATCACCAAGGGTAATTGCGTTCAGAATAAATATTTCCGTCTTGAAGTCGACCCCGGCAGCGGATTACTTGATGTGTTCATCGATGGCAAGCATCTGCTGAGGGGCAATGAGCTGGTAATAGAAGAAGAAACAGGCGATCTGTACTACCACCGGCAGAATTTCCAGGGCGAATACCGTACGGAGAGTGAAGCCGGTGTCACCTTCGGTAAATTCAGACTCAAGCATTTTGAGATTCAGAAGACCAAGCTTCGCCGTGTGATCAAGCTGGAGAGCGATTATTATTCCCTGATCTGGCCATACAGACTGCAGGAAAAGCTGCGGCCTGTATTATGGCGTCACAGTTACCTTTCTGTTTCCAAGACCATCACGGTCTACCACGATCTTCCGCGGATCGACTGTGTCACCAGGGTCGATAACCGCCACCCGCAAATTCAATTGAGGCTCAAGTTTGCGACAGATATCCGTTCCCCTGAATATACTTCGGAAATCCAGTTCGGAGCTCTCAGCCGGCCGACGGATCAGGCTCTTGCCCCAGCCGAAGGGGACTGGGTGGAGAAACCATCCGGGATTTATCCGGCACTTAACTGGGTAGACTATTCCGACAAGGAATACGGCATAACCTTGATCAATCAGGGTCTACCGTCCCATGAGATCAAAAACGGGGCGATATACCTCACCTTACTCCGGAGTATTCTAATGCTTTCCTCCGATGGGGCGACAGGGCCGGCGGTGCCGACACCGGACGCGCAGGAATTCAAACAACACGTTTTTGAGTATTCTCTTTACCCTCACAAAGGAGACTGGAGGGCCGCCCAATCCTACCTGCAAGGATTTGAAGTGAACAGCAACCTTCAAGCCTTTCAACTCCGCCCGGAAAAAGCAGACGGCAGTCTCTTCTCCGATTCATTTTCTTTCATCAATATCGCACCTTCCAGCATCATCCTGGCAGCATGTAAAAGAGCCGAGGATGGCAGCGGAATAGTACTCCGACTCTATGAGACCAGAGGTCAGGCGACCGAAGCGGCGATTCAATTCTTCAATAAGGTTAATGCCGGAGCCGAGCCACTTGGACGGTTGTTCCCTCAACCAAGTCAGGTTTGGAAAGTAAATCTGCTCGAAGAAAAGGAATCAGAAGTTGCCATCGTCGAAGGGGCAGTGACAATTACTTTCACCCCCTTTGAGATTTTAACATTAAAGGTTGTCTTTCAATAGGGCATTGAAGGTATTTTTGAAATATGGATTCAAACCCCGGTAAAGCGAGTAAACCAACGAATCCGTTAGATGGGGTCTTTAAACCGAGGTCAGTAGCAGTCATCGGCGCCTCTCGGCGAGAGGGCTCAATCGGACATAAAATTTTTATCAATTTGTTGGACGCCCCTTTCCGAGGCCAAGTCCTTCCTGTTAACCCCAAGGTTGATGGCATTGCTGGGATCAAGACATATGCTTCGGTCCTGGACATACCGGAGCCGGTCGATTTGGCAGTGATAGTCGTTCCGGCCGAGATCGTGTTGCTGATGGTAGAAGAGTGCGGGCGAAAAGGTGTAAAGGGGGTCATCGTCATTTCGGCCGGTTTTGCTGAGAGCGGCGTCGACGGCGCCAAGCGTCAGGAGAATCTCATCATAATCTGTCGGCACTACGGTATGAAATTGATCGGACCTAACTGTATGGGCGTGATGAACACCGACCCGTCGATAAATTTAAACGCTACCTTCAGCCATGTCTTCCCGCCTCAAGGCAACATTGCTATGGCAACCGACAGCGGTGCGCTGGGGTTGGTAATATTGGAACACGCATCCAATCTTGGCATCGGCCTTTCCAATTTCGCCAGCGTCGGCAACCGGGCAGACGTGTCCTCCAATGATCTCCTTCATGCTCTATCTCGAAGCTTTCGGCAATCCAAAAAAATTCATCCGTCTAGCCCGGTCGATCTCACCACACAAACCTATAATCGCTTTGAAATCGGGTCGCTCATCAGCCGGCTCCCGGGCTGTTGCCTCTCATACCGGCGCTTTGGCTGCGGTTGATGTGGCCGTCGACGCGCTGTTCGCCCAAACGGGGATTCTACGAGTAGACAACCTGGAGCGCCTTTTCGACGTCGCCGATATCCTGTCCCGCCAGCCTATACCCCGAGGCTCGAGAGTAGCAGTATTGACTAACGGCGGAGGCCCGGGAGCGTTAACCGCCGATGCCTGCGCCGCAGCCGGCCTGGAACTGCCCTCTCTTGCCGAAAAAACGCTCCAGGGACTTAAGGCGCTTTTGCCTGCACGCGCCTCGTCAGGCAACCCGATCGATATCACCGATGTCGGCGCGCCGGAATACCAAGGCGCCTTGCGTCTCCTGGCCGCTGACAACAATATCGACGCTGTCATTGTTATTTTCATCCCGCCGGTTTTCGCTTGTCCGGAGGATGTGGCGGCGGTTATCCGGGAGATGGAGCCTGAGTTCCGGCGGCGCGGCAAGCCGCTTCTGGCCTCTTTCATGGGTAAGCGTGGCTGTGTACCAGGCACTGTTATGCCGCCGGGAGCGGCCGGCGTGCCATCGTTTTCTTTCCCAGAGGCGGCAGTCTATGCTCTATCCAGGTCGCGGGACTATGGCCTGATGAGAAATCAGCCTGCTGGCAGGGTGGTTAATTTGCCAGGTATCGACCTCGGCAAAGCGAAGCGCATCGTCGAATCAGCCAGAGATGGCTGGCTGCCAACAGAATCCGTTTTTACCTTGTTGGCAGCTTACGGCATCAAGTCAATGGCGCCACGGTTCGCTGAAGACCTCGATAGGGCGATCGGCGCGGCCGAGGATATCGGCTACCCGGTAGCGTTGAAACTGAACTCGGTGACGATCATCCATAAGACCGAGGTCGGTGGGGTGGCTTTAAACATCGGCTCGGAGGAGGAGTTGAAGGTAGCTTATCATCGAATGTTGGGCCGGGTGGCAGGCGCCGGCCGCGCTTCCGAAGTGCGAGGCGTAACCGTCCAGAAAATGGCCGGCGAAGGTGCGGAACTCA
Organism: Dehalogenimonas sp. 4OHTPN; assembly: GCF_040448695.1. Lineage (GTDB taxonomy): Bacteria > Chloroflexota > Dehalococcoidia > Dehalococcoidales > Dehalococcoidaceae > Dehalogenimonas. The sequence continues at coordinate 1,370,628 of NZ_CP159307.1, read as the reverse complement.
TCGCCGGGATTACTCGCGATAAGACTTTTGGGCCGCTTATCCTCTTTGGCCTAGGCGGCATATATACCGAGCTGTTCAAGGACCGTACCGTCCGAATACAACCGTTGACCGATATTGACGCCCGGGAGATGGTGCGTTCGGTTAGGGCGTTCAAGCTGCTTGAGGGCTTCCGCGGAGAGCCGCCAGCCGACATTCCGGCTATCGAGGAGCTGCTGCTGCGGCTTTCGGCCATGGCGGAGGATTTACCAATGATTAAGGAACTCGATCTCAATCCCATCAGGGCATTCATTGCGGGAGAAGGATATGCGGTTGTTGACGCACGCATCCTAATAGACTGAAGTCTGTGAAGTTGTTACAGAAACGCCCGGGTTGATAACCGGGCGTTTCTGTTTGGACAAAGATACTGATTAGGCAGACTGAACGGACAAATACTTGGTCCCGCGGCCGGTACCGCTGGGGGGAAGTGTGCTCTTGACCTTTTGAAGGGCTTTCCTGATTTTGGTATCGGAGAGGTCCGGTGCCATTTTTAGCGCTTCAACTTTGATAGCTCCGAAACCCCTGGCAGAATTAAAGAATCCATTATCAATCATCGCGCCGATTATTCTGTCGGCATTTACCTTTTTCTTCTTTAACGGTAGTGCCCCTTTTTTTGCTGGCCGACCACGTTTGCGGGGAGTCTCGGGGACACTTTCTGCCGCAGCGGCTGGAGCGTATATGGCAATATATTTTTCTACAAAAGCAATCGGACCTTCCAGTTCAATAACACCTTCTTTAAGATCGATGAAAACCCTAGCTTCAGTCACTCAAGAACATCTCCTTTTATTGCGTTTACATTTCAGTATAACTAGAATCTAACCTAATTGTAAAGCGTATTCAATAGTAATATTATCTGGTATTTTGATTCTGTTTCCCTGGAATATTCTAAAAAATGTATTAAAACGGCGCATTTGGTTCTTCAATTGAAATCCGAATACGATAACATCGATAAAATAAATAAGAAAGATAATAATGCCATTTTTATTATCGGTACCCGGATTCTTTGACATAAGCTTCACGGAGCTTTATTCTGACAAGAGGAGGAAAATACAATGACAAAATACCGGTGTACCATCTGCAATTATATCTACGATCCCGCTAAAGGCGATATTGATGGCGGCGTCACGCCCGGCACCCCATTTGATGATTTGCCGGACTCGTGGGTATGCCCGGTTTGCGGAGCTACCAAAGACATGTTCGTTAAGTTATGAACGTGGTTGTTGACGGAATCTTTCACTTGTATGGTCGCGAATCACCGTAGCTTTATCTTTTCAGGAGGCCGCACTTGTGGTTGACTTGAATATTATGATTGGAGGGGAAGCCGGTCAAGGTGTCCAATCCGTAGGCAGTGTGTTGGCTAAAACGCTGCTGCGCGGCGGGTACGAGATTTTTGCCGATCAGGATTTTGAGTCCAGAATCCGGGGGGGACATTCCTTTACCCGCGTGCGGGTCAGCCGACGGCCTGTTGCGGCAGCCGTGACTCCAATTGATATCCTGGTGGCACTAAACGAAGAGACAGTCAAACTCCATGAAAAAAAGGTCCCCCGCCAAGGTATTATTATCAGTGATATTTCGAAAACCGGTGTTCCAAAGAGCTCTGCCCGGTCCATGCTTGACATCCCTTTCGAAAAAATTGCCATCAGTGTCTCAGGCAACATTCTGATGATCAATACCGTCGCCGCAGGCGGTATCTTAGGCTTGTTAGACTATGATTTCAGCCTTTTTGAAACAGTGTTGCGAGGGGAATACGGACGAAAAGGTGAAAAGGTAGTTCAGGCTAACGTGGATGCCGGGCGAGCCGGTTATGAGTTTGCCCAACAGCATCGCCCGAGGGCTTTCAAGCCTCGTCTCAAACCAGGCAAGCCATCAGGAAAGATGCTGATTTCTGGTCATGAAGCACTTGCCCTCGGCGTCCTGGCGGCGGGCTGCAAATTCGTTGCCGGGTACCCGATGACGCCGACAACATCAATTTTGGAGTTCTTAGCTGACAGGGGACGTGAATATGGCCTCCATGTTGTCCAGGCTGAAGATGAGATTTCAGCGGCAAATATGGCAGTCGGAGCGGCTTATACTGGCGTCAGATCGATGACTGCAACCTCCGGAGGGGGTTTTTGCCTGATGACTGAAACCCTGTCCCTAGCCGGTATGACTGAAACACCCCTAGTTGTTGTGTTGGGGCAACGTTCGGGGCCAGCTATCGGGCTGCCCACTCGAACCGAGCAGGGGGACCTGCTGTTTGCCCTAAATGCCGGTCACGGCGAATTCCCCCGAGCCGTACTTGCTCCGGGTAATGCCGAAGAAGCCTTTTGGGCGGCGGTCAAGGCGTTCAATTTGGCGGAGGTTTTCCAGACGCCGGTCATCATCATAACCGACCATGATCTGGGCAACTCTTATTACACAATGAACAAACCTGATCTGGCGAAGGTAGTCGTCGACCGGGGTAAAGTCTTGTCTGACGCCGAGGCGGCCGAAGCCTTTGACTATAAGCGTTACGCTTATACCAGAACCGGAATCTCGCCGCGGGCCTTTCCAGGTCAGGGCAGAGCCCTGGTGGTAGCCGATTCCGACGAACACAATGAAGAGGGTCACATTATCGAAGACGGGAAGACACGCCGAAAGATGATGGACAAGCGAATGCGTAAAAACGGCGGGCTTTCCCGTCGGATTGCCGGTCCGACTGTCATCCGCCGTCAAAATCCCGTTTACAACCTAATCTGCTGGGGGTCAACCTATGGTGCAGTCGCCGAGGCGGCTCGACTGTTGGAACAACGAGGCATTAAGGCGCAAGTTACACACCTGAGAGAACTCTGGCCTTTCCCTGTCAAGGCTTTCGCCCGGACTCTGGCCGGAGGGGTCAAGAACATCGTCGTCGAAGCGAATTTTACCGGGCAGCTCGAAAATCTCATCCGTGCCGAGGCCGGTGTTTCAGCTGACGGCCATGTCCGAAAGTACGACGGACGGCCCTTCACTGCCAATGAAATCATTGCTGCTTTAGAAGGGAGGGCTTAGGGTGAAAAAAGTACCCAGAGTCGAGCTTGATGAATATTCCTCCGCGTCTAACAGTGCCTGGTGTCCCGGATGCGGCAATTTTGGTATTCTACGCTCGCTGGATAAAGCGCTTGTCGACCTGGAACTATCGCCCCACCAGGTGCTGCTGGTGTCCGGGATAGGTCAGGCCGGTAAACTGCCGCATTATACCAGGGCTAATGTTTTAAATGGACTACATGGCCGCCCGCTACCTGCCGCAACAGCGGCCAAGCTGGCGAACCACGGATTAGCTGTTATTGCTATTTCCGGTGACGGTGACGGGTACGGGGAGGGTGGCAATCACTTCATTCATACTATGAACCGGAACTCCAATCTGACCTACCTGGTTCACAACAATCAGGTATATGGGCTGACCAAAGGGCAAGCTTCGCCAACGACTGATTTGGGTTTCACCACTAAGCTCAATCCGGACGGCGCCTGGACCGCGTTGAGGCCGCTGGCTCTGGCAGTGGCTTGTGATTGTTCGTTTGTTGGCCGCGGCTTCGCCGGGGATATTGATCACCTTGCGGGTCTGATTGCCCAGGCGGTAAAACATGAAGGTTTCGCGCTGATTGAAATCCTGCAACCCTGTATAAGTTTCAACAAAAAGAATACCTTTCAATGGTACCGGGAGCGCATCTATAAAGTTGACCAGGACGGCAAATACGACCCGGCAAACCGGGCGGCGGCATTTGAAAAGGCTTCGGAATGGGGTGACCGGATCCCTATCGGCGTCATTTACCGTCACGAACGCCCGGTTTTCGAGGATTACGTCGGTATCAGCAGCCGTGAACTCCTGGTGAAACAACCCATCGACCCATCATCCATTGGCCAGTTATTCGATGATTTTACTTGAGGTCGGCGCTTGCAGGCGGTATCATTAACCGATTTTGACTAGGCAAAGGAACACAAAGTGTCCAGAATACCGCGGATAGAAAAGGAACTGCTGACCAATTCCCGGACGATAGCCGTCGTCGGGGCATCACCGGATCCGCAACGCCATTCCAATGCGGTTATGGGCTACCTTATCGCCAGCGGTTACCGGGTGATCCCCATCAATCCGACTGTCGAATCCGTGCTGGGACGTAAAAGCTACCCGGACCTGAACTCAGTACCGTATAAGATCGACATTGTCAACGTCTTTCGCGCTCCGGATAAAGTTATGCCGACCATCGAAGAGGCCATCAAGGCCGGGGCTGGAGCTCTTTGGCTGCAGGAGGGTGTGGTCAATGAAGAGGCTGCTGCAAGAGCGCGGCAGGCCGGATTGCCGGTGGTCATGGACCGTTGCATCGCCAAGGTGCACGCGACCATCAATCGGTTGAAACACTGATCAAGCTGGTCTCGGCTTCCAGACAGGATTCCAGGCTATACCACCTCAAAGGCGTGCAAGCCTTCAAAAAAGTAATTTCCAAAAAATGTGAAGATCACCGCCAGGAAAGCGATGACCAGTAACCACGCCGAACGGACACCCTGCCAGCCTTTGAGAACACGTGTATGCAGGTAGGCGGCGTAAAAAAACCAGGTGACCAGCGCCGCGGTTTCTTTAGGGTCCCATGACCAATAGCGGCCCCAGGAATACTCAGCCCAGATGGCGCCGAGAATGATAACCAGAGTGAGCAGGGGAAACCCGACGATGACCGTATGATAACTGAGGCGGTCCAATGTCTCCGGCGCCGGCATCCAGGGTTTAGCCTGTTTCCGTTGGGACAGGAACATGATTGAAGCTACAAAGCCTATAGCAAAAGCGCCGTAGGAGAGAGCCGCGGCCGCCACATGGGTTGACAAAAGGAAGCTTTGCTGCAGTGCTGGCACCAGGTCAGAAGGGGCTGAGGGGTCAAACTCGCCGGTGGCAAATAGGTAGGCTCCAAAGCCGATTAGCGCGAGGGCAACAACCGCGGAGGCACCGGTGACCAGCATCAGACGATAGCGCATCCAGTATAACAGCCCAAGGCCGATTATTCCCCAGGCAAAAGCTACGGCGAATTCCCACATGCTGGTAAATGGCCCGTGACCGGTATCTACCCACCTGGTGATGATTAAGCCGCTCAGGAGGACGAAGGAAAGTACCAGCATTCCCATCATCGTTTGCCGCAGCGTGGCGCCGGCTTCCATGCCCTTATTGCTGCGCAGCGTCAGAAAATAGGCGACCAGTAACAGGAAGATGAGACCTAGTGCCAGGAGACTGCCCCAGAAGAAAATAGCCTGCATCAGTTCATGTTTTCCTTTCCTGGTGTTTTTGGTGCTATCTGCCCAGTGGCCGCAACAGCGCGTCCAAAGGCTTCCATTTCTTCGATCGCAGACTGGTTTTTCTTGCCCAACGCAGTAAAACTAATCCTGCTACCCTTGGTATCAGGCTTTATGGAAACAATTATCTGACGGTGGGGGAAATAGAATACTAAAACCAGCCCGAGCATGAATAGGGCGAGTGATGCCCAAACTAGTCCTAACCCAGGGTCCTCCCTCAGTTGGAACCCGGAGAATTGGGTCATCTCTTCGGGGGAGAAAACCAATCCCTGGAATTCAGCATGCTGTCCGATAGGGATATTGATAAAATCGATAAATTGACCTTCCGGCTGTTCCCCATCGTAGAACTCCAGGCGGATGCTGTCAGCCGGAATCACCGGGTCGCCGCCGGCGGCGGGTGAAATCAGGTAAACAAACAGGTTTTGAGCATTGAGATCGAGGGTGCCTGAAAAACGTTGATACCCTTCCGCGGCGAAGCCGTCAGCCAATGCGATGGAGCCATTGAAAACCTCAACGCCCGACGAAGAATTGGCAACCCCGATCCTTACTGCTGACCCGAAGAATGACTGGTATATCCGGAGGCCGCCGTATTCCATCGGATAATTGACACGGATCAATCCTTCCTTGATGACAACTCCAGCGGATAGCAGCTGGACCTGAGCCCTGTAATCTTTGGGCGCCCCTGTTGCGTAGTATTCATCCTCGAATGATTCAAGGTGAACGGAGATGCCATATGGGGCTCCGATGTCCCGGGTTTCGCCTTCGGCAACGATAAAAGAATCGTTGGAGTATCCTGAATAACTTCCGACAAGGTAACCCGCGATCAGTAATATCAGGCTCAAGTGGATGGCGTAGGTTCCCCAAGGGGCTAATCGGTTTTTGTCTGCCAGGAACAGTTTCACCTCACCGGATGACAGGTGCCGCAGCCGATAGCTTCTCTTTGTGAAGAAATTTTCTATGGCAGCAACGCCGTCTCCGGCTGAAAGGCGGCTGGTAGCCCTGGTGGCGTGACCTTTGTCCAGCAATCGGAGAGCGTCTTCACTGTCCACACCTCGGGAAATCTTGATCAGACTGGGCCACCGTTTCAGGGAGCACACGGTGATACTGACAATAAGCAGGCTGCCAAGAACAAGGAACACTGGGGAATGGAATACATCGAATAACCCCAGGAAATCAAGGACACCGGTTAGACCCCCATATGCAGGACGGGCAACCTGTTCCAGCCATAACTGTACCAACTCCGGATCTGCCGCCACTACCGGGGGCATTTGACGTAAAAGCGTTCCGGACAAGCTGACGATTGCTAAAAGCAGAATGATCCATAGAGCGACCCTGACCGAACTAAAAAACCGCAGTACTGCGTTCAAAATCATTCGCCCTTTCTGATTAACTGGACCGCTATCTTAAAAAAGCGGTTAGCCCTATTAATAGTGACTGATTGCTTGGATTAGGTCAACCTCCGATCATTAACAACGCGTAACATAACACGAGGGCGATGATGAACATCGCCCTCGTGTTTAAATTTCTGATGTCTCTACGAATCTAAACTGAATGGAGGGTAACGGTCGGTGGTGAGCAACACGGCATAGGCTGAAACCCGAACTCCCCAGCGCATGACACCTACGACGAAATCAAATAATCCCCTCGGGTGCTTGCCGGTAAAAAGGATGGTAAACCAGGCGATAATAGTACAAACGATCGCGGCTATGCTGAGGAAGGCCAGCACCACGTAATGCGGGATTGCTAGAAACCATTTGACCAGCGGCATCCAGCGAACGAGGTCTTTCTTTGTATCCGGATAAGCAACCTCCAGGTGAACTGATTGTTCCTCATCGGTTGAGGGGTATTCATCGCGCAGCAACGCAAAATAAGCACCCACCCGGGTACTGAACCGGGTTAATGCCAGGTTCCAGTCATACCACCACTTGGGATATTTCTGCCGAAAAAGGATCATGGCAGCAACCGCCAGGACCACGATGCCCCCAGTACCGCCCCAGGAATAAGTGATCTTATCAATAGTGTACTGGTTAACCCCGCCGCTAATCATACTCAGAATGATCGCAATGGGTATCACCAAAAAGATTCGGAAAGCCACACTCGCCTTGTCTCTGGGTTTATCAGGATAATCGATTTGCATGCTGGCGGGGTACCGGGTTAGGTTTTCGGCCATGTTTTTGACCTCCTAAACAATCTGAATATAGTCTATTCCTGGTCTTCCGATATTTCAATAAAATTAATCGTTGTCGGCCTTTGCACCTCAACGCGGCGGCTCGGTCAAGCCGACTTGACACAAAATCGCCTTTAGCCCACAATAACTAATCGCGCATCTTTTATTCCAGACGGGAAGGGGTGATTTTCTTGACAGAAGTTAGACCCGAGTATAATGAAAGCTTCGAAGGGATGCTCAAGCGCTTTAACCGCAAAGTGCAGCTTGATGGTGTCATCCGCGAAGCCCGCCGCCGCTCCCGTTTTGAAAAGCCGTTAACCCGCCGCAAGCGGAAGGAAACCGCAACCCGCCGCGCGGCCATAAAGGCTGCCCGGCGCGTCACCACCCGCCGCTAGTATTACGGGTTGCCGGCTCGAAAATGAGCCGCACATACCATATCGCATTAAGGCCTCCGGAAGCATCAATCGCAGGGGGCCTTTTGCTTTTTTCAAGACCGAAATAGTTCGTCAACGGAGAATGAAATGATTGTCGAAATGAGGAAAGGCGCTGCCCGGGAATCGGTTGACGGGGTTGTAGCCAGGGCGAAATCGCTGGGTTTAGGCGTACAACTCAACCTCGGCACCGATAAAACAGTGGTTGCCCTTCTGGGCAGCAATACAGGTCAATTGTCGCCGGATCTATTTGCCGTTCTGCCTGAAGTTGAATCAGTCACCCGGATAATGAAACCCTACAAATTGGCTGCCCGGGAATTCAAGCCTTTTCCGACAGTGGTCAAATCCGCAAACGTCGAGATCGGCGGTCGGAAATTAGTGGTAATGGCTGGCCCTTGCGCCGTCGAAAGCGAAGCCCAGCTTTTCGAGGCTGCCAGAATCGTCAAGAAGGCCGGAGCAACCGTGTTGCGCGGCGGCGCCTATAAGCCTCGGACTTCGCCTTTCAGTTTCCAGGGACTGGAAAAGACCGGCCTAGAGTTGCTGGCTAAGGCTAAGAACGAATTCGGTATGCCGGTGATCTCCGAGGTAGTCGATCCGCGGGATGTCGAGAATATTTCTGAAAGCGTCGATATCTTGCAGATCGGTGCCAGAAATATGCAGAATTATGCCTTGCTTACCGCTGTGGGCAGGCAAAAAAAGCCGGTGCTGCTCAAGCGCGGATTGTCATCCACCATTGATGAGTGGTTGACGGCGGCGGACTATCTTCTGGCCGGCGGCAACGATCAGGTCATTTTGTGCGAACGCGGCATCCGCACTTTTGAGACCAGCACTCGTTTTTCCCTCGACATTTCCGCGATCCCAGTTATCAAGCGCTTCAGTCACTTGCCCGTAGTGGTAGATCCAAGCCATGCCGCGGGCCACTATGCCCTGGTGCCGGCGATGGCAAAGGCGGCGGTAGCGGCTGGGGCCGACGGTTTGTTGATAGAAGTGCACCCAAACCCCAAGGAGGCGTTAGTAGACGGATTGCAGTCATTGACGCCATCTGATTTCAGCCGCCTCATGGAGGAACTGCGGGTGGTTGCCTCAGCGGTAGGCAGGGAGATTTGAATCAAGCGCTTCCTAATGTACCGGTTTTCGCGGATTAATATGAAATAATAGCCATGATCGAACTTTTATCGAAGATATTCAAGCCCGATGATCTCGAAGCTATGGAACGGCTTGCGGGGATCAAGAGCCGCAACACGGGGTTGAGCTATGATTTTTATATATCGCAGATTTTTGAAGTGCTTCGGACACGACATAATGCGGTTGTAGGCGATATTCCGGACCATGAACTCCGGGGCATCATCTCGATCGTCGACATTGTCGGCGTGGAATCTCACGGATTAATGAAGCGCCTGGCGTCGGCATGTCTCGGATGCGGCTGGTGTTGCGCGCAGACCAAGAGCATCCATGTTTTCCCGGATGACGTCGATCGGATCAGCCGGAAACTTAAACAGAAGAAAGAAGACCTTTTTGAGCTCCGGGCTGGCCAATGGTTCATGAAACAAGCGAACCCCTGCCGCTGGTGGAATCAACGAACCGGTCGTTGCTCAATCTACAACATCCGGCCTCGTACCTGTCGCGACTGGCCGTTGGCTGAAAACCTTGAACATAAACATACCCTGGTAGCCGCTGCCGACTGTCACTACTCGGTAGGCGTGATGGTCTTCAAGGTTCTCGGAACTCTTGCACTAGTCAGGGGCGACTCTTCGTCGCCGGTACTATGATGACCGATGAGATGTGGCAAATCCTGTGACAGAACGGATTGCGATTATGGGTTGCGGCAGCGGCGGGAGTTACCTTTTTCGGTTACTGAGGCAGCGGCGGCCGCAAAGCCAGGTCACACTTTCTGACTGGCCCTCGGCGAATGCATGCGGGTTGAAGGGCTGCGCCTGGGGGCTTTCCAGGCCCTTATTCGAATCGCTCAGCGGTGAGGTCCGTTTGACTGCTGACAAATACTTCCTCGGGAAGTATGACCATGTAGTGGTGAACGGACGACGGCTCAAAGCGGATTTGGCGATAATTGATAAACCAGCTTTCATCCGCGACTTGACGGGCAGTGTCCTGTTGCATGAGCCCGATACAATGAATCTTGGTGATTTCGACAGGGTCATCGATGCCACCGGATACAAGCGAGCCTTCCTGCCCGCAGTGGAGTTGTTCCCGGTTGTCTATGCCGTCCAGATAAGACTCAAGGCAAAAACTCCTCAAGCACCGACCGCCGTACTCAGCCCCCACGGCGGATACTCATGGTTGTTCCCGGCTGGAAGCGGCGAAGTTCATGTGGGTTCGCTATCTCCGTTCGGGTATGATGCTGCCAGGCAAGCACTCAAATGCGTCACCGGGGGGATAGCTCAAGATAACGCTGTTTGCAGTTGCCGGGGGGAAATACGTTGTCATGGTCAGGCTCATCCCTTCGTTCAAGGCAGAATTTGGGGAATTGGCGAGGCCATAGGCCTGGTGGACCCGGTGACTGCGGCTGGAATTATACCGGCGATGACCTCCGCAAAGCTGTTGGTCGAAAACTGGGACTCAGAGGATGACTACTCAAAAGCCGTTTTGAAAAAATATGGCTATATGATGAAAGAGGCTGCCGCACTGAATCATCTGATGGCAGGCAATCTGCTGTCGTCATCAGACATTTTTCTTCCGAAGCAAGCGCTGGAAACCATTGGGCTGCAGCCGAATCTGTTTGAACTGATGGGGCTCGCCATTCAAGGTGCTAGGGACTTTCTCGATAACCTAGCCAGCAAAGATAAGAGCCCCAGCAGAAAAGAAACGTGAACCCTTTGACAGGCTTTTACGGCGCTCCTATAATCGTTCTAACGATTAATTCGGAGGTAAAAAAATGGATTCTTGGGAGCAATGGGTCGTGGTCTTCCTAGTGGGATGGGCTGTGGTTCATTCGTTCATCGATTGGCAGATGAAAAAGAAGGTTGATGAACTCGAAAAGAAAGTAAAATAGGGATAGTGTATTTGAGGAGCCCCAGAAAGGGGCTCCTCGAGTTTATCCGGGCTGTCGGATTACATTGACACCCATATACGATTGCAGCGCCTCGGGGATAATGATTGATCCGTCGGCCTGCTGGTAGTTTTCCATCACAGCGATAAGAACCCGCGGCAACGCCAGGCCGGAGCCATTCAAGGTGTGGACGTAGTCCACCTTGCCGTCTGATGCCCGGCGATATCGGATGTTGGCCCGCCGCGCCTGGAAGTCCCAGCAGTTAGAGCAGGATGATACCTCGAGCCATTCTTTGATGCCCGGGGCCCAGATTTCAATGTCGTAGCTTCTGGATGAGGCAAAGCCGATGTCGGCAGTGCAAAGCTGCTTGATGCGGTAGGGGAGGCCCAGAGCCCGGGCGATGTCCTCGGCGTCGTCTAACAGTTTTTCCAATTCCTCGTTGGACTTTTCGGGCTCGGTGAACTTGTAGAGTTCCACTTTATCAAACTGGTGGCCACGCTTGATACCGCGGGTATCCTTGCCGGCGCTCATCTTTTCTCGCCGGAAGCAGGCGGTATAGGCGCAGTAGTTGATAGGCAGTTGATCGTTAGATAAGATTTCACCGCTGTGCAGGCTGGTCAGCGGCACTTCGGCGGTGGGTACCAGCCATAGATCGTCTACGGCGTCACGGTAAAGATTGTCGGCGAACTTCGGTAAGTTTCCGGAGCCGTATAAAACCTCCTTTTTTACCAGGAAAGGCAGGTACATTTCCTTATAGCCGTGTTTCAGGGTGTGCAGGTCCAGGAAGAGCGAAATGAGCGACCGCTGCAGCCTGGCGCCGAGTTCTTTGAGGACATAGAAGCGGGTGCCGGAAAGTTTCACGCCGCGGTCGAAGTCGATCATGCCCAGGCTCTCACCCAGCTCCCAATGGGGCTTGACCTCGAAGTTGAATTCCCGGATGTTGCCGCAGTACCTCAGAACGATATTGTCGTCCTCGCTGGTGCCGAGCGGCGTGCTGGTCTGCGGGATGTTGGGCACCTGGAGGAGGTAACTCTGGAGTTGTTCGTCAAGTGTCCTTAAAACTTCTTCCAATTCGGAGATCTTTTCCCGGAGGGCGCGGCCGGCTTCGGGGTCCGGCGGCCGCTGCTTGGACTGCTCCTTACGCTGGCGCCGCAACTCATCGAGTTCGGCCGTCTTCTCCCGGCGCAGCCGGTCGGTCTCTAAAATCTCATCGACGGGAGCCTTCGACTGACGGCTGTCGACGGCGCGGCGCACCAGGTCTGGATTGTCGCGGATGAGTTTAAGGTCAATCATGGATTACTCCTTGTCTTTGAGAGCCGGGAAGAAAATGACCTCGCGTATGCTCTGGTTATTGGTGATGACCATGGTAAGCCGATCGATACCTATGCCCAGGCCACCGGTAGGCGGCATTCCATACTCAAGTGCCGTAATGAAGTCCTCGTCGATGGTTTCTTCTTCCTCGTCGCCGCAGCCCCGGCGGATCTCGTCCATGTCTGCAGCCAGGTTTTCAGCAAAAGCGGTAACGTTTTTATCGCTCAGCGATCCGGACTTGTGCTCGATCTCGTGGATATGCTCTCGGAAGGTGCTGATTATCTTCTTGAGAGAGGGGTTGCCTGTTGTCTGGGTCTCGATTTCGGTGCCAAGGGCGCCGGCGCGGGCAGCCAAGCCGGCTACCTTGACAGGGTCGATGTGGGTCAACCCGGCCACCTGGTTTTGCATCTCTTCGATAAGCTCGGCGATCAGGAGCGAAAGCTGGGCTTCGGTGTTGCGGTAGAGTATTTGCAATTTGAAACGCCGTTCCTGTTCCAATGGGTCGTTCAGTTCGGAGAAGGCGTTGGCGATTTCCATGCCGGCGGCGAAAGCCTCGAAGCGCTCGACGATGCGCGGTTCGTCAGGTCGCGTCTTGGCCAGCGGCGACATCTCGATGGGGTAGTCCACCAGGAAGCATGGCTGCACCAAGTCCGGCTCGAGGTAGGTCGACAGCAGTTCGTCGAGCAACTTGCCCTTGTCCTTCTTGGGGTCGACGGCGATGCCGAGTTCGCGCATCTTTTGCCGCAGTGACTCGACGTCGTGGTAAGCCAGGAAGTCGACACCGGAGCGCTTGAGCAGCTCGCTGCGGAAATCAATCCGCGGCCAGGGCGGATTAAAGTCGAGGGTGTTTTCACCGAACTTTACGGTGTAGCCACCCGTGATGTCTTTTACGATGCCGGAGACCATGGTCTCAACCGTCTCCATGACATCCCGGTAGTCTGCGTAAGCCTGGTAGCATTCCAACATCGTGAATTCCGGGTTGTGCTTGAAGGAAATGCCCTCATTCCGGAAGATACGGCCGATCTCATAGACGCCGTCGAAGCCGCCGACGATGAGGCGCTTAAGATGGAGTTCAAGGGCGATTCGGAGGTAAAAATCGCGGTCCAGGGCGTTATGGTGGGTGATAAACGGGCGGGCAGCGGCGCCGCCAGCGGCAGGCTGGAGCACCGGCGTCTCGACTTCAAGGAAGTTATGGCTGTCAAGATAGCGGCGGATACCGGAGATAATTCGGGCGCGGGCGCGGAAAGTCTCCCTCACATCTGGATTGGAGATTAGGTCAAGGTAGCGCTGGCGGTAACGGGTCTCAGTGTCCTGCAGGCCGTGCCATTTTTCAGGCAGCGGTTGTAATGATTTAGCAAGCAAGGTCAGTTTAACGGCGCCAACAGTAGGTTCACCGGACCGGGTTCGCAGCAGTTTACCGGTAACCCCGATAAAATCACCGATGTCAAGAGCGGCAAGTATATCCCAGCCTTCTTTAACGTGATCCTTGCCGCATAAGATTTGGATCTTACCGGAACTGTCGCGGATATCCAGGAAATTAATTTTACCCATGCCGCGGCGAGACACCAGACGGCCAGCCACAGTCACATCCGGGGCATCAGATCCGACTTTTTCTGAAGCCTCGAGGATTTTTACGGCTTCCAGACAGGAATGGCTGCGGCTGAAAGTGTTGGGGTAAGCCTCGATGCCCAATTCTTTAAGGCGGGATAGCTTGTCAAGGCGTTCCCTGGTAATAGAGTCAAGTCGTGAAGTCATCAGCTACCTCTTATCGTGAGGTAATTATAGGTGATGACCCCGCCTGTGGCAAAGCAGGAATCATAAATCCGGACCTTCTGCCTTTCTTAGCCTGCTGCCTCGCGCAAATATTAAATGAACCTAGAATTAAAAGGCCGCTTAGGAGCGTTGAACTCAAAAGTGAGCTCCCCGGCTCCTCTTTTTATCACGATGGTGACTCTTTCATTCACGTCCAACCGCCAGAGAAAACGGATCACGTCTGAGGCAGAGGAGACAGTCTGTCCGTTGAATTTGATAATCACATCAAACGGCCTCAAACCTGATTTAGCCGCTGGACCTTGAGGATCCAAATCAAGAATCTCAGCACCCACCAGTGCTGCCGCGAAAGGTTCACCGGGAATCACCTGGATATTGTCATCAATCATTATCCCCAGGTACGGGTGATGACCAACCTCGCCTTGAACCAGATCGTTGTATACATGTTTGGCGGTTGCGACGTTGATGGCATAATTAATGCCTTGAGCAGTATCCAGGCCGGCGCTGTTGATGCCGACAAGTTCGCCTTTAAGGTTGATCAAAGCGCCACCCGAATTGCCCGGATTGATGGCGGCATCAAACTCCATGAGGTCATAATACGGCGTGTTGTCAATCCAGAAAAACCGGCTCAGATTGGAAAGAATCCCGGCGGTGGCATTGGCGCCGCCTTCGGCGGGCGACATCCCCAACGGGTAACCTATAGCAATAACCGTATCGCCGACTTTCATCCCGGCGGGATCTCCGAAGACAGCGGGTGTCAGGTTTTGGGCAGTAATCTTCACCACTGCCAGGTCAGTAATGTCATCCTCCCAGATCTCATCCACATCGTAAATGCGCCGGTCACTGGTGATGACTCTGGCGGCGAAGGCACCGCTCACCACATGTTTGTTGGTTAAAATATATCCCGCCTTGTCCATGATGAGTCCTGAACCGGAGCCAATCCCCCCGGTGCCACTGGGATTACCGAAGGCGACTTCGATGAAAACGACGCTGGGAAGGATTTTGGCGATGGCGTTGGGAACGGCGGTTGACGCCTGGATCAAACCTGAGACTTGCTGGTTCAAGCTTGAGAATTGCGCCGAAAGCTGGGCGCTTAAAGCGGTGACTTGCCCATTGAGTCCCGTAATTGTATTTTCAAGGCTGGTGATCTCTGATGACAAACTGGATATTTGTGCCTGGGCGTCTTCTGAGTGTTGATTGGCCTGGAATATTGAAAACGAGCCCAGGCTGATCGCGACCACCACCGCGACAGATAGAATGATGGTGGATAAACCCTGTTTCTTTTCCACTGGCTGGCCTCCTTTAAGCCAACGTAAGCATGAAAAGAATCATAGCACCATGATTACATAAAAAAAAGAGTACCATCGGGTAATATTTTTAACCGAAACGGCCGGGCAAGATATCACTTTTTCGAAAGGCTTATTGAATTGCTAATCGAACGGATTTGTTCCAGCCAGAAGGCACTTTTCAAGCAACTTTTTTCTAACAGATGCTGGATATAGGCGCGGGTGACTGCGGTTACTTCAATATTCAAGGCTCGTTCGATTTTGAGTCTGGCAGCCGATTCGTAGCGGTTTTCCAGGAAAAAGCGCATCACTTTCAACCCGCTGACTGATACTGCGTGAGTCGCTGGCGCGGCCACCGCGCAGTCAGGGCATAATATTCCGCCTGAGGCCGGCGCGAAGAAGTTTGTAACTTCTTTGAGTTCTGATCGACAACCAACACAGCGCCGGAGTTCCGGCTGGTAACCCAGTGTTTTCAACAAGTTAAGCTCAAAATAAAGGCTCAACGGCTCGAGGTTTGAGGTTACGTTTAAATTTTCCAATGTTTCTACCAACAGCACAAAAAGAGCCGGGTTAGCCTGCCCTTCCGGCGCGAAGTGACTGACCAGTTCAGCAAAATATAACCCGTAAGCCGTTCGCTCGAGCGAGTCTCTGACCCCGAGGTACGGCGATAACGTTTGGCTGCCGATTATCGTGTCCAGGTTCTTGCCGCAGGCTAAAGTAAGATTAGTATAAGTCAAAATTTCCAGGTGCCCGGCCAGCTTGCTTTTGCTCTTCCGGACCCCTATAGCCACCGCCGAAACCTTGCCAAACTCACGAGTGAAGAACGTGATCACCCGATCTGCCTCTTTCAGTCGCGCCCGGCGGATAACCACCGCCGGGGTTTTCAGTTCACGCGGCGCGCTCATTAGCGAAGCCTCGCTTGAAGCCTGGCTTGGACGGCCGGACTTCTGAGTTCGCGCAGCGCATCGGACGCCACCCAACGGGCGGCGGGATTATTGGCGCCGGAGATCTTTTCGGCAACCGCGATAGCTCGGAGGTTTAACTCAATAGACCGTTTGCCTATCTGACGGAGCGCCCAATTAACCGCTTTCCTGACGTAGTTACGACTGTCGGCGGCGCCGCGTTCGATCTCGGCAAAGATAGCTTCGATCTGTGCATCGTTCGGGATGTTCTTGGCACTAACCGCCAACCGAGCCATCAACACGAATCCGGCGCGCTTGACGAACTCCTCTTTCCGGCGGACCCATTCGACAGCCTTTTCGAAAGCATAGGGCGTCACTTCCCAAAGGTTAGACACTACCTGGTCACAGATATCCCAGGAGTCAAAATTTGCCGTCCAACGGTCCATCTGCTCAGGCGTGACCTTTTTAGGATCGTCGACCAGGCTAGCCAGAATACGGGCCTCGTGGATGCCGGAGTCCCACAGCGTTAGAGCCAGTTCGTGGTTTCGGCGGTATGACATAGCCATTGCACGCAGCAATGGCATGGATACACCCAGGGTATTGTCTGACTTAATGCCGTAACGGGCCATTCCGGCCACGTTCACCGGGTTGGCCATCGATTTCAGATGGACGATAATGTCGTCGGCAAGACTCACAGCAGGCGCGCTCCGGGTGCTACGTCGAAATCCGGAGCCACTAAGACAACGTCAATATCTCCGCTGACGACGCCCAGCACCAGCACCTCGGAAACAAAGCCGGCGATCCGCTTGGGCGGGAGATTGACCACCGCCAGCAATGTTCGACCGACAAGTTCTTCACAGGCATAACGCCCGGTGATCTGGGCGCTGGACTGCTTAACACCAAGCTCTCCGAAGTCCAGTTGAAGCCGGTACGCTGGGTTGCGGGCTTCCGGGAACGGCTTGGCGGCAAGTACTCGCCCGGCGCGGATATCGACGCGTTCGAAATCGGTGTAATCGATAATCACTAAAACCACTTTTTGCGCTTGAAGTAAGCGACCATCGCCAGGCCAATGAAAGCCATGACACCGAGGATGCCGAAATAACCCCAATGCCAGCGTAACTCCGGCATGTTATCGAAGTTCATACCGTAGATTCCGGCAATAAAAGTTAGCGGGATAAAGATGGTAGCGATAATTGTCAGCACCTTCATGACAGCGTTCATCCGGTTGGAGGCGTTGGAAAGGTAGATATCTACCATATCGGAGAGCACCTCACGCTGGTTTTCCACCGAGTCCATGACCTGGACAGCATGATCGTGGACATCCCGGAGGTAGAGCCGGGTATTCGGTGAGATGAGGCTTGATTCGCTGTGTTGCAAACCGGAGACCATTTCTCTCAATGGCCAGGCTGAGCGGCGTAAAAATAACAGTTCGCTTTTAAGGCGTTTGATTGCGCTCAGGAGCTCCGATGTCTGTTCCTCGATCAGGTTTTCCTCGATCCTCTCCGACACCTCGCCGAAGTTTTCCAGAACACCGAAGTAGTTGTCGACGATGGCGTCGACAAGAGCGTAAAGCAGAGCGTCGGCGCCTTGCTTACGCAGCGTGCCTTTGTTCTGCCTCAACCTTTCCCGCACCGGGTTGAAGGCATCGCCGCCGCCCTCCTGAAAGGACAGTACGTAGTTTTGACCCAGCACCAGGCTGACTTGCTCAGCCACGATCTCTCCATCCTCGTCCCGGTAAAGCATCTTGAGGACGATGAATAGGTAGCTCTCGAAGTCCTCAATCTTGGGCCGCTGCTCGGTGTTGACGATGTCTTCCAGCACCAGCGGGTGAAGGCCGAAATGGCCACCGGTCTGGTTTATGAGAGAGGTGTCGTGGAGTCCGTCAATATTGATCCAGGTGACAGAAGCGGTATCCCGGAAAGGGAAGAATTCCTCGACTGATGCCAGTTCGCGCTCAAAAAGCTGGTTCTGATCGTAGTCAATCAGCCTGAGCCGTGTCTTCTCTGCCCGCCGTTCGCCGATGTGGATCAGTGTCCCGGGCTCAAGGCCGGCTTTGAACGACCGTTTTTGGGTTCCGGTCATCTTGGATTAAAACTCCTGGCGGTTCTCCATAGCGCGGGACAGAGTGACATCGTCGGCGTACTCGATCTCGCCGCCGAAGGGCAAGCCCCGCGCCAGCCTGGTCACCTTTACTCCCAGCGGGCTGATCAGACGCTGCAGGTACATAGCAGTGGTCTCGCCCTCGACATTGGCGTTTGTTGCCAGGATGATTTCCGTCACATCGCCTCCATCGAGGCGAGCCATAAGCTCTCTGATGCAGATATCATCACTACCCACGCCTTCAGCCGGGGAGATGTTGCCATGCAACACGTGGTAAACTCCCTTATAGACTCTGGTGTGCTCCAGGGTCAACATATCCTGTGGTTGCTCAACCACACAGATTCGGCTCCTGTCCCTCACCGGGTTTCCACAGATGAGACAGAGGTCTCCGTCGGCGATGTTGCAGCATACCCGGCAGCGCCGCGTTTTCTGCTTCACGGCCACGAGCGCATCAGATAACTCCCTCACCTGTTCCTCGGAGGCTTTAAGGAGATGGTAAGCCAGGCGCTGGGCACTCTTCGGTCCTATTCCCGGTAGCCGGGACAGCACGTCAGTCAGGTGGTTAACGGCCGCGGCAGTGGATTTAGGCGCTTCCTTCATATTCATCCTTAAATGACTGTGAAAAGCTTGCCAATAACATCAGCAAAAATGATAATCCGTCTCCGGCTACCCCAGACCTGGCAGTCCCATTCCGCCCATCATTCCTGCCATTTGTTTGGATGATTCCTTTTTAGCTTTTTCCATGGCGTCGTTTATGGTTTTCAGGATGTTATCTTCCAATTGTTTAGTTTTGGCCGGGTTGACCGCTTCCGGGTTGATGATTATTGAAATTAGCTTCTGTTGACCGTTGGCGGTGACTCTGACCGGGCCCCGCTCAGCTTCTACGATGATTTTAGCCAGTTCTTTCTGAATCTTATCGAGCTGCTGTTTCAGTTCCATGGCTTGCTTTACTTTTGAGAAATCCATTTATCCTCCACTTTTATTATCTCGGCTCCCCTCTTTTGCGCCTCCTTGACCAGGTGGTTGCTTACTTGGTCAAAAACACAAGCTATCTGGCACGGCGCCCCGACGCAAGCCGAGAGTATTTCCGCAGTAATTTTCTTATTTTCGGGTTCATTGATCTTGTTCATATGGACGGCGAATTTAAAGGACAGGGTGATCGTGCCGTTGTTGAAGCTGACAGGCTGGACGATGTCTGCAGATCTCAGGATGGCCAGTGCCGTCGATCGCCTCAGCCTTGGCGGTGCTTGAGTCAGAATTTGAGGCCATTGATCCTGCAATTCTCCGAGCGTCGTTACCGGCGCTCCGGCCAGTTTCGGCTCATTCACTGGTGGCGGAACCTCATCAACCATTTGTTCTTTAGCGCCGGGGGCAGGTTGAGAATCCTTCGGCTGGATGATCAAAGGACTGACTGGAACCGGCGGCGGCGAGGTCACTTCGGCAGGTTTAGCGGCGGGCTCAACTTTCCTTATCGGTACTTGCGCCGGTTCGGCTCTACCGGGCTTAACTTCGACGATTTTTTCGGCAGGCGATGGTTTTATTGTCGCGTCAACAAGAGCCATTTCCATGGCCAGCGGAGTGCCCATATCGGTTCCGGCGGATAGGGCGGAAAAGCCTTTCAAAGCTCTCAATATCTGTTCGATGGTCGTTGCAGAGGCTAGAGCTTGAGTCTCGGCCAGTTCATCGACACTCAGCCCTGCGGCATCGGCGGAACCGGCTTTGACCATGAGTAACTGGCGTAATCGCTCGACCAGTTCTCGATTGAATTGCTTCAGGTCGATGCCGTCGGCGGCTACGCCATACAACAGGCGCAGCCCGGCGGCGGCGTCACCGGTTGCAATAGCAGCCAGGAGTTTCCCGGACCGGTCGTCGCTGGTCAGTCCCAGCGAGGACTGGACATCTTTGAGACCGATATGGCCGTCGCAGACCGTGGCAACCTGCTGGAGCAGGTTCTCAGCGTCGCGCAGGGCACCCCCGCCAGCCCGGGCCAGCATGGCTACCGCGGATTCGCTGATGTCGATACCTTCGGCGGCAGCCACTTCCGAGAGTTTACCGGCGATGTCGTCGTTGGAAAGCCGGCGGAAGTCGAAGCGCTGGCAGCGGGACATGATAGTGGGCAGTATCTTATGCAGTTCGGTCGTCGCAAGGATGAAAATGACCCGCGGCGGCGGCTCTTCCAACGTCTTCAGAAGCGCATTGCTCGCGCTTGTCGACAGCATATGGACCTCGTCGATGATATAGACCTTGAAGCGGGCTTCGGCCGGGGCGTAGTTGACGCGCTCTTTAAGTTCGCGGATATCATCGACGCCGGTGTTAGACGCTGCATCGATCTCGACCACATCCAGGGCTCGGCCGTCGGTGATAGCCCGGCACATGGCACAAGTGTTGCACGGTTCGCCGGCGCCTTCATTGCTCAGGCAGTTGACCGCCTTGGCTAGGATGCGCCCGGTGGAGGTTTTACCCGTGCCCCGGGGTCCGCAGAAAAGGTAAGCCTGAGCCAAACGGCGTTGATTTAAAGCGGATAGCAGAGTGCGGGTTATCGGCTCTTGGCCAACCACTTCAGAAAGCCGCTGCGGGCGCCATTTTCGGTAATAAACCTGGCAAGACATAAGCGGCGTAATTATACCTTAACTGACGCTTCTTATGATACTGCGGCGGCTGTCTTTTAAGCATATCAAGTCTGGTACAATTAGATGAAAACCGGAGGCCACAATGCAACCAAAACATCCAAAATTATGGATTGATGCTTCAATAACACTGGATGAGGGCACGGTCGTATGGCCTGGCGATCCAGGTGTCGAGATCACCCCTGTCCGGCAGATCCGTGACGGCGCAGCGTATAACCTTTCATCTATTTCAATGAGTCTTCATACCGGTACTCATCTGGATGCCCCCCGACATTATTTCGAACTTGGATTGTCAGTTGACCGGGTGCCTCTTGATCTGCTGATCGGGCCAGTCCAGGTGATAGAGTTACCAGGTGGAGAGCCGGTTACGCTCCAGACATTTATGAAATGCCGGATAGGAACATGTAAAAGGTTGATTTTAAAGACGAATACCGCGGGATTGCCGCCGGCGGGAAAGTTCAATCGAGATTATCGCTACATCACCCCGGAAGCGGGGCAATATCTGGTCGAAAAGGAGATCGGATTGGTCGGGATCGACAGCCCGTCAATCGGCCCCATCGAGCCTGATGCTTATGATGTCCATCACTGTCTGCTTGATGCGGGCATCTGGATCTTAGAAGGTCTTGACCTATCCATGATTACCCCGGGCATGTACGATCTGATCTGCCTGCCGATGAAAATACGGAATGGTGACGGGGCCCCGGTCAGGATTGTCCTGCGGCGGCGGTAGAACCAACAGTACTCTTGCGGTCACTGCTGGACAGGAATATATTTCCTCTCGGAAATACTTAAGGAGGCGAACGCTATGGAACCGATGAAAGATACGGTGAAGGTTGAAAAGCTTTTCGCCAGCGGTCGCGTGTCTCTGGTTGATCCTGAAACCAAATACCGATATACCTTGATGGCTTACTGCCCCAGAGACAACGGGCGGGCATACATTTCCCGTTATGAAAGATGGGGTTCAAGACTTTCTCGCGTTGTATTCAGCTGCAGCGAGTGTCTAAATACTTTTGAAGCGGAACCTCAGGATCTCTGGATTGTGTAGGTTTCTTAGATTTCCAGGCGTTTCAGACTAGTGCCGGGTTTTATTTCAGTAAGAATCATGGCTGCCAGGACCAGCATGCCGCCTAAGATTATACGAAGAGTCAATTGGTCTCCGGCAAGCAGAACGGCAAAAAATCCAGCGAATACCGGTTCCATGGTCATGATTACCGCGGCTCTGGCTGGACTCATCAATGACTGAGCCCAGGTTTGAATGATGAAGGCGAAGGCGGTTGCCACCAGTGCCGTCAGCGCCACCGCACCCCAAACCACGGCGTCCGGCGGCAGTGTCAAGCCGTCGGGCACGGCCGCCGCCAGGCACAATCCTCCAACGAAGGCAATTTGCAAAAGCGCCAAGCCGTAAATGTCGTGCTTCGAAGACCATTCGCCCAAACCGACGATATGGAGCGCAAATAACACAGCGCAGAGTAGAGTCAGGAGCTCGCCGATGCCGACTGAACCGCCCCGAACCGAAAGAATGGTCAAACCCAAGGTCGCCAACAGAACAGCCAGCCATACATTGGGGCCGGTCTTACGCCCAAGAATCAACCATGAAATAACCGGGGTCAGGACCACAAACATCCCGGTGATAAAACCGGAAACTGATGCGGATGTATGCTGGAGGCCGTAAGTCTGGGTAATATAGCCGAGACCGAGCGCCAGGCCAAGCCAAACCGACCTTATGTAGCCATCCCTCCCCATTTTCCGTAAGGCCATAGGGCGAAGAGCCAGCATTGCAGCCGCAGCAACGCAGAACCTGACGGCCAGGAAGTCCATGACCGGGACTTTGGAGACCGCGTTCTGGACGACAACAAAGGTAGCGCCCCAGGCGGCCGTCACAGCGACCAGAGCAGCCGCCGCCAACCTTGTCGAACTCCTCCAGTTGTTGAACATTCGCCTCCCATTGAGAAACCGAGGGCAGATTATAGCAGTTTGTGGCGGGAAAACCCCAATCAGAATAAAATGGTATAAGAAAGGTATCATTGGAGATTATTCGTTTCAATCTGGTCGGGTCAAAATGAGCGGCATTTTGAATGAAGGCGAGTGCCTGATAAGTATACCGGCTGACCGTGGTTACCTATCAGGAGATCTGTGTGTTCCTGAGAAGTCGGACGGAATAGTTATTTTCGCTCACGGCAGTGGTTCGTCAAGGAAAAGTTCGCGCAACCGGGGGGTCGCCGCCGCTTTGAGAAGCGTCGGGTTTGGGACTCTACTTTTCGATCTGCTGACACCGGGAGAGGAAGCGGTGGATCGGGTTACAGCCGAATTCCGCTTCAATATCGAATTGCTGACACGGCGCCTGCTGTCAGCCACCGATTGGGTAAGGGCTCATCCGGATTACTGCAAATTACCGATCGGATTTTATGGCGCTTCCACCGGCGCCGCTGCCGCCCTGTGCGCTGCCAGCCAGCGCAGCGATACTGTCAAGGCGGTGGTATCCCGTGGCGGCAGGCCGGACCTGGCCCTGCGCTGCCTGCCGGCGGTGAAATGCCCAACAATGCTAATCGTCGGCAGTAAAGATACGGAGGTCATTCCCCTGAACAACCTGGCCCTGGAAAGGTTGAACACGGCTAAAGAACTGGTCATAGTACAGGGAGCGTCCCACCTTTTTGAGGAACCGGGAAAACTGGATGAAGTCCGCAGTTTAGCGGCAAGCTGGTTCTTAAAATACCTGACGGCTGCGCCGAACCGGTGTTGAAACCGTATCAGCAAGGTCGGGGCAGGCTGGAAAAGACGATCGGCAGGTGGGGACTGAGATAGCGGTTACCGCGCATTACCGTTCTAATGGCGCTGGCTAATTGTTCCACTGAACGCTCTTTGGTGACGTACCCGCCGGCGCCGGCGCGGAATGCTCCATGGACGTATTCCTCCGCGGAGTGCATCGACAACACGATGCACTTGGTTGACAGGCCGCGGCTGCGGATTTCTCGGCAGAGGCGAATTCCTGAATACCCCGGCATTTCGATGTCTGTGACCAGTACATCCGGCATCAGCTCGTAAACCATATCTAGCGCCTGTTCGCCTCCGGAGGCGCCGCCGATCACCTGGATGTCCGGTTCTAGATTCAGGAGCGCCGCGACTCCTTGCCTTACAATTTCATGGTCGTCGGCCAACAGAACTTTAATCATAAATTGTAGCAATTCACTGGTTGATCTGAAGACAGGATACCACCTGGTCTTGCCGGGTGATATTAGTAAAAGTACTTATTGTGGCGTAATAATTTGCTCAAAAATGCGAGAAATTGCTATTCACGGGTATTGGAGTTGTTGTTTGGGAGAACGATTCCGATTAACGTGCCTTCACCGGGATGGGTCGTAATACTGAACTTTCCGCCGATAGCTGATACACGTTCCCTCATTCCGGTCAGTCCGTTGGTCTGCCCGGCGCTCAGGGCGGTCAGGTCAAAGCCGATGCCATCGTCGGCTATCGAAAGAAGCACATCATTGCCCTCATCGGAAAGGGAAACGCTGGCGGTCTTTACTCCGGCATACCGCAGAATATTAGTTAAGGCTTCCTGAACCGCGCGGTAGGCGCACAACCGGCTCTCAGCATCGAGCCGGATATCGTCAAAGGCTGAATTGAAACTCACAACGAGACCGGTCTGTGCCCGGAGTCTCTCAAACAAAGCCCTGAGCGCTGGTTCAAGCCCCAACACTTCGAGTATCGATGGATGAAGGGACATCGAGATATTCCTGACCTGGGCGATAATTTGGCTGACCCGGGCGGAGGCATCTTTAGCGCCGTCGGCCGTTATTCCGCCGCTTTGTCTCGCCGCGGTATCGAGCATCATCTTCAGCATGGTTAGATTCTGACCGATCTCATCATGTAGTTCTTGAGAAATACGCCGTCTTTCATCCTCCTGGATCTGAATCAACTTCCGGGACAATGATCTGAGTTCATTTTCCGCGATCATCCGGTGCTGGGCTTCTGATGCCAGTTCCAGATTCAGCTGACGCAGCGATTCCGTCCGCAGCCTCACCGCCGTTTCCAGTTCTTCAGATGATTTCTGAAGAGTATCGGCCGATCTCACCCGTTGGGTGGTCTCTATCGCGGAGCATACGAGTCCCTCAAACCGACCCTTGCTATCCCGAACCGGAGCGAATGTCCAATCCCAATAAGTAATACCCCTCTCCGTTTGCCCGGCGATGAGCAAAGGACTGTCGCGACGGTTACTCGGTTGGCCGGTGGCCATTGCTCTCTGGCAGGTAACGGCGAGGTCGACATCCTCAAACAGGTTGAAAAACAGGTCGCCTTTGGAGGCAGGGTCCGAGGAAAGGTTGAAAGCCTTTAGAAACGCGGAATTTGTTTGTACCACCTTGAACCCGGTGGTCAGCAGCGCAATCGGAATCGGTAGGCTATCTGTCTTTAACTCATTTACTGCGGCAACGACAGAATGCAGGTCTTCATTACCCGCGCTGCCCTCAGGTTTATTTCCCAAGTTAGCCTCCCCGGTTCATTCGGCGCTGGTAAGAGATAGGAGATACGATAATCATCCTAGCCGCCATCATGGTTTTCCGGCAGACCTTCGTTCTCCGCACTAATAATTCCCTTCTGGAGGGCGTAGCGAACCAACTGGCTGTGGTTGCGCATATCAAGCTTGCGCATCAAATTTGCCCGATGCGCCTCCACGGTCCGTGGGCTGATAAAAAGGCGCCGGGCGATATCTGATCCGGTATGGCCGCGCGCCACCAGGTGAAGCACTTCCCGCTCGCGGGTTGACAGTTGCTCGTAAGGATCGGTTATAGTATCCGTTTCCTGCTGTTTGATGTAGTTTTCAATCGCTCTCTGTGACAGGGAGGCGGACAGGTAATGTCTGCCTTTCATAACCTCGCGGACGGCTGAAACCAGCTCATCAACCGTCGCCTCTTTTAACAGGTAGCCCTTAGCCCCAGCCCTCAGGGCTCCCTGAACGTAGGTCTCAT
Source organism: Dehalogenimonas sp. 4OHTPN (assembly GCF_040448695.1). Lineage (GTDB taxonomy): Bacteria > Chloroflexota > Dehalococcoidia > Dehalococcoidales > Dehalococcoidaceae > Dehalogenimonas. The sequence goes on along the minus strand of NZ_CP159307.1, from coordinate 1,344,759 downwards.
TACCGTACATCGAAAGTATCACCACTACAGTCCGGGTAGAGTGCTTCACGACCTGGCGGCATACCTCGATGCCTGAAATACCGTGCAGCATCAGGTCCACGATCAAGACATCTGGATGAAGTTGTTCCACCTGTTTGACGGCTTCGAGCCCATCCTCGGTTTCGCCTATCACGTTGAAGTCCGTCTGGCTTTCCAGCAACGCCTTTATCCCTGCGCGCACCACACGGTGGTCATCGGCAAGGAAAATGCTGATCGTCATATCGCCTCCCGTGGCGGTGCTAACCAGAATATCCAATTAGTCATAATAAAAGTATAAACCAATACTGGTGAAATCCCAAGACAGTATTCGGCATTTGATTTCCGGAAAAATCAGGGCATTTTCAAGAATAACTACGTAGTTTTACGGATACAAAGCCCGGTTGAGTTAGTGTTTAATGAGGGCATTCAACGAGTCCGGAGCGGAAAATGGAATTAATACTGGTAATGGGATTGTTGCTGGGCGCTGTAATCGCGGGCGGCTGGGGCTTGGAGACCGAATTCAATCGAGGAGTGAAACCAGCCGCGGTTTCGTCGGTCAAAGCAAAGACAGGAACAACCGAAGAGTAGGTCATTGGATTCTGACATAATAACCGGAGGTAAGGACAGTGTATCACTTTAAGAGTTGTCCCCGGTGCGGTAAAGGCGACCTTTTTGAGGATTCTGACGAATATGGTACCTTCGCCCAATGCTTCCAGTGCGGTTACGTAGGTTACCCCGGCAAAATCCTTACACTGGAACAGGCCAGGGCGGAGCAGTTGCATCGGCGGGGGCGCCGTTAATTTGAGAGAATGCGGATCACGAAGGGCGCTGGAATTGCCCTCCCTGATTGGTTTTTTTTGGGTGCTTGGTCAGGGCGTCGCAAGTTGAAGTAATTTGATGACGTCTTCATCTTCGAGTTGTTCAAATCTCACATAGAACTGTCCTACCGCGTTAAAAGAGGGCGGTACCCGTAAACAGATCAGTTCGTCGGCGGCGGCCGCAATATCTTCAATGGCGCCTTCCGGTGCCACCGGCAGAGCGGCTATCAATCTTGATGGATTTTCGTGGCGGCAGGCGTCCAGTGCCGACTTGAAAGTAGCCCCTGTCGCCACACCATCATCTGTGACAATTACAATCCGCCCCCTTATCGGCACACGTTTCCTAGTTCCCCTGAAAAGACGCCCGCGCCGTTCGATTTCGGAGAGTTGAAATGTCCGTTCCCGCTCGATCGTATCTGGTTTTATATCAAGAGCTTCAACGACATCCTCATTTAAAAGCACGTGGCCGTCTTCCGATACCGCTCCCATCGCTAGTTCGGGCTGACCGGGCGCTCTCAGCTTTCTTGAAAGCACAATTTCGAGTTCTGCCCTCAACCGGCGGGCAAGTTCCGCCGCCACTGCCATGCCGCCGCGCGGTATCCCCAGAACTACCGCGTGAGTACCCATCAGGTGACTCATCGAGTCAGCTAACAAGCGGCCGGCTTCTTGCCGGTCAACGAACGGTGTAGCGCTGCGGCTGATGACGCGGATTTGTCCCACAGTAACTCCTTACACGGAAAGCTACTTGTCCTTGAATAACTTTGCCACCTTGGGAGCGATTACTGCTCTGCAATAAGGCTGATCGGAATGGCGTCTGTAATAATCGTGATGGTAGGTTTCTGCAGGGTAAAATACGTTCAGTTTCTGAATCTCAGTGACAATCGGGCCTTGAAATTCACCGGCAGTCTCAAGTGTTTCGATGTAAGCTCGTGCCTCGTTCTCCTGAAACTGGTTGGCGGCCAGAATTATTGACCGGTACTGGCTGCCGATATCTGCGCCCTGACGGTTCGCCGTCGTCGGATCATGCGCTCGGAAGAACACTTCCAGCAAATCCCTGAACGTAATCACCGATTCATCGTACTCAATCCTGACCACCTCGGCATGGCCGGTCCGCCCGGAGCATACCTGTTCATAGGTGGGTTTTTCTACGGTACCTCCAGCGTAACCCGAAGTAACCCCTGTAACCCCTTTTAAGCGGCTGAACACTGCTTCCAGGCACCAAAAACAACCCCCTCCAAAGACAGCGCTCTCCATTAACGTTGCCCCTCTTCCACGCTCGGCATGAAATCGAGCGACAGCGAGTTAACGCAGTGGCGGGTGTTTTTTGGAGTTTTGCGTTCGCCCCGGAAAACGTGGCCCAAATGAGCGCCGCATTTGGCGCAGGTGATCTCGGTTCTTATTCCATCTGAGTCAACCGTTTCCTTGACCGCTCCCGGAATAGCCTCATCGAAACTTGGCCACCCTGAACCGGAATCAAATTTGGCGTCGGATTTAAATAGCAGGGCGTTGCACCGTCTGCAGCGATACGCCCCCTTTTTAAAGAACATATTGAATTTGCCGGTGCCCGGCGGTTCCGTTCCCTTATGAACAATTACGTGCTCCTCTTGAGGGGTCAGTTTGTTGAATTCCATGCGTTGAACTCCTTTATTTATGGCCGGGTGTCTTCAACTCAATTATGAGACTGCCGCCTGGTGTTGGCAATTAGTAGTTCTACCTATTTACGGGTAGGAAACGCAGCCCGTTGCCAATGACCCGTTTTCTTCCTTATGTTATAATGTTAGTAGCTTCGGTGCCTGCATAACGTTTTTCACGGAGACTGACATGCGAATCGGACCAATGGAAATTATCATCGTTCTGGTGATTGTCATAGCTATCTTTGGGATCGGCAAGCTGCCTGATATCGGCCGCTCTCTGGGCGAGGGGCTCCGTTCCTTTAAAAAGGCGACTCAGGAAGTTGATTCTGAAGTTAAATCCATCAAATCCTCGATCGACGGAAAACCGGCCGAAAAGAAGGCTGAACCGGGCAACGAGCCCTGCCCGCCGCCGCCCCCTGTCAGCAACGATGATGAATAATCCAGCCCCGGTTGCACCAGGCTAGATGGAAAGTAATGCCGGCCACACACTGCGGCCGGCTGACAGCAATGCGGCACCGTGGCGGTCAAAAGTCAGCCTCTCATCGGCCGCCATCCGGTCGAACACTCTTTTATCGGCGCATCTCTCAATCAACCGGTCAATCTGTCGATCGCTGAGTTGTTGAAAGACATGCATCGCCAACCGCCCGAGTCTTAAATCCCAGCCTAACCGTGCCTTCCATGCCCTTTCATAGCTCTGTAGAGCGGCCGCATCAAGTTTGTTCATGGATAGCGCCTTCGTCATGGTGTCGGCAGCGATATCGGCGCAGGTCATGCCGTAGCTCAAGCCGCCGCCGGTAGTGGATTTCACCTGGCCCGCGGCATCTCCAACCACTATTATCCGGTCGCTGAAGGTTTTCGGGAGTGTCGACAATGGTATCGGTCGGCACTGGATGTCGTCTGATACTTGGTTGATAATCCTCCGGCATCTTAGGAAGTCCGCTAACGCATTCAGGCTGTTGTCGGTCTTCGTGCGCGTCAACAAACCCAATTTTGCTTTTCTATCCGAGATCGGTGCCAACCATCCGAAAAATCCCGGCGCAAACCGGCGGCCTAGAAAGAGTTGGACTTCAGCCGGTTCGGGAGTATCCACTTCCACCTGAAGACCGAGCGCAGTATCCTTGATTCTACCGAGTCCCAGGTTGCGGAGCAGACCGGGGGCTAAACCGGAGGCGATTACCGCCGCTCTCGTGGTTAGGTTGTACGATCCTCCGGATGAAGCAACGCTGATAATCACCCGGTTATCGTCGGTTCTTATGGACTCCGCACGGGTGTTTAGAAGTAGTCTGGCGCCTGATTCCACTGCCCGGGTGGTTAAAAAACCATCAAGGGATCCGCGGTCAACAATAACCGCCTGGGGTGAGTCCCGCTGCACTTGAACCGGTCTTCCGTTGGGAGCGAATATTGCGGCTCCGGTGAATTCCCGCAGAGCGATCGCCGGATCTATTTCGAAACGGGTAAACGCCTCGCAGCTGATAATGCCGGTGCAGCAGACGGGTCCTCCTGATTCAGCCCGGCGTTCTACCAGGATAACCGCATAGCCGGCCGCTGCTAAGCGTTGTGCCGTTCTTGAGCCGGCCGGTCCAGCTCCGATGACAATTACATCAGAATCAAAGTTTGTGACCACTCCAGGTAATCTATCCCAAACAGGATGTCCGGGGCAACATCCCTGGCCGCTTCCATTTGTGTTCGCGTCGATAAAAAGTCAAAATTTCCCCGAGGTTACTAAATTATAACTAAAAATACGTATTTTGGCGGATACCCCATTTATTAAATTAGGATTAAACTAAGACAACACTAGAATTATGATGGTTAATACCAGCTTAACACCGGGACAATATCCGGATCCAGCGAGCCCCTATCGTTCTTGAGAGGTGCCATGAGAATCCTGCTGAGCATTCCTTTGCGCGACGGCATGTACACCAAGTTCCCCGATGAATTGCTATCAATTGCCGCCGTCCTGGAAAAGGGCGGTCACAAAGTGATGCTGCACGACGCCAATCTGGGTGACCGAACGGCGGAGTCTTTCGCTGATTTTAATCCCGACCTGGTGGGTTTCTCCGTTTCCACTGGGTGCATCGCGGACTCAATCAAGAAAGCCCTGGAGTTCAAAAAGGTATACCCCAACATCAAAACAGTGTGGGGCTTCCGACACCCGTCGGCCCTGCCGGAACAGACACTTCAGGAAGAATATGTCGATTACGTTGTCATCGGCGCCGGGGAATACACCCTGCTTGAACTGGCGGCCTATCTTGAAAACGGTGAAGGCCAGTTATCGGAAATTAAAGGTCTGGCCTGGAAGAACGGCCAGGATATCGTTATTAATGAACCCCGCCCGTTTCTCAAAGCTCTCGATGAGCTTCCCGACCCGGCCTGGCACCTTGTCGATCCTAAAAAATACTGGGATGTCTCCATCATTACCTCGCGCGGCTGCCCGTATACCTGCACCTTCTGCGCCGACGCCAGCTTCTATAAAGGCAACGTGGCTGACCTTTCCGCCGAGCGCATCGCCGCCCAATCAGAAAGGATACATAAAGAGTCCGGCGTCAACTATCTGATGTATACCGGGGACAACTTCGGCATCAATCGGGAGCGGCTCCACAAATTCTGCCGGATTATGATAGGCAAGAAACTAAGACTCAAGTGGAACTGCCAGATCTCCGGCACGATTGACGAAGAGACAGCCAAATTGATGGCCAGGGCGGGCTGCACCGCTGTTATCCTCGGCGCCGAAAGCGGCAGCCAGAAGATCCTTGACCTGCTGACCAAGGGCAACGTGCAGGAATTTGAGAAGACCTTCTGGAACCTGGTCCGCCAGCGGATTATCCCGACGCTCTTCATTCAATACGGCTTCCCGACGGAAACGGCCGCGGATTTCCAGGAAACCCTCAATTTTATAAAACGGTTGGATAACCCGCCGTATCTGTTCATGAAGTTTGTGCCCTATCCCAAGACGGTGCTATTTGATCGCTGCGTGGCGGAAAAACTGGTCAGCGTCCCCGAAAGGCTTGCAGGCTGGTCCACTTTCCAGCTTCATTATGCCACCGCTGCCAACCTGTCGCAGGTCCCGGTCAAGATGATGGATGACGCCCTGGCCAGTTTCCGCGCCACATTCGCCACCCGCCGCTTCCGTTTCATGCTGCGGCATAACCCGGCCTATTTTATCACGGCGATACGGGAACCGGGGCAATTTTTCGGCTCGCTTTCCTATCTTATCAAGAACTACCTGAACGCTCTGTTCGACTCCGCCAATGGCCGCGAATCCTGGCTGGTTAAATTCCAGCGGGTCATCGGCCGTAATCCGGGGAAAAAAAGGATCATCCCGAAACTGACTCCTAAAGAGACCTGAATCTCCGGTGGCAATGACCGCCGGGACGAGATAAAAGGAATAACGATCAAAAGGAGGGCACGGTAGACACAATGTGTAACTATCTTGGGGCGGAACTGGTGAGCGTTGACGCCGCCAAACCGCGCCGCCGCGGCAAGCCGGCGCTGTTGACTACGGGCATCGCCGGGCTGGCCATGCTGGTCGCCCTGACCGGCTGTGACGGTTTCACCGTCGACCTCGGCTCGGGCGCCACCGGGGGCAAACTGGGCGGCAACGATACGCCCATCGTCGAGGAAATCACCTGGGTGGATGTCACCGACGCCGAACTGATCGCCAACTGGCAGCAGTATGTCGGTCAGGAAGTTTTCGTCCGCCGAACGGTAGTAACCGCCAAGATCGCCTCGCCGTTTGTGGCGCTGGCCGAAAAGATCAAGGTCGAACTGGCCAACGGCGATGAATTCTTCCAGTACCTGGCGGTGACCGATACGGTTGAAGCCAGAGGTATCGTCGCCGGGCTGGATGAAAGCGGTATGGTGGTCATTGAAAACGCCCACATGAACGTGACTTTCAGCTGCTACCCCCGGCTGCATTCAGCCAATATCGGCGACCCGGTAGCCACCGGCGCCAACGGCCTGGACGGCACCGGCGTCGGCCTGGGCAATACTGATTAACCGCTGTGTGTTTCTAAGGAGGTGATTGTCTAGAAGAGAACAGATTCAGCAGGTTCAAACAAGGGATACAAAGTCGTAAACAAGTCGCAAAAACAAAGTCGCAAAAAAGAATCAAGGAGAAAAAATAGTGTCGAACAAGTTTCACAGTACCGTCAGCCGCAGAGAGTTCATGAAAGTCATGGCGATGGTGACCGGCGGCGTCGGCGCCATGGCGGCCGTCAACCCGGCCTTCCATGATGTCGATGAACTCATTTCCGCCGGCGCTGTCATGCAGAAGCGCCCCTGGTGGGTCAAAGAGCGCGAAGCCCACAACCCGACCACTGAAGTTGACTGGGATGTCATGAAGCGGGTTAACCCGACCAATACCGGGCAGCAGACCGAAATGTGGGCTTACTATCACGGGCAGGCCCGCGCTGATGCCGCTTCCGCTAAGGGCGCCGAGTATGCCAAGGCTAAGATTGCGGCTCAGGCTCCCGGTTACACTTACCGCGGCCAGGCATTGAAGACCGCTGTGACCACCTCCTGGTCCGCCTATGTCAGCAAGTCCTGGGCCGGCGCTTCCACCAGCGGCACCTGGACCAAGGGCGGCGGCGCGGTCTACAAGGGTGTTGCCACCCCCGCCGACCGCGGCGAGCCCAAGTGGAACGGCACCCCGGAAGAGAACAGCCACATGCTGAACGCCTACCAGAAGTACGTCGGCGCCGCCATCTCCGGCTACGGCGAATTCACCGAACTGGACCGCGAGAAACTGCTGTGCACTAACGTCAAGCACAACGCCGCGAAGAAGTTCATCATCGACAATACTGTTGATACCGCCTATGAGACTTCAACCGCCCTCGCCGTCCCCGGCAAGAATCAGATGTACCACTTGGTACACTGGGAGCACATGTCCCACGAGATGTCCCGCGCCGCACCGGCCATGGGCGGCCGTTTCAACGGCTCGGACTTTGTAGCCACCGCGCTGAAACCCTCTGTCTACAACTTCCTGCGCTACATGGGCTACCAGATGATCGGCGACGGCGGCGACTCCAACTATCCGTTCATCGAAGCCGCTGTGGCTAACCTAACCGGCGTGGCTGAATCGTCCCGCAACAACGTCTACAGCCTGACCCCTGAGCTGGGTCCCATCGGCCGCATCCACTCCTACATCACCGATATCCCGGTCGCGCCGACCCATCCTATCGATGCCGGCATGTTCAAGTTCTGTGCCGACTGCGGCAAGTGCGCTCGCGCCTGCCCGGCCGAGTGTATCTCCTTCGCCAAAGAGCCGACCTGGGAGATCCCGGACATCAACGGCAAGCCCAACATCATGCACAACAAGGGCACCAAGGAGTTCTGGTCTGACGGTGCCGCCTGCCGTATGGTGCGCACCGAGCTTGACGGCTGCAACGTCTGCTGGGGCAACTGCACCTTCACCACCAACAAGGGCGCCATGGTGCACGAACTCATCCGCGGCACCATCTCCAACCTTAAGTTCGGCCCGCTCAACAACTTCTTCTTCCGCATGGGCGAGGTATTCGAATATGGTGCCGGCACCCATGAGGGTGGATCCCCCAAGGCTGAGGAATGGTGGGATCGCTCCTTCCCGGTCTTCGGCATGGACTCGACCGTCACCTCTTTCGACGGCGGCTACCGGAAATAAGCTTTTCCAAGCTGGAGCATCCAGCCCGGAAAACAAGAATAGAGGCGGGCGTAAGCCCGCCTCTATTCTACAAACAAAGTTCACTCGGAAGGTAATCTTATCCTAATGGAAACTAAGCATGATGGCGGATTGACCGCCGAACGTTTATATTACATAATGTTAGTATAAAGTCTTTATGAGTTAGTATCGGTCGCGTAGAATCGGTTATCCAATGAGCAAATTCCATTCAAACCTCTCGAGGCGTGATTTCATGAAAGGTCTCGGCCTGGCCGGAGCCGGTATGTCGCTGGCCGCGGCTGGAAGTCCGCTGGTTCATGACCTGGATGAACTCGCCGCTGGGGTAGACACCCACCACTACCGCAAGTGGTGGCAGAAAGACCGGGATTTTGAAGACCTGACCACGCCTGTAGATTGGGATCTGTTCAAGCCTTACGATACCCGGAAGCTATACATGCTGCCGCTTTCACTGGTGAAAAGGCAGGCTGACGAACGCAGCGCCCGGCATATTCGAGACGTTGCCAATAACACTCCTGGCGGCACGCTCCGGGACATCGCCCTGGATGAAGCCACCTATGACAACTTTAATATGCAGCATCTCGGCTGGCAGGGCAATATCCGCACCGCGTCTCCGGTCGACCGCGGTCTGCCGGCCTGGCAGGGGACTCCGGAAGACAATCTACAGATGATGAGGGCGGCGGCACATTTTTACGGCGCCCCCCGGGTCGGAGCTATTGAGGTGAATGAGCATACCAGGCGACTGTTCGACCTCGGTACGACCATCTGGGAAGATATCCCGGCTGCTTATATTGATTCCGCCGGTGTGTACCATATTCCCAGCCGCTGCCGCTGGATTCTCACCTGGATTGCCAAGCAGAATTACCCCCAGTCAAAGTATGCTTTGAGAACGGATGATTCCGGGCCTGACCGCAACAAAACCTTTGAACTTGGTCAGGCCTCGCGCAACGCTTCGTATTCGCACGCTCCTCAGATACGCTGGAATGTCACTGGTTTCCTGCACGGTCTCGGGTACCTGGCGCTGCAGCCGGAAGTGCGGGCTAATGTGCCTTTCGGCCTGTTCTCGGGACTGGCGGAGCAGGGACGTACCGCTTACTGCTGCTCGCCGGATTACGGCCTGTCCATCCGTTACATTGATTGGGCGATAACCGACCTGCCGCTCCAGCCGACCCGGCCGATTGATGCCGGTGTGACTGAATTCTGCAAGTCCTGCAAACGTTGCGCCGAGGTATGCCCGCCGGGCGCCCTATCGCTGGACGATGACACCTCATGGGAAGTTGCGGGCCAATGGAACCGCGGCGGCTTTAAAGGCTTTCATCAGCACTGGCAGAAGTGTGCCGAGTGGGGCGGGCCGCATGACTGTTCGAACTGCCAGATGACCTGCCCCTTCAACCATCCTCCGGATGCTTCTATTCATAACCTGGTGAGAGCAGCTTCGGCAGTGACACCGGCGCTAAATGGTTTCTTTGCCGGCATGGACCGGGCTTTCGGTTACGGGTGGCAGAAAAGCGACGCTGAACGTGAAGGCTGGTGGCAGAGGGATCTTTCCAAGTGGCCTTACGACGAGTTGAAAGGATTTGGGGTTAAAGACTGGTGATGAAGCAGTTCAGCAGTAAAAAATATTTGCTGCCGCTGATAATACCGGCTGCGGCATTGATGATCCTGGCGTTTCTCCCTTCCAATAATTCCGGCGCCGGTGACGCCCCACATATTGACCAATCCAGTGACCTTACCGGCTCCTTTACCATTAGCGGCGACCCGCTGGTGGCGCCCTTGTCTCGGGTTTGGGCGGCCGAATTCATGAAGCTGCATCCCGGGGTGGTTATAACGGTCGTAGAGGACGCTTCCTCCGGCATTGACGCTTTGTCCCGCGGCGCTGCGATATACCAGTCAATGCCGCGGTTGGGACCGGCCGGTGCCGAAACGGCGTCCGGGATCGAATCAAATCGCATCCGAATTGCTTCGGACGCGCTATCGGTTATCCGCTGGCCATGGAATCCGGTGGAGTTGATGACGCTGGAGCAGGTATCCGGCATTTACAGCGGCCGAATCGTCAACTGGAAGGAACTTGGCGGGCTGGACGAGCCTATAGTCGTTTACGCCATGCCGCCTGGCACCCCGGCTTATGATTTCTTTAAGGCGAAGGTATTGCGGCTGTACGGCTTGCCTTCGGCGGATGAAACCATCGAATTCGGATCAAATGTAATCTTCGTCAGGTCGGCCGAAGAAGGCAACGACCTGGTGGCTGAAAACCCGTTCGCCGTTTTTTTCACGCCGGTCAACATAGTCACTCAGGAAGTGACGCCGACCTGGATTGCCCGCACCGCCGGTAAAGAGCCATCAAAAGCCTGTTTGGAAACCACCTCGGCTGGAATCTTCCCCATCTACCGCCCCCTTTATTACTATACAGACGGCCAGCCGGTTGGATTAGTGAAAGAATTCATCGATTTCTGCCTATCCGAGCAGGGTCAGGACATGGTTATGCTCGGCGGGTATCTAAGACTATTTTTCCCCAACCTGGGCCCGTAATATCCCCATCCAATCTCACAAGGTATCAAAGCTCCACCCCTTGATTATAATCCTGCCTGAGGCGAAACCGATGATAATCAAAAACGGCGAAGAACTGGGTTTGTCTCCTCTGCGGCGGCTTGCCATTGACTTGATCGAAGCCGGCATCCGGAGCGTTCAGCCGGACCGGGTCATGCCCTCGGTTCTCAGTTTCAATCCGTCAAGCCGGACGCTTGATATTCTCGGCCACCGATTCCAAATCCCTGGCCGGCTATTCGTTGTCGGCGGCGGTAAAGCCTCCGGGGCTTTGGCAGTCTCTCTGGAAAAAATCATCTCTCCTGACCATATTCGCGCGGGTCTGGTAGCCGGCAAAAGCGGTAACTATCCGACACGTCTCGTTGAAGTAGTCAATACCGGGCATCCGATACCCGATGAACGCAGCGTTCAGGCCGCTGGACGTATTCCAGGCTTCAGAGACAGGTTCAATATCAACGGCGAAGATCTGGTGGTTTGCCTGATTTCAGGCGGCGGTTCGGCTTTGCTGTCCAGCCCTGCTTCAGAAATAAGCCTGTCTGATAAACAACAAGCTGTCGATATTCTGATTAAGTCCGGGGCGGACATCGCTGAAATCAATGTCGTAAGAAAACACCTCTCAAAGATCAAAGGCGGCAACCTGGGGCGGCATTTTTTTCCCGCCCAAGTGGTTTCGCTGATAATTTCAGACGTTTCAGACAACGATCCGTCCATTATAGCCTCTGGTTTGACGGCGGCGGATACGTCCACTTTCGATGATGCTTTGGGTGTAATCTCCAGGCACAAATTGGTTGCGCGGATACCGCCGAAGGTGATAAACCACCTTATGAAGGGCAGGGATGGAGGTGTGCCAGATACTCCAAAATCCCTCCCGAATTGCCGTAACTTTATAATTGCCGATAATCAACTGGCTCTGGCGGCTATGAAAGCGCGCGCTAAGGAACTTGGGCGCCGGGTTTGGATTTCGCCTTCATATATTTCCGGGGAAACTGCCTCCGCTGCGCGCCTGGCTGTAGCCGATATCATTGGTGGCAAGCATCATGAGTTTAATACCGTTGTTTTTGGCGGCGAAACAGCGCCGGTGGTACCGTTAACCGCCGGCGCCGGCGGCCGGAACCAGCACTACGCGCTTGTCGCTCTCCAGGAATTGAGAACCATCCCCGGCGAGTGGCTGGTGGCATCTGTCGGTACGGATGGTTCTGACTTCATGCCGGATGTCGCCGGTGCCATGGCTGATTCCAACACCCAGGAACAGGCAAATCGCCTCGGTCTCAATCTAACGGAATTCACCGAAAGCTTTGATAGTCATTCCGCATTTAAGCGCCTGGGGAATTCGCTGTTAATGACAGGTGATACCGGGACCAATGTCGGCGACCTTGTTTTGTACCTGCTCGGGGGCTAGTACCAAAGTTTAAATACCGGTGTTATTTTTCAAAAATATCTGTTATTCCCCGTACCATTGGTGTATCATTAGTTCATGCTTCAAGGGAAATGCCCAAACTGCGGTTATGAATGTATCGGCTGGGGGCTTCAGTTTCCGCGCCACCAGTCGTGTACCCGCTGCGGCGCCGGCCTTCTGATAACCCAGGATGGCAAACCGCTGGGTACCGGATATTCCCCGTTCACCGCGGAAAAAGAATCCGTGCCCGGCCCCTCGACCACACCCACCAAGGAATCCCGAATATAAAAACTCTCTGTCAGTCTTATCGGGGATTGTTCATTTTACTAAAGCGCTGATAGCTTTGAATTGCGGCGCTTTCGCTGTTTGAAGCAGTTCAAACAGCGCCATTTCAACCCCGGCAACTTTCACACCTTCCCTTTCAAGTCTCCGGAGCGCCAACTCGCGATTTTGGGGTGCGCGCGAGGAAACGCAATCGCTAACCAGATGCACCTCGTACCCCCCGGACAGCAGATCGAGAGAAGTCTGATAAACACAGATATGGGCTTCAATACCGCAAACCAGTATCTGGTTACGCTTCGAGTCCTTGATCTGTTTCAATATTTCGGTGTCACCGCAGCAGCTAAAGCTGAACTTCACCGGCGCCCCCGCACTAGAGATGAGTTCTGTTATTTCTGGCAGAGTTTTACCGAGGCCGGCCGGGTTCTGTTCGGTGTAAATAATCGGTACGTTGAGAATATTGATTCCTTTGAGGAGTTTCAGGAGATTTGAGAGTAGAATATCCCTTTCATTGATGACCCGAAACAGTTTTTCCTGCACATCTATGATTAGCAGGAGCGAATTTTCTATATTAAGCATGCTTTTCCCCTGAGTCTGTATCCACCTCATGTTACCCGAAACCGTGGGTTCTGGTAAACACTCACCTGAAACTTGTCGCCGAACCAACCAGTACCGGCAAATCAGTTACTTTACGTAAAAAAATATACATTTCCTTTGACTAGAGACAGAGCAGATATTCAATGCCCGTATGGATGAAAAGTATGGATATATGAGCGAAAAGGTGGTAAGTACAGAGGAAAAAATATTAGTAATAAGAAAGAAAGTACACAAATAAGAAAAATAGTAAATATCTTATGCTAATGCCCTTGCAATTAGGTACTAGTACCCTGTATGATATCCGCATTCCAGTTTGCAGAGGGTTAGGAGCCTTCAAAGGTCGACAAATTGGGATATTCCAGCCAGAAATGGCATCTCACCTCTCTCGAACTTGAGAAACAAGCTTCAACCCGTAATCCAGTAATAAATACCGAAAGGTGGGGAAGGATGTACAAAAGAATTTTGGTTCCGCTCGACGGATCCAAGACCGCTGAAGGCGTGCTGCCTCATGCAAAAGCGCTTGCTTATGCCGAAGGAGCTGAAATCGCTTTGCTGAATGTTGCAGCAAATCCCGCTCAAGAGTTTGCCTTCGAGGATCCGGCAATCGCCGGCTACACCGTCGCCGAGGGTGAAAAAAGCGCCAACAAATACATGACCAAAGTCTGTGATGAGCTAAAAACCGCCGGGTTTAAAGTTACCTGTCACCTGAGGGAAGGCGGACCTGCAACCACCATTCTGAAGATGGCAGAAGAACTTAAAGCCGATGTCATCGCTATGTCAACCCATGGACGCGGTTGGCCGGCCAGCTGGCTGATAGGCAGCGTGGCCGAACGCGTGGTCCGTCATTCCAAAATCCCGGTCATGATGATCCGGGCAATTGAATAATCCAAGATACCCGGCACCAATCAGTATTGAATTAGGAGAAGGGAGGTTTCATGGCAAGCATAGTTGATACCGCTAAAAACGGCGCTCAAAGCTTGAAGAAAGTCATCTTTGCCTCGTCCTCAGGTACCATGATCGAATGGTACGACTTTTACATCTTCGGCTCGTTGGCAACTACAATCTCCGGCAAATTCTATAATACCGGCACCGAAGTTGGCGACATCATCGCCTGGCTCGCCACCTTTGCCATCGGCTTCATTGTCCGCCCGTTCGGCGCTGTGTTCTTCGGACGCATCGGTGACCTGATCGGCCGGAAATTCACCTTCCTTGTTACGATGTCCATCATGGGCTTGGCCACTTTCGCCGTCGGCCTGCTGCCAACCCGTGAAACCCTTGGCGATTTCGCCGGCATCATTCTTATCACCCTTCGCATTCTGCAGGGTCTGGCTCTTGGCGGCGAGTACGGCGGCGCCGCAACGTACATCGCTGAACACACTCCCCCCGGCAAACGAGGCTTTTACACCTCGTGGATCCAGACGACAGCCACCCTCGGTTTGTTCTTGTCCCTGGGCGTTATCCTGGCCACTCGCCTCATTGTCGGCACCGAAGATTTCGGCGCCTGGGGCTGGCGGGTACCGTTTCTGGTTTCCATCTTCCTGATCGCCATCTCTATCTGGATACGGTTGTCTTTGCGCGAATCTCCGCTGTTCCAGAAACTCAAGGATACCAAAACCGTTTCCAAGAACCCGCTGAAAGAAAGCTTTGCCAATCCTTACAACCTGAAATGGGTGGCTCTGGCTTTATTCGGCGCCACCATGGGCCAGGGCGTAGTCTGGTACACCGGTCAGTTCTACGCGCTTTTCTACCTGCAGAAGATTTTCGGAGTGACGCTTGTCGACTCTAATGTCATCATAGGCGTCGCGCTGCTGCTTGCTACCCCGTTCTTCATCTTCTTCGGGTGGCTGTCCGACAAGATCGGCCGCAAAAAGATCATGATGGCAGGTATGTTCCTGGCGGTTGTGACCTACTATCCCATCTACGGGCTGATGGCCGCCTTCGCTCCGACCGATCCCGGCCAGTATTTCCTGTTCGACTACATTGGTTACAATATGCCTGCTCTGATGGCTTTGATCTTCATTCAGGTCATTTATGTGACCATGGTTTACGGACCTATCGCCGCTTTCCTGGTCGAGTTGTTCCCGACCAAGATACGCTATACCTCAATGTCGCTGCCATACCATATCGGCAACGGCGTGTTCGGTGGACTGGTCCCGATCTTCGGCCTGGCCTTGATCAACTCAACTGGCAATAACTTCGCCGGCCTCTGGTGGCCGATGGGCGTGGCCTCTATATGTTTTGTTGTCGGCATGCTGTTCGTTAAAGAGACCAAAGATGTTGACATCACCGATGCTTCAACCTCTATCTCCATGATGGGACAGGTAGCCGGTGAGAAGGCTAAGGCAGCTCTCAGTGGTTCACCTGTAAAAGAGTAATCCTGGATTCGAGTTCCGTCCTTAAAAGCGTGAGGTAGTAATACCTCACGCTTTTATATTCAATAATACCCAAGAATTCTTGCGCATAAGTGTTTTCTAATATATGATATGACGCTAAGTTTTGCTCATTGCGGATTTTTCAGGGTAAACCTGGTCAAATTTTGAGGGGGCATCCACACTCTGTTCACTATGTTCAGCAAGGTTCCTGTTGTTTTTCGGATGATTGGCTACTTACCCCGGTTGCTCCTTGGTCGCCTCTTCCATGTGGTACAGGGGAGTTTCTCTTATCACCGTCGTTCCTCGGCGATGCCTTTGACCTTCATGATGGTATTTATTGCCCCGGCTGGTATTTTCCTCGTAGCAATCGTAATTCCTTGGCCGGCATTGACTTGGGTTATGGCGGTGATTTTGGGTTATGCGCTGGTGTACACAGCAAGTTTATATGCCTCAATGATTGCTCTGCCACATAAAATATCCAACAATACTTTAGTGCTCAGGTACGGCGCTATTGCTTCGGCGACAATCCACTGCAGCCTAATCAAATCGGCGGTGATCAGCCGAGAATGGTTCGGGCAAACTGGTGACGGGTTGAAATTGGGGTTGGCAGAGTCAACCGCTTGTTTCAGTATTGGGAGTGCCACCAGCATGAAACTGGAACTGAAAGCTCCTTTAAGGTTGATGATGTGGGGGAAAAACACGGAACCGGTGAGCTGGATTTATTTTCATGCGGACGATCCCGAAGGAATGGTTACCGAGATAACTAGAAATTGCGAGAGCAATTCTTGAAGGAGGCGAGCTTGAACAGAAGGTAAAAACGGGTATTTGAATTCCAATAATTTTTAAAGGAGAGTGAATGTATAAAAAAATATTAGTCCCTCTTGACGGATCCAAAACAGCCGAAGGCGTTTTGCCTCATGCCAAAGCACTGGCATATTCAGAAGGGGCCGAAATTGCCCTTTTGAATGTGGCTGCTAATCCCGCCCAGGAATTCGCTTTTGAAGACCCGGCTATAGCTGGCTATACAGTCGCAGAAGACGAGAAAGCAGCAAACAAGTACATGACCAAAATCTGTGACGAGCTCCGGGCTTCAGGCTTTAAAGTATCCTGCCACCTTCGAGAGGGTGGTCCTGCCACCACCATTCTGAAGATTGCCGAAGAGCTAAAAGTTGATATCATCGCTATGTCCACGCACGGCCGTAACTGGCCAGCCAGCTGGTTGATCGGGTCTGTCGCCGAACGCGTGGTCCGACATTCCAAAGTGCCCGTGATGATGATTCGAGCTGGAGATTCCTAGTCATTACGCGAAAACTGTAGCACCGCAAAATACACAAATATTTTTGAAGGGGGAATATGGCAAGCTTAGCACAAGCCGCTTCTGACACCGTGCAGAGCATCCGAAAGGTAATTTTCGCATCATCTGCTGGCACAGTAATCGAATGGTATGACTTCTACATCTTTGGCAGCCTCGCAACCACCCTGGCCAACAAGTTTTATGACACCGGGTCTGATATCGGCAACCTTATCGCCTGGCTGTCCACTTTCGCCATCGGTTTCATGGTCCGGCCTTTCGGCGCCATCTTTTTTGGCCGAATAGGTGATCTCGTCGGCCGAAAATTTACGTATATTCTTACTATCAGCATTATGGCTGGCGCAACCATGGGCGTTGGCTTGCTTCCTACTAAGGATGTAATAGGTCCTATCGCCGGCGGCATTATCCTTATTAGCCTTCGTATGCTTCAGGGTTTAGCTCTTGGCGGCCAGTATGGCGGTGCAGCAACCTTTGTTGCTGAACATGCTCCCCAAGGGAAGCGCGGCTTTTATACCTCATGGATCCAAACCACCGCTACTCTCGGCCTCTTCATGTCCCTGGGAGTAATTTTAGCTACCCGGACGATTCTCGGTTCTGAAGATTTCAGCGCCTGGGGCTGGCGCATCCCGTTTTTGATGTCTGTTGTCCTGGTGTTCCTGTCTATGTGGATCAGGCGCTCCCTAAAAGAATCCCCGCTCTTCACTCAAATGAAAGCAACCAAAACGGTTTCTAAGAATCCGCTGAAAGAAAGTTTTGGCAACAAGTTCAACCGCAAATGGGTACTGATTGCCTTGTTCGGCGCAACTATGGGTCAAGGTGTCGTCTGGTACACCGGGCAGTTTTATGCCCTTTTCTATCTCCAGAAGATTTTTAGCGTTGACTTGGTAGATTCTAACTTTATCGTCGGCGCCGCCGTACTTATGGCAACCCCATTATTCGTCTTCTTCGGCTGGTTGTCTGATCGCATCGGCCGTAAAAAAATCATGCTTGCCGGGATGTTGCTGGCGGTTTTGACCTACTATCCTATTTATGGTGCCATGGCAGCTTTTGCACCGACAGACCCAGGGCAGTATTTCCTGTTCGACTATGTCGGTTACAATCAGGTGGCGTTGACCTTCCTGGTTTTCATTCAGGTGGTATATGTCACAATGGTTTACGGGCCAATTGCTGCCTTCTTGGTCGAACTTTTCCCAACTAAGATTCGCTATACATCGATGTCATTACCATACCACATTGGGAACGGTGTCTTCGGCGGCCTTGTTCCGATCTTTGGCCTGGCGATGATTAACGCTACCGGTAATAACTTCGCTGGGCTGTGGTGGCCTATGGCTGTGGCTGCTGTGTGCTTCGTCGTCGGTATGATCTACGTTCGAGAAACCAAGGATGTCGATATCACCGATGCGGCGACAACCTTCGCCCACCAGGCAGAAAAGGCTCACGACCTAAAAACCACCCGTTAAGGGCACCATATCATTGTCAGGTTGAAGGGGCAGTACTCTGCCCCTTCAACTTTTTTATAGTTCGAGGTTGGGTACGGGAGTATCGAGGTGTGGGTTATCAGGTGGGTGCAAGACTTTTGCTGGCAACCACTGGTCAACAGCTTTCAACAGGTTGCTTGCCGGAGTAAGTGAAGCAGTAGATTAAACTACAACTCGTCCTGGTGGATGCGGTGCAGAGCAAGGAATAGAAACAAGCCGGTAAAGACCAGCGAGATCAGCACTGTAATTATCCACGGACCGTTTTCGTCGGTGCCGCCGGTGACTGTGGCTCCGAGCTGTAGTAAGTTCCCCGGCAACAAATAAGGCAGCCAGTCCGCGAGGTCCGACAGCGGCAACGACAGGAATATCTGCCCCATAACCAGTGCCACCGGAATGCCCATCACCGGCATGCGGCTCTCAAACATGGTACCCAGCATGAGGGTCATTGACAAATAGAACAAAACTGCCAGCGAAAGCAGCAGCATGCCGCCAATAAACGGTCCAGCCGCCACGAAGGACTTAGTCGCTAGTGATAGTTGGGCGTAAGCTACAATCCCTTGAATCACAACCGCGGAGGTAAGAAATCCGGAGGAAATAGCTAGAAATTTGGCCATAATGAACCCGGTGCGGGAAGCTGGTTTAGACAAGACCCAGGCTGCGGTGCCGGAGTTTTTCTCGCCGATGATTGAGCCGGAGGCGATCACTGCGGCGCCCATGGGAACGAGAACTCCGGAAACATACATGAAAATGGTAATGGTGAACGGCCCAGGGTCCATCTGAATGAACATTGCCAGGACGAAATTGAGCAGCACCAGCCAGGCTAAAGTCTGAATGGAGAATGCCCTCGGATTCCACACCCTTTCCAGTTCACGTTTGAACATATTCGGAAAGCCGACCTGCCACCCCTTGGCTTTGACCGGAATCAAGTCAGCGGCGTCATGAAAAACGGTAATCTCAGCCAACTTTTTCCCCCTCCACCAGGTTCATGAAAACTTCTTCCAGTTGGTGTTTTCTGCGGCCGAAATCAACAACAAAGATACCTTCAGCGGCCAGCGCTATCCGCAGCAGGTTGCCCTCGGCTAACTCGATGCTTTTGACGGCGATCTCCCAATCCACGTGACCGCTGTGGGCTTTCCGGGAGATACTTTCAACCCATGGCTGCGACATCAGGGAATCGTGAAGTCCAGCGACGTCTCCCCGTGTGATCATTGAATATGTCGAATTCTTACCCGCCAGGAGCCTGTCGATACCCGACTGGGTGACCAGTTCCCCTTTATTGATAATGATGACTTCGTCACTCACTCTTTGAACGTCGGACAGGATGTGGGTCGAATATAAGATCGTTGTTTTTTCGCGCAATTGAAGCAGCAGCTCCAACACGTCTCTCCGGCCCATCGGATCAAGCGATGCGGCCGGTTCATCGAGGATAAGTAGGTCAGGGGCGTGGATGTAGGCCTGGGCAATTCCCAGCCGCTGGCGCTCGCCGACCGAAAAGCCTTTGATCGGCCGGTCGGCGACGCGGGTCAATCCCACGATATCCAGTGTCTCGTTTATCCGTTTTTCGACTAATTCAACAGGACCCTGATAAAAAAAGCGGCAGACAAAACGCAGAGTCTGGCGGGCGGACATGTACTCGTAGAAACGTGGGTCTTGGGCAAGGTAGCCGACTCGCTTTCTGATGTCGAGACTGTCCTTGCTGATGTCCATGCCGAAAACCGTGGCGCTGCCCGAGGTAGGTTTCTGAAGTCCCAGGAGGAGCTTGATGGTGGTGGTCTTACCGGCGCCGTTGGGACCCAGGAAGCCGATGATGGCGTTTTCACGGACGGTAATGTTCAGGTTATTAACCGCCGTGACTTTTTCGTCGAATATTTTGGTCAGCCCGTCGGTGGTGACGACTACTGCTTCAGGCATATTACTGTTCTCCGGCGGTAAATAATGACCGGTGAAAGAATGGGTTTACTCTAAAGTGAACGCACTTAATTGTCAAGATGGTGACAATCGTAAGACAACCGTGATGTAAAAATATTTCACTTTTTCATCATAATTGGATAATATAGCACCGGATTCCGGTTGGCTGACTTGAATTACTTGGGTGTATAATAACCCAAGTTTCATTATCCGCAGCGCCGGCAAGCTTCAGGAGGCAATATGGGTGGTGAAGTATTCGTTCTTGGGATTCTCGCATTGTTCACCTGGCTGATCCCATTTTTCGGTTTGCCTATTCCCATTATCGGCCTTGTCTGGGGCATCATCATCCTCAGGCGGCGGCCAGCCAAGAAAGGCTTGCCCATTGCCGGAGTCGTCTTATCTTCGATAGGTCTTTTCCTGTCCGTTAGTTATTCAGTAATCAGCCTGATATCGTCTCCTGATGACCTTTTCTCCTCCAATAACCCTCCTGGTGGCGGCGGGCCGCCGGCATCAACGGGGCCGGTTGATTGGAAGGCTGACGGTAAAATTGAGATTGGCGAATACGAAGGCAGCCTGGTCGTTGGCGCCAACTTCCAGGTGTACTGGAAAACTGACACTCAATTTATTTATATGGCCATTAGCGCGCCGACCACTGGGTGGGTTGGGATCGGGTTTATTGACAGTCTAAGAAGCGGGCCAATGGATATGATCGCCGGATATGGCGGGGCCGGAGTTGCCGCGGGTAATGTCTATGATATGTGGTCAAATTCCCATTATCCCAACTGGTCGGTGATCAGCGACCCGGACACCGGAGGTCAGATGAGCCTGCTTGAGAGAGCGGCGCTGGAAGAAATTCCAGCTGCCAGCGACGAGAGTGAAAGCCCGCCCTATACCGTTCTAGAGTTCCGCCGCCGGTTCACCACAGGAGACGCTTTCGACTTGCCGCTGCTCTCTGGACCGAACCTGTTCGTTTGGGCTTACGGCAATAACGAAGATGTCCGGGCGACTCCAACCTACCGCGGTTATGGTGTATTAGAACTACCTTGATAGGACTCGGCGCATGTGAAACGGCGGCGGCGGTTATCATAACCGCCGCCGCCGTTTTTTCATTCCCAAAATAAGACGGGATTAACGGATACTTTTGGCGGTCAGAATGACGCCGCCGAGCGCCAGCAACCCGCCCAAGCTCGCCAGAGGTGAAGGTGTTTCGCCCAGCCATATCCAGGCGATTATAGTTGCGGCGATTGGATTCAGATACATGAAACTGGTCGCCACTGAAGCCGTGGTACGGCTGAACACATAATTCCAGATGACATATGCCATTGCCGCGGGAAAGATGCCTAAATAAACCACCGCCAACGCCGGGCCTGGCGCCGCCTCCGGTAATTCGGCTGCTAGCTGCGGCAGGAAGAATAGCATCAGAGCTGTCCCAACCCAGAAAGCATAGCAGGTCACCTCCAGTGGGGTATAAGTCCGTAACAGCCGCTTCTGAATTACGAAGTATACGGAGGTGCATACCGCGGCAAGGAGAATGGCGAGCGCGCCTTTCTCCAATTCAAGGTGGCCGCCTTCTCCCAGGGCAATCAAGCCGATCCCGGTGAAGCTGGTGACGATGCCCAGCCACTGGCGCAGACCGAGCCGCTCATTTAGAGTCACTACCGCCAGAAATCCGGTGAAGATCGGCACTGCCCCGATGATGAAAGAAGCCGAAGCGGCGGTAACGGTCTGCTCGCCGTAAGCCAGGCAGATATGGTAGACAGTTATGCCGACAAGCCCACCAGCCAGGACCAGGGGTACATCAGACAGCCGCGGCAAGCGAATGCTCTCTCTGAACGCCACCCAGGCAGCCAGTGTAGCAGAGCCGATGAGGAATCGAAACAGCACTAACGCGCCCGGTGAAAAACTCTCCAAGCCAGCCCGAATGCCGGCGAACGAGGACGCCCAGAATAACATGGTAATGGCGATCCCCATGAGGGCGCGCCGGTCAACTCCGCTGGCGGTACTCAATCAGACTCCTGCATTAAACTAAGGTTGACTGCGTCCGGTGCATTCTTCCGAATCCGGATGCGAAAGGCGGACAATCGCTTTGATGCAATGCCGATGTTCGCGGCAATGGCGGTAATTCTGGCACAAAAAGAGGCGGAGGCACAAATACCGACTGGTTTAGCTACTTGGTGATCGTGACCATCACCCCGAAATGGTCGGATGCGGTGCTGGTCAGAATCGCCGGTTCGGAGAAGGTGATGTCAGGCGTGACCCAAATATAGTCAATTCGCTGGAACGGGTCCTGCGCGCTAAAGGTATATGCCGGCGGCGGTTCGATGGTAGCGATAACGTCTTTTATACCCAAACCCCGCAGCAAACCGATTTCGGTGCTTGATGGTTCGGCGTTCAGGTCGCCCATGATGATGGTGCGCTCTGCCGGGTTAAAAAAAGCCATCAACGCTAATAATTGCCCGATCCTGGTCTCTGCATCTTCCTCAACATGGTGAAGATGAGTTGCAATCACCTGCAAGTGCTCACCGCCGACGCTAATCTTGGCAGAGATAAAGCCCCGCTGAAGCGGCAGGCCATCTGACGGCAATTGGTGATTCTGGGCGGAGATGATCGGATACCGGGAGAAGAGAGCATTGCCCCAGAAAGCCCCGGTGGTCGGACCAAAAAAATAGTCCATTTGGAGTCTTTCAGCCAGCCAGGTCAGCATATCGACTCGGCCGTTGACCAGCCAGCCGCGGGAGATTTCCTGGAGAGCGACGATATCGGCGCCGCTCCGTTCGATCTCCAGTGCCAGCGCTTCCAGTTCCAACTTTCCAATGTAATTGAAACCGTTATGCAGGTTGTATGAGAGGACTTGAACCGGGAATCCTTCATCGCTGGGTACAGCTGGTTGGGTTTCGGTCGAGGCGTAGATCGCCGGTGGCACTAAGGCGACGACGCAAGCCAGGAGCGCCACTGCCCACTGTTTTCGATTTACCCTTAGCCTGGTTTTGGAATACCGCAGTGAGGTCAGCGCTCCGCCGGAAACCAGCACCGCCGAAACCATCACCAGCATCGAATTTTCATATGGTAGCGCGATTTGATATACCGCATAGTAAGCCAGGATCAGGATGGCTAAAAGCAGCATGCCCACCCCGTTGGCGGTGGAAAGGTTCATGGTATGCCCGCGCTGCAGGTTGTTCATACCAAGAACTACTGTAAAAAACAGATAGCATGCGGAAACCTGGGCTAGAAACAGGAGCGCCAGTCCCATCACTCCGGTAGAGAAGGGGAAAAAAGCGAAGGTGACCAGCAGGCCGGAACTGAAAAGTGTCGCTAGATAGGTCGCATCGGCATGTCGGGTGTGTAGAAAGAAAGCACCGATTATTCCGGCAAGTTCCGCCCCGATTAGCCATAAATAGGTGGTTGCGGTGCTTAGTCCGGTGAGAGTGGACTGGGAAGGGATGTTTTGGAGGATCAGGAGTTGGAGAAAAAGGAAGGGGCCGACGATTATCCAGGCCCCGGATCGACTCCTGATCGGCCCGGGCGGCGAAATCGGGATTTTCCCCAATACTTTAGCGGTGGCAAACATTAGCGCCGCCACCTGGGCGGCGGTCAGCAGTACCGGCACTGCGGATTGCTGCCAGATTGGATCGTATGTCCCCCAGGTTCCGCTTAAAAGGCTGTCAACCACCAGCCCGCAGAGGAATCCGGCGGCAAAAAGCGGAATGGCGGCATTCTCCTGGCGGCGGACTTCATCGAGATAGACCGGCAGGAACAATGTAAAGGCGGCAGTGCCCGCGCCAGCGGCAATCAGGCCGAAAACCGGGTCGCCCGGCCACACCTGGACGAAAATGACTGAGGCCGAAAGGCTGATCAGGCTCGCCGCAACGACCCGGCGGTACCCCAGTTTACGCCGCAGCAAGCTTGCCAGGAAAGCAACTCCGAAGACGGTAAAAGCGATGACTCCGAGTTGGAAAGCGCCCAGCTGGAACCTGTCGCCCAGCACCCAGGTCAACCCGGATATCAGAACCCTGATACATTGCAGCCCCAGCGTTACTGCCAGGGCGGGTAGGGCAATAGCCGAAACCGCTTCGGGCAGCCGGACGTTAAGTTTGGCTAGAATTTCGTCGCGGCGCACGGTTCTAATATTACCATGTCCCTGAGACCAGGAAAAAACCGGCGGTCGGGGGAGGTTTGTTCCCGTTCCTTCTTATTCGAGGCGCCGGCGGAGTATCTTCAGGTTTTGGGTGTCTTCTTTATTGTATTCTAACAGGGTCTCCAGGGCCTGGTCATCATAATCATTGAGATAACGCCACCAAAGCCTGACCGCCTGGTAACCGTTAATGTCCGGAAGACGGCGGCGGATTCCCAGGCTTACTTCGACTTTTTTAAGCCCGCCACGCAGACCCTGGCGGTGACAATGGTGCATCAGATCGCAGTGCCGGATACCTTCAGCCATCAGGTCCACACCCAGGCGCCGCCGGATATAAGGAAGATCGAACCTCTCTCCGTTGAAGGTATAGAGGACTTCAACTCCGCGTAACGCTTCGAGCAGTGCCTCGGGGGTGATATGGTCACCTACCAACTGAACGAATTCTTCATCTTGGCCGCGGCAAATATGGATGCCGATGACGGTGATGGGACAATCATCCGGGGAGAAACCGGTGGTTTCGATATCCAGGTAAGCCTCGCAAGCTCCGGTCATCAAGGTCTATTATACCAACCATTGCCAGGCGCTTATAATTAACATAACATATTACTGTTACGATTGAAATAATAATATTACGAACCAATTTAGAGGTGATATTCAGGTAGCTATACCACTCTTCGGACTGAGATTCGACGGAAAATAGGTAGAAACCTGCTTATTGAGACCCATTGGGATCCCAGCTTACCGTTTGGCGCCGGGGACTTTTTGGAGCAACTCGTCGAAAGCCTGGAACCAGCGCAATTTCACTTCGTCAGACCAGGCGGGATCGAAATCGGGGAATTTGGTCAGCAGCATCTGGCTGATTGAAGGTGAAGGCAGAAAAAGAGGTGCGGTCGCCTCGTTAACAAAGGTGTTGTTGTGAGGCAGTGCGGCTGTCGGTGTGGGCTGTATTTCGAGAGAATCAGCAGGTTTCGCCGCCGTTCTCCTATTCTTCCGTCCCGCGCCTGATGAGTAGTTAGACTTGGATTTCTTGGTGACGAACGGCGCCAGGTTGATCGCGGCATCTCCCGCCAGCCCGATGTAGAATTTGATGCACTTGCGGCCGACATCGGAGGTTATCTGGAAATTCTCGCGCAGTTTTTCTTCAAGTTGAGAGTAGGTAGCCGAGGCTGGATCGAGAGATGTAAGGAAGAAGGGATAGGCCTCCATGGCCAACTGGCGCAGCAGATCAGAACGCTGGGGGCCTTTTGCGAATACTATCTGCCGCAAACGCAAAGTCGGCACGCCGCCGCCATCTATCAACTTCAAGTATTTTAAAGCCGCGATGAGCTGACCGCCGGTTGAGCCTGAAAGTTTGTCGCCCCAAAAACTTCTGTCGATCCGCGCCGGTACGGCGGATTTTAGTCCGTCCAGAAAATTCCAAAACGTGCGGTAGGAAACATAAGGCGGCAGCGTCTTAGAAACAGGCATGTTCATAGCTGAATCGCCCTTATTCTAAGCCACAAGGACAAAAATGACAAGGATTATTACAAATGGAAACAATAAGTTGGAGGACAAATTTCTCTTTCTTTTGGAAACAGGCAGGACAAATTTGGACACAAATTGACGCTTGCGTTTGGCAGCGCATAAGATAGTCGCAAATTTTAGAACAGGAGGAGTTAATCAATGGGAACGGCAATCGATTATCAAAAGGTAATGACCGAGATCGTCACCATCAACCTGCCAGGTCCGCAGGAACCTACCCCCGGCATGAGCGGCGGCGAACTGCTTCACGGTTTTCTGGCTGAGCTTCGTCGCTCGCCCGACGCCAGCACCAGGGCTTTCGTAGAGAGCCTGTGCGCTAAATGGAATGTCCGCTACCGCGAAGGCGGTAAATAGTCTCCATGTCTGACTCTGGAGGGTATGTGAAGGAACGAGTGTCGGCGATAGATATCGGTGCCGACAGGATATGTACAGTGGTTGCTGAGGCCAGCCAACTGGGAGTATCCGTCATCGGCATAGGGGTTGCACCCTCCAGGGGTCTACAAAAAGGTATGGTGGTCAATCTGGATGAAGCTCGCCAGTCTATCCGGAGTTCATTGGCACTGGCTGAAATGTCTTCCGGGCATCGAATTGACTCGCCGGTGGTCAGCATCACCGGCAAGCATCAGCACCGTGGTGTCATCGCTCTTATAAAGGAAATCCTGCCGGAGCTGCGCGAGCCGGAGAATCAGAGCGCCGGGCAGCTGCCCAAAGGGTTCATCACGGAGATCAAGAGGGTTCCTCAAAAGGTCCACCAACAGCATATTGAAAACTTGGGAGTCAGGCTAACCGAACGCCTGCGTGAGGTCGCCGGCGCCAGGTAGAAGGCTCAAAAAGGAGGAGAAATTGAAAAAACGACTTTCAGCAATTGATGTAGGCACCACCAAGGTGTGTGCCATTATGGCTGACGCTGATGAAGCCGGCATCCGGATTCTCGGTGTCGGCGTGGTGTCATCGCGCGGTCTGCAAAAAGGCATGGTGGTCAATCTCAACGAAGCCAGAGAATCAATTCGCAAAGCGGTTAGCATGGCCGAGCAGACCGCCGGATTTAAGATGGCATCGGCAATCGTCAACATCACCGGCCGCCACATCCACTCGGCCAACAATCGAGGCGTGATTGCTATCTCGCGCAAAGACGAGGTTGTCAAGCAGGCGGATGTCAATCGGGCGCTCGAAGTTGCCCGGAACACCGCTATCCCTGCTGATCGCCGCTTGCTGCACCTGCTTCCTTTGTCCTACACCGTTGACGGACAGGAAGGTGTCAAAAGTCCGGTTGGCATGCATGGTTTCAAACTGGAAGTCGAGACCC
The DNA here is from genome assembly GCF_040448695.1 of Dehalogenimonas sp. 4OHTPN. Taxonomy (GTDB): domain Bacteria; phylum Chloroflexota; class Dehalococcoidia; order Dehalococcoidales; family Dehalococcoidaceae; genus Dehalogenimonas. The sequence goes on along the minus strand of NZ_CP159307.1, from coordinate 1,317,791 downwards.
ATATGGTTACGGCTTCAGCCACCGCCGTGGAGAACCTGTCCAAGTGCATTAAAGGCGCCGGCGTCGAGATCGATGAGATGATCTTCTCGCCCCTGGCTTGCGCCGAAGCGGTCATCTCGGCCGATGAGATGATGGACGGTATTATTCTTGCCGATATCGGCGGCGGCACGACCGACATCGCGGTATTCAAAGACGGGAAACCCATCCACACGTCGGTTTTACCTGTTGCCGGCTATCAGATTACGCATGATATTTCAGTCGGTCTCGGCGTCAGCTGGGAGCTGGCTGAGGAAATCAAACTGCGTTACGGCAGCGTCATGCCGGTCGGTGATGCAGGCAACGACCAAATGTTGTCTGAAGGCGGCCATTCTTTCCCCCAGTCCCAGGTCTCCGAGATTATCCGGTCTCGGGTGGAGGAAATGGTTCGTTTAGCCCTGCTGGAGGTTCCTGGTGAGGATTACCAGAACCTGCTGCGCGGCGGTATGGTGCTCACCGGCGGTTCGGCTAATCTCCCCGGCTTGGCTGAGATGGGTCAGGAAGTTGCTCGCCTGCCGGTCCGCATAGGCGCCCCGCCGGCCATGTACGGGGTCTCAGAACGCCTGACCGATCCAGCGTTCACCACCTCGGTAGGCCTGATTATGTGGCGAGCTAAAAGCCGCACCGAGATCCCGGTCAAACCAATTTCCGGCTCATCCGAGAGCGGCGGCGGATTCTTCGGCCTGTTTAAACGAAAATAAAAAATAATCGAGGAGAAAAAGAATATGGCTAAAACAATCTATGTCCCCAGCGGCGCCAGAATCAAGGTTATCGGTTGCGGCGGTGCCGGCTGCAACGCCATCACCCGCATGGTCCGGGAGCAGATTCGCGGCGTTGAATTTGTTGCCATGAACACCGACGCCCAGGCTCTGGCTATCACCGAATCCCCGATGCGGATCCAGCTGGGTGAAAAATGCACCCGCGGCCTCGGAGCCGGTGGTGATAACAAAATGGGGCGCAAAGCGGCTGAAGAAAGCCGCGAGGATATCCTGAAGGTTGTTGAGGGCTCGGATATGGTTTTCGTCACCGCCGGTATGGGCGGCGGCACCGGTACCGGGTCGGCAGCTGTGGTTGCCGCCGCGGCCAAGGCGACTGGCGCTCTTACCATCGCTGTGGTCACCAAGCCCTTCGGATTTGAAGGTTCCCACCGCATGAAGGTTGCCGAAGAGGGCATCGAAGAACTGATGCCCAATGTCGATACCATGATCCTTATTCCCAATGACCGCCTGTTCCAGATTTGCGACAACAAGACTGGTGTCGACGGCGCTTTCCGCATGGCTGATGAGGTACTGCATCACGGCGTTCAGGCCATCGCTGAGGTCATTACCGTCCCCGGTATCATCAACCTGGACTATGCCGATGTCCGCGCCGTGATGAAAGATGCCGGTCCGGCCTGGATGAGCATTGGTCGCGGCAAAGGCAATAACCGTGCCGTTCTGGCTGCCAAAGAGGCGCTCACCAGCCCGCTGCTTGATGTCTCCGTTGACGGCTCCAAAGGCTGTATCTTCAACGTGGTCGGGCCCGATAACCTGACTCTGTTCGAAGTCAATGAAGCGGCTGAAGTCATCCGCCAGGCGGTTGATCCCGATGCCAACGTTATCTTCGGCGTCAACACCGATGACTCGATGAAAGATGAAGTCCGCTTGACCTTGATCGCTACCGGTTTTGCCGACAAGTCGACTTCGGTCAACTCACGTGATAAGGAAATTACCCGCCTTCTCCGCAACATCAAGACAGAAAAAGAACTGGAAATCCCGGCTTTCCTGCGGCAGCGCGGTCTCGTCGGCGCCCGCCGGCCAGAACCGGCCCGCCCGGCTGCGCCCGCTTCATATAGCACCAAACGGTGGTAAGACCCGGTTATTCCCTTAGACATGGGGTGGCGGTTGGTTACCGCCACCCCCCTGGAGCTGAATATGAACTGCCGTATAACAGAAAACGAAATCCAGGAATTCATGCGGGAGTTTGCTGATGACCTCGAAAGTCAGGAGATGCTGCGTCTGCTGCGGCTTCTGGGCCGTCATCCTTACACCCGGTTCTCCCGGTCAGCCCTTGCTGAAAGTCTGGATATGAAACCAAGAGATATTGACCGGACGATCGCCCGCTTAAAGGATAAGGGGCTTCTTTGCACAGTTGAAGGAAAAGAAACCGCGCTTTATGCGCTGACAGATAATGAATCGTGGCGCCGACTGATCACCAAGACAGCCGCTCTTGACTTCCGCCAATTGGCGATGCTAGAGGGGCGCCTGATCTAACTACGTTTTTTCCGCCTCATTCATAATAGAATAGACCGCCGGGCTCCTCCTCCCCCGGCGGTCTATTCTATTCCAGCCGAATCCCAAGTGGTTGGGTACGGCTCATTTCTGGTAAAATTGACATAAAATGACGCCTGAACTCTCCCTGTATTTCCATATCCCGTTTTGCCGGCGCAAATGCGGCTATTGTTCGTTTATCTCCTATACTGCACGGGAGGGGCAGATACGGGATTATGTCGAAGCGCTGATAATAGAACTGCGACTAACTCGACGTCCCGGTGCTGTCATTCGAACTATCTATATCGGCGGCGGCACGCCCAGCTTGCTGTCAGCCGGCGATGTTGAGCGAATTCTTGATGCGGTGCGCCAGTACTACAATGTCGATTCGAAAGTGGAGATAACCCTGGAGGCTAATCCCGGCGTCGTTGACGAAGAATATCTCCGAAAGCTGCGGCAGGAGGGTGTCAATCGCCTAAGTCTGGGCGTTCAGAGCCTGGAAGACGGCGAACTCACCTTCCTGGGGCGCCTGCATACAGCGGCTGACGCCAGGCGGACAGTCGATAAAGCCCGTGAAGCCGGCTTCACTAACCTTAGCCTGGACTTCATCTATGGATTGCCTTCGCGTTGCCTCACCGATTGGGATTCGATGCTCGATGGTATCATCGCGCTGGGCGCCGACCACCTTTCGCTCTACGGTTTGACGCTTGAGCCCGGCACCAATCTCGGCGAGGCTGCCGCCCGCGGCGAGCTCCCGGCGGTCGATCCCGACCGGGCGGCTTCGGAGTATGAATTGGCCTCGGCAAGGCTTTCAGCGGCGGGGTATCGGAACTATGAAATCTCTAACTGGACCAAAGTCGGCTTTGAGAGCCGCCATAACCTGGTCTACTGGCAGCGCGGGGAGTACCTTGGGCTGGGGGTGGCCGCCCATTCTTTCACCGATGAAAGACGCATCGCCAACACCGACAGCCTCGATGGCTATATTGGCGCCCTGGCCTCCGGCACGCTGCCGAAGCGTGAAATCGAGACCGTCGACGAGCCCGGCGCGCTGTCGGAGTCGATCATCCTCGCGCTGCGGCTGGCTGAGGGCGTTTCGCTGGATGACATCGGGCGGCAATTTAAGATAGACTTATGGAGCCGATATGCTGCCGAGATCGGAGAACTATCGGCGTTTGGTCTGGTCGAGGTTTCCGGCGAACGGCTGCGGTTGACGCCGAAAGGCCGTTTGTTGGGAAATGAGGTCTTTCTACGGTTCCTACCGGAAAAGTTGATGATTTAGGATATTTTCGTAAGGCCGCAGCGATCTGTGTACTTTCATTCGGGTTTATTTCGAATTTCGTGCTTCGAATTTAGGATTTAGATGGAACAATGTTTTATTCGTAACTTCTGCATTATCGCCCACATCGACCACGGCAAGTCAACGCTGGCCGACCGCCTCATCGAGAGCACCGGTACCATGCGCCGCGAGGAGATGAGCGAACAGGTCATGGACCGCATGGAACTGGAGCGGGAGCGCGGCATCACCATCAAGGCCAAAGCCATCCGCCTCAGCTACACCGCGGCCTCCGGCCAGCAGTACCTGCTGAACCTGATCGACACCCCCGGTCATGTAGACTTTTCCTATGAGGTCTCGCGCACCCTGGCGGCCTGTGAAGGGGCGGTGTTGGTCATTGACGTCACCCAGGGCATCCAGGCTCAGACGCTGGCCAATGTCTACCTGGCGATGGAGCATGACCTGGAGGTGGTGCCGGCGCTGAATAAAATCGACTTGCCTTCCGGCGAGCCTGAGCGGGTTATGTCTGAAGTCAGGAGCGTGCTCGGCTACGGTGAAGCCGAAACCCTGAAAATCTCCGGCAAGACCGGATTGGGCGTGCCGGGGCTTCTGGAAGCCGTCGTCGCCCGTGTGCCGCCGCCCTCCGGGAACCCGGGTAGCCCTCTCCGGGCGTTAATTTTTGATTCGCACTACGATCCCTACAAAGGAGTCATTGCTTATTTGCGCGTCGTTGACGGCGCCATTAACCGGGGCGACAAGCTCAAGTTAATGGCACAAGGCACTCTCTTGGAGGTGCTGGAGGTCGGCTATTTTGACCCGGCCGAGCATCCCGTGGAAAGCCTGTCGTCTGGCGAGGTGGGTTACATTGCTACCGGCCTCAAGACCGTCGGCGACTGCTCTGTCGGTGACACTGTGACGTCTCTCGTTGGCCCGGCCGTCGAGCCGCTCGCCTCCTACCGGCCGGCCAAGCCGATGGTTTTCGCCGGCATCTATCCCACCACCGCCTCGGATTACCACGAACTGCGGGAGGCGATGGAGAAACTCAAGCTCAACGACGCCTCGCTGTCCTACGAGATGGAAAACTCGCCCCTACTGGGCCATGGCTTTCGGTGCGGCTTCTTGGGGCTGCTGCATATGGACATTGTCTACGAGCGGCTGGAACGTGAGTTCGGCCTGTCGCTGGTGGTAACCGCTCCGGGCGTGAATTACGCTATTACCAAGACCAACGGCGAAATCATTTCGGTGGTCAATCCTTCCGAGCTGCCGCCGCCCACCGAGGTAGCCCGTATGGAAGAGCCCTGGGTCAAGGTGCGTATTCTTACGCCGTCGAAATACATCGGACCCATCATGGAACTGGAACGCACCTGTGGCGGTATGCACCGCCACACCGAGTTCCTGGGATCAGCCACCGGCGCTGAAGGTACACAGCGGGTACAGTTGGACTATGACATGCCGCTAAGATCGATGCTAACCACCTTCTATGACCAGCTCAAGAGCCGTTCCAACGGCTATGCCTCTCTTGACTACGAGTTTGAAGGCTACCGTGACGCCCAGTTGGTTAAAATAGATATCCTGGTCAATAACACCCTTGTTGACGCCTTCAGCCGTATCGTACCGCCGGACCAAGCCCATGATGTCGGCAAGGCGCTGGTGCACAAACTCAAAGAGGTCATCCCCCGCCAGCTCTTCGCAATTCCTATCCAGGCCGCGGTAGGCGGCCGCATCGTCGCCCGCGCGGATATCCCGGCTAAGCGTAAAGACGTTTTGGCCAAGTGCTACGGCGGCGACATCACCCGCAAACGGAAGTTGCTGGAGAAGCAAAAAGAGGGCAAGAAAAAGATGAAGTCCATCGGCCAGGTGGAGGTGCCCAAGGAAGCCTTCTTCAGCGTCCTGAAGACTGAGTTATGATGTAGTTCGTCTTGAAGCGTGCGTTTAGAAAACCTGTCGGTAAACCAATTGTTGCAGGTAGAAATAATATGATACTATTCCGCATACTGTTTTCGGAGGATGTATAAATGAACACGTCCGTGAAGCCCGTTTGTTATATCGTCGGCATCGGTCCCGGCGGCTCGCCCAAATGGTTGACTCATGCCGCTGAAGAAGCCATCAAATCCTCCGATATAATCCTGGCCTGGGACTGGTCCCTGCGGCCGGTCAAAGATTTGGTAGCCGGCAAAACGCTGTTCTTTCAAGAGACCAAGAACTATCTGCAGAAAGAAAAAGACGCAGCCGAGCGCGCCCGGCAGACCGGCGAAACGGTAGCTGTCCTTCGAGTCGGCGACCCTTGCGTCTCATCCTCGCTGTCTCAGGTGCTGGGCGTCTTTTTTGATTTCGATGTCCGTATCGTACCCTCAGCCGGCGCTGCACAGTTCGCTGCCGCCCGCGCCCAGATCTGCCTTGACGAATCAGTGCTGATTTCCTTTCATGACGGCCGCGAGGATATCAAAGAGCGGAAACTGAAATTCATGGTGGATGCCTTTGGCATCGGCCGCCACCTGGTGGCTTTGACAAACGAGACCCAGGTTCCCCGCCAGACGGCGGCTTACCTGTTGGATCACGGCCTACCGGCAGATACCCCGGTACTTATCTGCGAATACATGACTATGGAAGACGAAAAACTCTATCCCACAACCCTCGGGGCTGTTCGGGACACGGAATACCGACTGACGTCGGTCATGGTGGTTAAAAACCCAGGCGGCGCGCTGCCGCGCACCTAAAATACCTCCACTTTTACGCCACCGCTGGGGTTTGATAAGAGGGAGTGAGCGAAAAACTGCCCTTAATCGGTTGTCCGGCCATAAATGCCATTCGACGAATGTTAGCGAGAAACGCATGGACGATTTACACCGCGCCGCGGACTATTCCCCATCCGCCGCACTGACTTACGAACCTCTCAAGCGCGGCTTGACTCAGGTTTTCACTGGCGGCGGCAAGGGCAAGACTTCGGCCGGCATTGGCACCGCGGTGCGAGCTTCCGGTCGCGGCTACCGCGTTTATATCGTTTATTTTATGAACCGGGCCTATGACTCTGGCGAACAGGAAGTGCTTCACCGTCTGCCGGGGGTCAAGTGGGCGGCTTTCGGCCCCGGCCTCGTGCGCCATCCAGAATCGCCTTCACCGGAAGTCAAGGAAAAGGCTAGTCAAGCCCTGGCCGAGGCGCGGCGGGCCATGCTTTCGGGTGACTGGGACGTTATAATTTTAGATGAGATAAATATCGTCACCGGCTGGGGTTGGCTGGATGCCGCCGACGTGGTGCATCTCATTAAAGACCGGCCGGAGAATGTGGAGTTAGTCTTGACCGGGCGCCTGGCGCCTCAGGCGGTCATCGACTCCGCCGACCTGGTGACCGAAATGGTCAAGGTTAAGCATCCCTATGACCGGGGCATCCCCGCCCGACGCGGTATCGAGTATTGAAAGATGACCTTCAGTTTCAGGTCCTCGGTAATCCGGTTTGAGAGAATAACGCTGGTTTGGTGACCGGCAATGCTTCTACATTCTCAGTTTCCCACGTGGTTCTGCGCTTCTCTGGCTTCGCACGTCTCGGGCGGGCTTGTCCTCTCGCAGTCTTAAAAATACCGGCGCCCGTAGGCCGCCGTCATGGGTGCGCTCGGCGAACTTCACCTCAGCGACGAGTATTGGCTTAAGCCAGGTGATGGCGGACTCCAGCGGCAGTTTATGATCGAACGGCGATTTCTCGATAACCAACTGTTTCATTCTTGTTTTCAGTTCACCGAGTAATGTTACATTGAAACCGGTGCCGACATTTGAAACGTAATTGAAGCCGCCCCCTTCGTCAAACTGTCCGAGCACCAGAGAACCGAAGGCTCCCGCCCGGTTGCCCTGTCCCGCGGTGTAGCCAGCGATGATGAACTCGTCCGCCTGGGTAGCCTTGATCTTAAGCCAGTCGGCTGATCGTTTCCCCGGGTAATATTTGGCGTCGCGGCGTTTGCCGATGACTCCCTCCATCCCCGCTCCCACCGCCGCGGCGAAGATTTCGGCGCCGTCGCCCTCAAGCCGTGACACTCGTTTTACCGATTTTCCGGTTATCAATACATCATCGAGAAGTTTTACCCTTTCAGCTTGGGGGGCGCCGGTCAGGTCGTACCCATTGAGGTGAATCAGGTCGAAGACATAGTAGATGAATGTGTAAAGGTTCTCCTCGCCGCCCCCCCTCTGTTTAACGTGCTGCTGCAGGCATTGGAAGCACGGTTTCCCGCGTTCATCTAGAGCGACCAGTTCCCCGTCGAAAACAGCCTCCTCAACCGGTTGGTTGTCCATCTCCCTGGCGATGCCCGGGAAAGCGTCGGTATAGTCCTGGAAATTACGGGATTGAAGCTTGGCCCTGCCGCGTTTTACCAGGGCGATGATGCGGTAGCCGTCGAGTTTCGGCTCGAAGTACCACTTGGGGTCGGTGAATGGCCCGCCGGTCAGCGTCGCCAGCATCGGCGCCACATTTTCGGGCATCGGTGACTTGGCAGCTCCTGGCACAGAACCGGGATCGAATGTGAGTTTCTTTTCTATCACTCTAAATCCCAGTCTATTTCTCTTTTCCCGCCAGTGTCTTCGACTTGGATTTGGCTAAACTCGCTTCGAGAGCGGCCATGAGGTCCTCGGTTTCTTTCTCAGAAGCTGTTTTTGGCGCCTCGATCTTCTTCCCCTTGAGCTTGGCGGCGATGATTTTTTCCAGCGCCGCCCGGTATTCGTCGCGGTATTGTTCCGGTTTGAAAGGTTCCTCCATGCTTCGGATGAGTGAGACAGCCATATTAATCTCTGCCTTCGACGGTGCGGCTCTACTCTCCGCAACCTCCGGCGCCTCGGTGATTTCACCGGGGTAGCGCATGGTGTGGAGAACCAGGGTCTCACCGTAAGGCCGGAGGCAAGCCAGATGTTCCTTGCGGGCAAAAGCCACCTTGGCCACCGCCACCTTACCCGTCTCCATCATTGCCTGCCGCAACAGCCGGAAGGGTTTTTCACCCAGTTGCTGCGGTTCCAGGTAATGACTGTCGAAAAAGTAGATCGGATCAATCTCCCCGGCATCGACGAAGGACTGAATATCGATGCTTCGCGTTGTCCGCAGCGGCACCGCCTCGAAGTCGTCATCGGTTATGACGATGTAGTGGCCTTTGGCATACTCGTAGCCTCGGACGGTATCTTTGATGCTGAAATACTCGCCGTCCTCCGGGCAGTGCAGCACCTGGTTAGGTTTGACCAGATCTTTGTTGTGTAGGTAACTGAAACGCAGCGGCCGTTCCCGCACCGCCACCGACATAGATACGGGTATAACTACCAGGCCGAAGCTGATGGCGCCTTTCCAGAATGCCTTGGGCATATTCCCTCCCGGATCTGTTTTCTTCACTATATCGCATCGACCGGTTTAGGGCTACAGGAAAAAGAAAACCGCAGGAAGAACATCTCACCAGTTTTGGCAGCCTGGCGGTGGACTCGAGGCGCCGACCGTGATGAGACCGGCAACATTTTACTTCACGACGCTGCCTCGGCTAGAATTGGAGTTCAAGCTTATCTTTAGGAGAAAACGTGATCAAAGCCGTCTTCTTTGACCTCTATCAGACACTGGTGGGCTATACACCGCCCCGTGAGGAGTGGGAGTCCAAGATGCTTGACAGCCTGGGCATCAAGGCGCCACCATCAGCTTTCACCAGGGCTTTCACCACCGCCGACGAATATTTTTACACCGAAAACGCCAAACGCCCGCTGAGCCGCCGGACAAAGGAGGAGGTCACCGAGGTCTATTTCAAACACCAGTCGATCGTCCTCAGGGAAGGCGGCATCCAGCCTGAGCCGGATCTGGTACGCCAGATGCTCCTTCGGTGGCGCGACACCAAACTCAAACAGACCCTTTTCGACGATGTCATCCCGGCGATGACTGAACTCAAGCGCCGTGAGCTTAAACTGGGCGTCATCTCCAATGTCGATAGGGATATTAAGCCGCTATTGGATGAACTGGATTTAACCCCATTCCTCAGCATCGTCGTCACCTCTCAGGAAACAGGTTTCACCAAGCCCCATCCGGAGATTTTTCTTGAAGCGCTGCGGCAAGCCGACTTACCCGCCGATGAGGTCATCTTTGTCGGCGACCAGTACCAGATTGATGTCCTCGGCGCCTCGGCGGTAGGTATGCGTGCTGTTCTGCTTGACCGCGGCGGATTCTCGGAAGCGCCGCCTGAATGTGTCAGGGTCAAGAATCTTTACCAGTTGAACGCCTTGGTGGACCAGGAGGCCGTCAGATGGAAATGATCATTGACGGGTTCAAGGATGGGGGGCTCATCCCCAAACGCAATACCTGCGACGGTCCAGGACTTTCTCCGGAGATCTCCTGGAAGGGCATTCCCCCCGGGGCCAAAAGTCTTGCCTTATTGATGGACGATCCTGACGCACCGCGCGGTCTTTTTACCCATTGGATAATCTGGAATATCCCGGTCTCGGCGTTCAGGCTGCCGGCGGGCACAGCCCGTAAGGCGGAGCTTCCCAATGGGATGATGCAAGGTGTTAATTCAGGAGGCGCCTACGGCTATTACCCTTCCTGCCCGCCGCCCGGTTCTGTCCATCACTATCGTTACCGCCTGATGGCTCTGGACGCCGTGCCGGTGTTGAACCCCGGCGCCGGGCGGGAACAATTCGACAGGGCAGTCTCCGGTCACGTTCTGGCTGAAGTTCTGGTCACCGGGTTATACAGCCGCTAAGCTCTGGAGCCGGTCACCGGGCTCAGCAGCACCGGTACTGGAGACTGACGCAGTACCTTATCAGCGACGGAGCCGAAAGCCCAACGTGTCAGGCCGCCCCGGCCATGGGTAGCCATTACGATAAGGTCGACGGCGTGAGTCGAGGCGTAATTGATAATTGCCTCGGCCGGGTTCCCTTCGGCAATGGCAATGTCAGCAGCGATGCCGTCGCGGAGCAGGTCACCGGCGATCCGGTCGAGATAGCCTTGAATCTCTTCCCGGTTGACCGTGTCCAGTTTTTCAGCAATATCCTCACCTAAGGTCTGCCTCACGCCGCGGTCCAGGGACTCCCTGACTCTAAGGAGCACTACCGCAGCCGAAGCTGGTTTAGCCACCGCGACAACTTGCGGCAGGATGGTTTCAGAAAGCTCAGAACCATCAAGCGGCACTAACAATTTCTTGTACACGGAGTCCTCCAATCAGGCTTTAATGTATTTGAGTTTACTCGACGGTAACGCTCTTTGCCAAATTACGCGGGGTGTCGATAGGCAGGTCTAGGGAAAGAGCAGTGTGGTAAGCCAGCAGTTGGGCGGCCGCCGCCGCAAGCACCGGCTGGAGCAGCGGGTCGGTACGGGGCAGAAGGATGACCCTGTCAGCAAGATCCTCCAAATCCTCTTCACCTTCGGGCGCTATTGCCAGCACGGGAACTCCCCGCGCCTTGACTTCGCGTATCGCGGTCAGCATTTGCGCTCGCGTCTCGTCGGTACCCATGAAGGCGATCACTGGGGTGGCAGGCGAGAGTAACGCCAGAGTGCCGTGCTTAAGTTCGCCCGCGGCGCATCCCTCCGCGTGGATATAAGTAATTTCCTTCAGCTTCAAAGCGCACTCGAGAGCAATCGGCAGAAGAATGCCTCGCCCGATACAGATAATGTTTTTGAAGGATGCCAGCCACCGAGCGGCGGAGGCATGAGCGTTTTCCCGGTCGAGAATCCTTTGCAGCATCGCCGGTAAGGCCCGAAGTTCTCCTGTCAAATCGAGCGCCCGCCTGGGCTCTTTTGACGGTAAAGCCAGGCCCATATTGAGCAAAGTGACAAGTTGGGCAGTGAAGCTTTTAGTGGCGGCAACCGATATTTCCGGCCCGGCATCGGTGAGAATCGTCTGTTCGGCCAGGCGCGTGATCCTGGACCCTGGCACGTTTGAGATGGCGATTGTATAAAAGCCTGCCTGGCGCTGTCTGTCCAAGGCGGCGCAGGTATCGGCCGTCTCGCCTGACTGCGACAGGCCGATCACTGCCCGATATCGCCGCGTGGAGCCTGTAACGTCAAATAACTCTGTTGCCAGCTCTGCGTTGGCTTGAATTCCCGAGAGCCCTTCTATCAAGATTTTTCCCGCCAGACAGGCATGGTAGGAACTGCCGCAGCCGATTAGCAGAACACCGCAAGTGGTCTCTCCGAAAGAATCGGCCGGCAGCCAGGCGGACTGTTTTCGCTGGATTATGTTTCGAATAATCCGCGGCTGTTCATGGATTTCTTTCAGCATCAGGTGTTGATAGCCGGCTCTGGCTACAGACTCCGGGGCCCACCCGATTGTCTGACTTGCCCGGCTGACCAGCCTTCCCTTCGCGCATATCTTCACGGAATCGGCTTCTACGGCGGCGATGTCACCGTCTTCCAGGTAAATTACCCGGCCGGTGTATTCCAGCAGGGCGGGCACATCTGACGCCAGCCAATTTTCTCCCTCGCCCAGTCCTATGACTATGGGGCAGCCATTTACGGCAGCGACCAACCGCCTGCTGTCAGGATGCAGAGCGATGACGGCGAAAGGACCGTCGAGTTCTTTGACCGCCTGTCCCAACGCGTCTGCTAAGTCACCATGGTAATACCCTTCTATCAGGTGGGCAATCACTTCGGAATCTGTTTGCGATGAGAATTGATGTCCGGAATTCTCCAGCCGTTTTTTCAATTCGGCAAAGTTCTTGATGTTACCGTTGTGGGCGATAACTACAGCGTGGTCGCAAGCCATGAACGGATGCGCGTTTTCCTGAGTTACCGCGCCGACGCTGGCCCAGCGGGTGTGGCCTATCCCGTAAGTCCCCGGCATTTCCATCCCCCGATCGGCAAGGTCCTGGACCCGTACCGCGGCTTTCACGAGGTTAACCCCGGTCTCAACGGTCGCCAGGCCGCAGGAATCGTAGCCGCGGTATTCCAGGCGGAGCATCATGCCGAGTAAAACGGTCTTAGCCTGGCGCGAGCCGACGTAGCCGACGATGCCGCACACCTATACGACCCTGGAGCCGTCGGCAAATCTGCCGGCGATATTTTTCATTGCCACGACGGAACTTTCGTTGCCCAGGACCACTCCCGGCGAAGCAACCACAGATGCTTCAAGACGGCAGTTTTCGCCGATAATTGAGCCGGCCTTTCGCACCAGCCATTCGCCGCCGACTTTTATCTCTGCCTCGCCGCTGCAGGATGAAAAGTTAGCCCCAATGCTGCACCCCGGGCCGATTATCGAATTCTCGATTACTGCGCCCGGACCGATAACGACGTCGTCGCCGATGATACTGTTAGTAATCACACAAAACGCCCCAACGGATACATTGTCCCCGATTGATACCCCCGGACCGATAATTGCCGCCGGGCCTATATTGCATAATCCGCCGATGAGCGCCGGACCGGTGAGATAACTCCCCGACCTGATCCGGCTGGAGGTACCGATGGAGGTGACGCTGGAGGTGAATACACCGTTCTCTATAGTGCCGTGGATATCCGGAGGCAATGTTTTCAGGGCATGATTGTTAAGGTCCAGGAGGTCCCAGGGATAGATTGCATCAAGCCAGGCTCCGTCAGCCTCGACTGCCCGAATCCTAGCTCCCTTTGCGACCATTGTATTGATAGCCGCAGGGATATCCGACTCCTGCCCTAGGTACTGAAATATCGTTTTGTTTAGTTTGAAGATGCCCGTACTGACCGGCTTGTCACATGGCTGGGCGGGCTTTTCAGTGATCTCTTTCACCTGGCCGTCGCTAATCGAAACAGCCCCGTACCGAACGGTCTGGTTATTTGGGATCCGTTTTACCAGCAAGGCAAGCGGATCAAGCATGCAGATTTCTCTAATCGTTGCCGCCTCGATAAGATGGTCGCCCGGCAGCAGCAGGAATTCATTATCCGCCAGTGACTCAGCCTGTTTAAGGGCATGGCCGGTGCCGGCCTGATGTTCCTGTATGACATATCTGATATTCACGCCTGAAGATGACCCATCACCCAGGGCGTCAAACAATTGGTCGCGCCGGTAACCTGCGACGATTAATATGTTGCGAATACCGCAGGCGATCAGAGATTCAATAACGTATCCGATGATCGGCTTTCCGGCCGCCTTGAGCATGACCTTAGGCCGTGATGCGGTCAATGGCCGCAGGCGCTGCCCCTCGCCGGCGGCAAGAATAATGGCTTGTCTCATCAATTTACTCCAGACATCAATAAATCCTCGCGCCGGGTGCAATGATGCCCTTGGCAGTCGCCCCCGGTCCAATCCGCGCCCCGTGCCCCACCATTGTCCCGGGATTGATCGAGGCATTGATACCGGTGACGACGCCGTCTCCGAAGATACCGCCCAGTTTTTGCCGGCCGGTGTTGATTCCGTTTACCGCGATCGCTTTTTTATCCAGCCGCAGGTTGGCTATTTGAGTCCCTGCTCCCAGGTTGCAATTTTGCCCGATTATGCTGTCGCCCACATAAGAGAGGTGAGGAATCCTGGTGCCTGTCATGATGATCGAATTCTTGATTTCTACCCCGGCGCCGATGTGACATTCATCTCCGATATCCGTTGCCGGGCGGATATGGCAGTTTGGCCCAATAACGCAATTCCTGCCTATTTTCACCGGCCCTGTGATGTAAGACCCGGCTTTGATCAGGCTTCCATGGCCGACGGCGACAGAGCCGGTAATGGTGGCGCCAGGCTCAATCATGCCTTCGACTGACGGCGGGCAATTCGCCAGCGCCGATTCGTTAGCTTGGAACAAATCCCACGGGTAACTTAGTTCTGACCAGGTGCTGACCGACCGGTAACCGACTGGAATTCCGGCGTCGATGAGCGCCTGAACCGTATCTGTTATTTCATGCTCGCCTCGTGGCGATCTCGGAGTCTGCTGTACGAACTTCAGGATATCCCCCGTAAAATGATATGCCCCGGCGTTAGCCAGTCGGGTTGGCGGGCGGGTACATTTCTCGTACAGCCGGACGACTTGCCCGCCCCGAGTCTCCATCACTCCCTTGCCTTCGACATTTGGAAGTTCAACGATAGAAAGCAGGTTGGTTTCCGCTTCAATCAGCGGGACAATATCGATTGATTTCAGCATGATATCGCCGTTCAGTAAAACAAAGGCGGCGCCCAGAAAATGACTTGACTGGCGCAAGGCGTCAGCGGTGCCGGCCGGCTGCCGCTGGGTGACATATCTGATACGGACTCCCCACTTGCTGCCATCGGTAAAATAGTTTCTTACCACTTCATCGTGATAACCGACAACCAGGACGAAATCGCCGGCGCCAGCGGCCGCACATTCGGTAAGCAAATGTTCCAGGATCGGCTTTCCAGCCACTGGTAGCATCACCTTGGGGCGCGTCCCGGTAAGCGGGCGCATTCTGGCTCCTTCACCGGCGGCCATAATCACAACGGCAGGGGTCATACTCATCATCGGCATTCTAAGGCCGGCGATTTTGAGTGTCAACGGCCAAGTTTACGCGGGGAGAAATTTCGGTTATATTGACTCTTGTTGAAAACGACGGCCGATCGAACGGTAATTCACCTGATTGATCATCCCTCAGCGCTGGACTTGAAACTCCTCGAGCGGCTGGCCGATCTCGGCTGGAATGTTCATCTGGTGTACCGAAGGACAGGGTCAGACCGTCTGATAAACAGCGGCTTAAAGATTATCACTCACCGGTTGCCACTAACCACCCGCTATCCGTGGGTATATCTGGCTTTTATTGCTGCCGTACCGATAATATATCCCATAAAATCGGATATCATTCACGCTCATTATCTAACGGGGTTCGGAATCCTGGCTGCGGTATACCGCAGATTTTTACGTTTCAAGCGCATGGTGTTGACCGTGCCCGGCCCGGATGTCCTGATTGAAGCCAGTCGCGGCATGGTTAAATGGTCGGCGGAGCACGCGCTCAAAATGTTCGAGATAGTCACCTTTCCTTCCGAATCCGTGGCCGCTCACCTGAAGGAACTCAGGGTGCCGTCCAACCGGATGCTGCGGCTTGATTGGGCTGGTTCAGAGAAAGAGATTGAAGCAGCGGCAGCAGCGCTCGCGCAGCGATACGCGGAGTTAATCGGCCCCTTCGAGCGCTAAATCCGGCTGGCGCCAAGTTGTTTCAGGTTGTCCTGGTAGCGCTTGCGCGAGGCGTGAACCGCCTTGATGGCTGATTCCCTGTCTTCCCAGCCCTCGACGCCGGTCTTCTTTTTTTCCAGTTCCTTGTAGATGATGAAAAAGTGCTCGATTTCCTTCAACAGGTGAGGCGGGACGTCTGAAAGTTCCTGGATGAAGTTCCAGTGGGGATCGCCCATGGGGACGCACAGGATTTTCTCGTCGGGTCCTTTTTCGTCCCGCATGCGAAACAAACCCACCGGTTTGGCTTCAATTAAGCAGCCGGGAAAGGTTGGTTCGGATACCAGCACCAGAGCATCCAGCGGATCGGTATCTTCAGCCAGGGTATCGATGATGAAGCCGTAGTCCGACGGATAATGCACCGCGGAAAACAGCATGCGGTCAAACTTGATAATCTTGCGCTCTTTGTCGTACTCGTATTTGTTGCGGCTTCCCTTGGGAATTTCGATAAGTATGGTCAGAATCATCTCTTCAAGCTCTTGCTGACGTTCCCGCTTGGCTTTCGGGCATGTTTCCTCTTCGTTGCAGCCGGTGAAGATGCGGATTTCGTTGGCATTCCGATCCGACGGTTCGTTAAATGACATTCTTTCTCCTCAACAATCTTCCCGCATTGTACCAGAGCAAGACTCCGACGTCACGGCTGTCTTTTGTTTTGATTTTTCCTTCTCTTTGACCCCGGAACGCTGGATTGATATTATGGGCGCTATGAAAGAAACACCCCCATTTTTTCCTTTGGGTTCGGCAATCAACGATTACGGGCATCTGGTGATCGGCGGCTGCGACTCCATCGACTTGGTTGAAAAATACGGTACGCCTCTCTACGTCTTCGCCGAAGAGGACATCAGGGCCCGCGCGCGTGAGTTTAAGCGGGAATTCGGAGGGCGGTTATCTTCTTCTCGAATCGTTTATGCCGGCAAAGCCTGTCTTAACCGGGCGGTAGCTAAAATTATCACCGAGGAAGGCCTAGGGCTTGATGTTGTTTCCGGCGGCGAATTAGAGATTGCCCGATCAGCCGGCTTCCCGATGAAAAACATCTATTTCCACGGAAATAATAAGTCCGATACCGAACTTGAACTTGCCCTGGCAGCCGGGGTTGGGCGTATCGTCATTGATAACGCCTGGGAGCTGGCACGTTTGGATGCCTTTGCCGGCGCCCGCGGCTGCCGGGCTGATGTCATGTTGCGTATCAAGCCGGGCATTGATCCGCACACCCATGCCAAAATCACCACCGGTAACATTGACTCCAAATTCGGTTTCGGGCTGGAAGACGCCGAGTCGGCTGTCGGGCGGATTTTGAGCTCTACCTCCTTGAAGTTGGTAGGTTTTCATTATCATATCGGTTCGCAGATATTTGAAATCCAACCCTTCCTCGACGCTATGAATACCGCCCTCGGATTCATCGCCGGGGTCAGGGAGCGGTGGGGTCTCATTATTGATGAGCTGGATGCTGGCGGCGGTTTTGCCGTCCAGTATCTTTCCGGTCAAGCGCCCCCTTCAGTGGGTGAATACGCGGAAGCTATCGTATCCTTTTTCAAAGAGGAATGCCGCCGCTTGGATTTAAAATCACTGTCGCTGACGGTGGAACCGGGGCGGGCGACCGTTGCCCGAGCCGCGGTGGCGCTTTATTCGGTGGGCGTCATCAAGGATATCCCTGGCATCCGGCGCTATTTATGCGTTGATGGCGGCATGGCTGACAATATCAGGCCGGCGCTTTACGGCGCCTGTTACGAACCGTACCTCGCCAACCGCATGACGGAAAGAGCGAACGGGCTTTATACTGTAGCCGGTCGGTTCTGCGAATCCGGCGATCTCCTGGCCGCTAACGTAAAGCTGCCGGAAGCAGATCCTGGAGATACCCTGGTCATGCCGGTCTGCGGGGCATATTGTATCCCCATGGCATCGAATTATAACGCCTTTTTTCGTCCGGCGGCGGTCATGGTTAAGGAAGGGCAACACCGGTTAATCCGGCGGCGCGAGTCAATCGAAGACCTGCTGCGGACCGATCTTGGCTGAAATGGCTGATTGGCAGATCATCGGGCAAAAAAATGTGGCCGCCTTCTTGGCGAAAAGCCTCGAAAAAGGGGAATTGTGCCACGCTTATCTGCTTGCGGCTCCCGAGCATTCCGGCAAGACTGCGCTGGCTTTGAAATTGGCTCAAGCCCTCAACTGTACCGGCGACAACCCCCCGTGCGGCGGTTGCGAACAATGCCGCCGCATAACCGCCGGTATTCACGCCGATGTCCGGTTGATCAGTGTTCAAGCCGCAGACGATGATGGTAAAAGCAGGGTAGAATTATCCATTGAACAGGTTCGAGAAATAAATCATGCCGTTTCACTGCCGCCTTTTGAAGGCAAATATCGGGTGATTATTATCGATGAAGCCGAACGTTTGTCCAACGGGGCTGCAAACGCGTTGTTAAAAACGCTGGAAGAACCGCCGCCCGGTGTGGTTTTCGTTCTGACGACCGTCAGAGAGAACCAACTGCCCGAGACGATTCGGTCACGTTGTATGAAGCTGAGGCTGGCGGTGGCGCCGCGCCTCGAAATAGCCCGGTTTCTTGAGCAGGGCTTGGGGTTCCCGGCGGAACGCGCCGATTTACTGGCGCGCCTCAGCCAGGGCAGGGCAGGCTGGGCCATTGCCGCCGCCCGCGACGAAGGACTGCAGTTGGAAAGGCGCGACAATCTGCTTAAGCTTGCCGATGCTCTCGGCTCGGGATTCGACTTCAGGTTCGAACTGGCAGATAAACTGTCCCAGCGTTTCGGTAAAACTCGTACCGAAATATATCGTCTCCTGGATCAATGGCTCAGCTTCTGTCGGGATATCCTGCTGGTAAAACTTGACATAAAAGAAGAAGTTATTAATACTGATTATGAGATAATTACTGCGGAACTGGCAAGCCGGATCACTGCCGCGGAGGCGCAGCGTCTCATCGGGTCTTTGAATGTCACGCGGCGCCATCTGGAACAAAACGCCTCACCCCGCCTTGCCCTTGAAGTGTTGATGCTGAACTTGCCGGTGATAAAAGGGAGTACCAAAAGAATTGGCTAATGTCGTCGATATTCGTTTGAAACGGGCCGGTAAGCTGTATCAATTCGACCCGGCGGATTTTGACCTTCAAACAGGGGTTGATGTGGTTGTGGAAACCGCCCACGGTCCGGAAATCGGACGGGTGATTAATCCGGTCCGGGAAATGGCCGACGAACAGCTCGAGTCGCCGTTAAAGCCTGTGATAAGGTTAGCTACTGCCGAAGATATTGAACGCCGTCATAAGACGTGTTTCGCCGAGTCTCAGACGCTTGCTGATTGCGAGGAGTTGGTAGCGAAGCTCGGATTACCGATGAAATGCCTGGCGGCGGAATACAATCTCGATGAAAGTCACCTGACAGTATTCTTCAGCTCTGAAGGCCGTGTTGATTTTAGAGAATTGGTCCGCGAACTCGGCCGAAAACTCCACGTTCGAGTCGAATTGCGCCAGGTAGGTCCGCGGGACGAAACAAAGCTGCTCGGCGGTTACGGCCGTTGCGGCCGGGAGTTGTGCTGCGCCAGTTTCCTGACTGATTTTGCCCCGGTATCAATTAAAATGGCCAAAGAACAGAACCTCCCGCTGAATCCGGTCAAGATCTCCGGCGTCTGCGGCCGGCTGCTCTGCTGCCTGGGTCATGAATATGAAGTCTATAAGGAATTAAACGAAGAGCGCGCCCGTTGTTGCGCTGCCGCGGCAGCGGTTGAACCCGCGCTTCAATCTATCAGGCCTGTTTCTCCGGAACCGGCAGATAGGATTTCAGTGGCTCCCATCACCGAAGCTGATGACCAATCACCGGCCGATGGAATAAAGGCTGAAGCGGGCGGCCTGGCCCATCGAAGGCGGAGGAAAAGGCGCAGATAGTCGGTGAAGGACGCCGCGGCGTCCTTCTTTAAATAACTTCAGACCTTATCTGGCAGATACTTCTGCCAGATGTGCATCCGCTCCTGGTATCGGTGTGAGACGACGACCAGCGGCCTGCCTTCCGGCATACTGGGTTTTTTAAGCAGTTTCATGTTCGCCTGCTCCGGGGTTCGTCCAGCTTTGTGGCGGTTGCAAGGCACGCAGGCGGCCACCAAATTTTCCCACGAGTGGCGCCCGCCCTGGAAACGGGGGACTACGTGGTCGATGGTGAGAGGCTGGGCTTTTTTACCGCAGTACTGGCAGGAAAAATCATCGCGGTGGAAAATTTCCCACCGCGTGAGTTTGTGCCGGGGGCGCGGACGCCTCACGTGATGCTGCAGCCGGATGACCGAAGGCATGGGAATGGAGAGTCGGACGGTGTGGAGCAGACCTAAGCCGTCTTCCAGCATTTCCGCTTTGCCCTGATAGCATAAGAGGATAGCGCGCCTAACCTGGCAGACGTGGATGGGCTCGTAATTCTGGTTCAGCACCAGCACCGGGTGATTGAGCATTTCAGCCGTATCTCCCTAGTGGTGCCATTTTAGAGATAAAAGGCGGACGGCGCAAGTTTCCCGGCGGAGGGCAATTTACCCCCGTAAACCCTGTTTACCGCCTGAGCCTTACTTCTTAAATTGGCGGGATGCCCGTGGCGCCGGTCTTCTTGCCTTGGCGTGGGAAGCGTCGCCGCGGTAATCCGGCGCGGTGATGTTAAAGACCATGCTGAACTGGTGGTCGATAAAGCGTGAAGAAATGGCCGGTTCGATCTCGTCGAGAGACGCCCGGGTCGTCACCACGGTGGGCAGCCGTGCATTGTAACGGTAGGAAATCACCTGATAAAGCTTTTCCTGGGCCCATGGCGTAGTAGCCTGTTCGCCGAAGTCATCAAGCACCAGGAAGGGCGTTGTCTTGACTCTGTCAAAGAGCTCATCGTAAGAAACTTTAGCGTCGGGACTGAAAGCCGACCGTAAATGGTCAAGGAATTCCGGTACGACGACAAAGAGAGCGGCTTGCCCTCCCTGGTACCTGAAGTTCACGATTGCCGATGCCAGGTGGGTCTTTCCGCAGCCGGTGACGCCCTGGAGAATGAGCCAGCCTTCCGGCGCCCGGGCGAAATCATGGGCTACCTGGTAGGCGCGGGCAAGGTTATCCCTGTCTTCGGGAGGTAGATTAAGGCGGTCCCGATCGAAAGACAGAAAGTTCATCGTACGCTGTAAATCCAGCCCCGGAGGCCAATCCATGTCAGCGCCGCTGGTCGCCAGGTTCAACACTTTAGCCAGGCGCGGATCCGACAAACGGTTCCTCAGCCGGTCGTCCAGACTCTCCATGGGCAGTGCCGTCGCGATGACCGTCGGCAGTTCATGGTTGAAACGGTAGGTGATCAGTTGGTCCAGTTTCTCTCGCGCCCAGGCGGTGTCGGACTGGACCCCCAGATCGTCAATCACCAGGAGGGGTATATTTTTCATCATTTCAAAAGTGTCGGGAAAGGGATTATCGGCGTTCGAGGCAAAGCCGGCCTTAAGGTCGTCCAGCAGATCGGGCGCCGAGCGGTAGAGTACGGCGTGACCGGCATCGATACGGCGGTTGGTGATCGCCGCCGCCAGATGGGTCTTGCCGGCGCCGGATAGCCCGGTCAGGACCAGAAATCCGACAGGAGCTTCAGCAAACGTCAGCGCCGCGTGGTAAGCCGACTTGAACCCGGCGCGGTTTTGCGTTGAACCGTGCCGGCCTTCCGGCAGCAGATTATCGAAAGTCAGTGACCGCAGGGTTCCAAGGCGGGAATACTCAGCCAGCCGCCTGACTTTCTCAGCGTCGGCAGCGGAGTCAACGCACCGGCAGGGTACGGTGCGGGAATAATCCGGTTTGCCATCCGCGTTCCGGGCGTATACGAAGCGCGCGCCGCGGCACCCCGGGCAATCGCTGAGCGTTTCACCGGGGTGGGAATCAGCGCCGGACAAATTTCCCGTATTTGCCTTTGGTGTATTTGTCAGGGTCTTTTTGAGGATTTCCGAAATATGTTCCATCGTTCCTGCCGCCTGTGGCCCAGTTTTCCAGAATTTTGCTGATATATCGCCAATTGCGCTTGTTAAGACTGGCGGCCTCTTTGACTGCGTCTTTCACCCAGCATTCAGGGTAGAGTTTCAGCGCTTCCTTGAGTTCTTCGGCAATGATGGGTGTTAGAAGGCCGATATTTTGTTCATACAAGCTGAAGATATCCGGCAGTTCGGGTGATGGCACAAACTTGACAGGTTCGTTTGGCGCGATGCTCCCGAGTTTAATCCTGCCTGCAATAATCTCCTGGACAGCTTCGCGGTTCCGCCCGTCATTCAAAAAATACAGGGCTACCGGTTTTCCCTTTTCGACCACCGCCAGCTTGATGGTGGTACCTCTGGCCGCCGCCTCGCTCAAAGCCTGTTCCGCGGCGGTTTCATCCAACCCGGAGTTCAGATCAGCGATCTCGGCCGCGGTGACATACGGCGGGAAGCCCTTTTTTTGATAAAGCACTCTGAAGAACAGGAGGGAGGCTTTGAGTTCCTCAAGGCTGCCGATAAGCGGCAGCGCTTGTGCCAGAAAGGGTTTCGGCACGGCGGTGAATTCGAATTTATCGGGGAAGCCGTCGAAAGTTTTCATTTTGATGTTTACAGGTCGCTTGATACCAGGTTCAGGCAATCTCAGCGATGGACTGCAGATTTTCGAATTTGGTTAGCGCGTGCCGGAAACGCACTTTTATCGTACCGGTGGGACCGTTGCGGTGTTTGGCGATGATAATGTCGGCGATCTCCCGTGGATATTCTTTGTCGGGATAGGTAGCGGCCCACTCTTCCTCTTTGAAATAGACCTCCTCGCGATAAATGAATATCACGATATCGGCGTCCTGTTCAATTGAGCCGCTTTCACGCAAGTCTGAGAGCTTTGGTTCGTGTGACGACCGCCATTCGACAGCCCGTGACAGTTGGGAAAGCGCAACCACCGGCACGTTGAGTTCCCGGGCGATTCCCTTTAAGGCGCGGGAAATATAACTGATCTCCTGAACCCGGTTGTCACCCTTGCCGCTGCCTGTGTCTCCCTGCAGCAATTGGAGATAATCAACGATTATCAGGTCGATGCCGTATTCAAAATGCAGGCGCCGGGCTTTGGAGCGCAGGTCAGCGATCCGCAATTGAGGCGAGTCATCGATGTAGATAGGCGCCTCGGATAGAATCCCGATGGCGTGCATGATCCGGTTTTCATCATCGGGAGAGGACAATCCCGGGGTAAAGTGCCTGACATTGATCCCGGCTTCACTGGACAGCAGCCTCTGTACCAACGAATCGGAAGACATCTCCAGAGAGAAGACTGCGACACAAGCGTGGTGGTCGACCGCGGCGTTGCGGGCGATATTCAAGCCCAGTGAAGTCTTACCCATGCTCGGGCGTCCGGCGACAATAACCAGATCGCCACGCTTCAAGCCGCCGATGTAGTCATTCAGGCCATAAAAGCCCGTCGGTACGCTCTCAAGGTGCTGCGCCGTTTGAGGCGGTTCCAGGTAGCGGTCCAGGATACTCTTAATGTGAATGAAATCGACAGAAGCGCGTTCGCTGCGCAAATTGTAAAGCAGGGTCTCAGCCTTTGAGATCACCGCGCCCGGGCTGGGGTCGGCGGAGTAACCCAATTCGGTGATCTTGATGCCGGCGCTGATCAGCAGGCGCGATACAGACAGGTTATAGATGATGCGGCCGTAGTGTTCCGCATCCAGCGATGTGGGTACCGTGGTGAGCAGGTGCGCCAGGTAGGCCGCCCCGCCGACCTTCTCCAGATTGCGTTGGTGGTCCAGTTCGCGGGCAACGGTGATTTGATCAATCGCTTCGCCGCGGTGGTACAGCTCCAGGGCGGCTTCATAAACGCAGCGTCCCGTTTCGCTATAAAAATCCGCCGGCCGGAGAAAAGCGGCGAGCTCATAAATGACTTTCCCGTCAATCAGAAGCGAACCGTTAACGGCTTCTTCAGCGGCCAGGTCGTGAGGCGGCAACCGTGATTCAACCAAGGGCGCTAACTCCCCTGCGGAACAACTTTAACTTTGAGCACCGGGGTCAGCGCCCCGGTAAGTTTCACAGTCACCATATAGTCGCCCAGGGAGCGGATGGGCTCAGCCAATTCAATCTTACGCTTGTCAAGTTCATATCCGGCCGCCCGTTGTACCGCTGTGGCGATATCCGCCGAGGTGACCGATCCGTAGAGCCTGTCCCCGGCTCCCGTTTTTCCGACTACGACCACCTGCAGGCCGTCAAGCAGTTTAGCGGCGGCGGCGAGCTCGGCTTCAATCCTGGCCTGTTTCTTCTGCTCAGCATCCAGTTTGGCTTGAGTCGAAGATCTGGCTTCGTGGGTGGCGGCAGCAGCCAACCCGGTTTTCAACAGGTAGTTTCGGGCATAGCCGTCCGGCACATCTTTAATCTGGCCGGTTTTCCCGATATTCGGCACGTCTTTAAGGAGAACTACTCTCATCGATATCCTTCCGGTTGAGTTTCTATTTCAGGGTTTAGCGCTTTCAGAAATAAATTTCTGGGCGTAGAGGGCAGCCGTCGCTCCGTCGCCGGCTGCGGTGACCACCTGGCGGACGGAGTTAGCTCTGACGTCGCCGGCGGCATAAATCCCGGGGACGTTGGTCTCCATTTTATCGTTGGTGATCACGGCGCCGTACTGGTCGATGCTGATGATGTTCTGAAGGTAACCCGTGTTGGGAATCAGGCCGACGGCGATGAACACGCCTTGGGCGGGCAGAGCTGATTCAGCCCCGGTCTGGACGTTTTTCAGTTTGAGCCGTTCAACCGAATCCTTCCCTTCGATGGCTGTAACTTCGGTGTTCCAGATAAACTCGATTTTAGGATCGGAGAAGGCTTTTTCCTGAAGCACCTTGGTGGCTCGCATGGAGTCCCGCCGGTGAATGACGTAAACCTTTGAGGCAAAATGGGATATATGGGTCGCCTCATTCAGAGCGGCGTTGCCGCCGCCGACCACCGCCACTACTTTCTCGCGGAAGAACGGCCCATCGCAGGTTGCGCAAAAGGAAACACCCCTGCCGGTTAACTCGGTTTCCCCCGGGACGCCCAGCTTTCTTCGCTCGGAACCGCCGGCGATGATGACGGCCGGGGCGGCATAATCCCCGATGGGTGTGGTGACGATCTTTTCTCTGCCGTCAACCCGTATGCCAGTAACGCTGGTTTGAGCGTGCTCGGCGCCGAATCTGGTGGCCTGCTCGTACATTTTCTGGCCCAGATCGTATCCGTGGACAGCCTCGGTGAAGCCGGGATAGTTTTCAATCTCCCAAGCTTCCGCCATGCGCCCGCCTATGGCCGAACCCTCAATGATCAGTGTCTTGAGTTTGGCCCTGGCGGTGTAGAGACCGGCTGAAAGCCCGGCCGGTCCGCCGCCGATAATAATGACGTCATACCGTGACGGCGCTGACATTATCCTTGACCTCCTCGGCGATAAGCTGGGGTATACGCTGTTCCACCGTCCTTTTGGCCATCAGGATGGCGTTCTTGATTGCCTTAGCCCGTGAACGGCCGTGGGAAACGATAATTGTTCCTTTGACTCCGAGCAGGCAGGCGCCGCCGACCTCACGGAAGTCCATGCCTTTGACCATATGGCCGATGCCGACATCAGCCAGCAGAGCTCTGCCGCGAAGGTGAGAAGCCGAGTTTACCGCCTGGCTGACCTGGCGTATCTTGATGATGGAATCGCCCAGACCTTCGAAGGCTTTGATCAGGACGTTGCCGGTAAAGCCGTCGGTAACGATGACGTCGGCCCGGTGGCGTACCAGGTCGTGACCTTCTACGTTGCCGATGAATTTTAATCCTGGGGTCGTTTTCAGCAGCTGATGGGTCTCGATGACCAGTTTGTTGCCTTTGGTTTCTTCCTCTCCGACGCTCATCAGGGCAATGCGCGGGGTTTCGATGCCGATGACGTTTTTGGCATAGATATTACCCAGCCGGGCAAATTCTACAAGATGCTGTGGGCGGCAGTCCGAGTTGGCTCCGGCGTCCAGCAGCAACGCGGGGGCGTGGGGTACCAATTTGATGATGCTGGCTAGGGCGGGCCGTTCGATACCCTCGATTTTACCGAGCAGCAAGTAGGCGGCACATAACATCGCGCCGGTGGAACCGGCCGAGACAAAAGCGTCAGCCTTTCCCTCTTTAACCATCATGGTACCCACCGCGATGGAAGATTTGGGCTTGTTCCTCAAGGCTTCAACCGGATGCTCGTTGAACTCGATAGTCTGTGGAGCATGCGCGATGGAAATATTCAGCTTCTTGAGGTGCCTCCCGGCCTGGACATGCAATACCGGGCGCTTGCCGACCAGAATAATCTCGATACCCTTATCTTTAAGTTCCTGGGCAGCCTTGATGACACCTTTGACTATTTCGTACGGGGCAAAATCACCACCGGAGGCATCTACAGCTATCCGCATACACTTCCCTTCCCTTGTCAACACTCGTGGAGTCGCCGGCCTTGTTCAAGACCGGTTCATATTATGCTCCAACTGCCGCTTTAAGAGCAAGGCAGCCCCCAACGCGCCGGATATCTCCGGCATCCCCGGCACGACCATCTTACAGCCCAGCCGTTCACGAAAAGCCCGTACCATGCCGGCGTTCTTGGCCACTCCCCCCTGAAAAATGACAGGCGGTTCGATATTCCGGTTGCGGCCGGCATCGGCCAGGAAATTTCGTGCCAGGGCCAGGCATAGCCCGTAGATGATATCGGAGACCGACGCTCCGGTCTGCTGCGCGTGAATCAGGTCGGACTCGGCGAAGACGGTGCAGCGGCCGGCAACCTTGATCGGCGACGTGCTTTCCAGCGCTTTGGCGGCGAATTCTTCAATGGACAGCCCCAACCGCCGCGCCTGGTGTTCCAAAAAGCTGCCGGTGCCCGCGGCGCAGACGGTGTTCATGGCGAAGTCCTGCACCAATCCATCTTTCAAGACGATGAACTTGGAGTCCTGGCCGCCGATTTCGATGACGGTACGGGCGTCCGGCACCAGGTGGGCGGCGGCCAGCGCCTGGCAGGTGATTTCGTTCTTGATGATGGTCGCGTCCAGCATTTGACCGACCAACTCGCGGGCACTGCCGGTGACGGCCAGACCGAAAATCTCACCCTCGATCTTTGATTTCACCTCGGCGAGGACCAGTTCGGAAGCCGCCAGCGGGTCGCCGGCCGTGGGTTTGTACGCCGAAGCGAAGAATTTACCATCAGGCGAAAGGACGGCGGCTTTGGTGGAGATGGAGCCGGCATCGAGTCCCAGATAGACACCCATGTAATTTATATATGATCTATTATTTATTTGAGGGCCTTCTCAAACTCGGACCTGACCTTGACCAGCGTCTCCGGGTTGGAGAAGAGGTCGGCGGCGGTCATAGCGATGCCGGCCGCGGCGTCCAGCATGCCCTTGATGCCTTCCTCTGAAGCGGCGTAGGCGGCGAACTCTTTGGTGTGGCCAGAGACGCCCTTGGGGGCGATGGCCAAGAAGCCATGGAGCGACGGCGCGACGCAGGAAACGTTGCCCATATCGGTGGAGCCGAAGGCGTGGGAGCAGTCGTCGAGTTCAATGTCGCGGCCGAGGCTTCTGATATTCTCGGCGAACAGCCCCGCCAGGGTGAAATTTGGCAGCAGCGGTTCGTAGGCGTGCTCGTCCCAGTGGTAGGAAAGCTCGGCGCCGGTCGCCAGCGCCCCGGCGCGGAAGCAGTTTAACACCCTTTCCTTTAATTCCTCGAGGTACTTCATGGTCATGGCGCGCACCAGGAAGGTGCCAGCGGCGTGCCCCGGCACCACGTTGGCTGCCTTGCCGCCATCAGTGATAATCCCATGGAGGCGGGCGGAGGGCTCGATATGCTGCCGTAAAGCCGTCACTCCGTTATAACCGATGATCATGGCATCCAGGGCGTTAATACCTTGCTCCGGGTGGGCGGCGGCGTGGGCTTCTCGCCCGAAATACTCGATATAAAGTGTCACCACTGCTAGTGCTCGTGTTATTGCCGTCGAGTCCGAGCCGGGGTGCACCAGCATGGCGGCGTCCAGGCCGTTGAAAATGCCCTTCTTGACCATGGGAATCTTGCCGCCGTAAAGCTCCTCGGCCGGGGTGCCGATCATGACCACGGTGCCGCCGAACTTGTCGGCGAGGGTTTTGGCGGCTACGGCGGCGCCGACGCTCGCCGTGGCGATGAGGTTATGACCGCAGGCGTGACCGACCTCCGGCAGGGCGTCGTATTCACCGACGAAGGCGATAACAGGTTTGCCGGAGCCGTAGGTGGCCTTCCAGGCTGTCGGCAGATCGGCGATGCCCATCTCGACGGCAAACCCGTTTTGCTTGAGGTGGGCGGTGAGCCAGCCCGCGGCCTGCTTCTCCTTGAAGCCCAACTCAGGATTATCGTGAATGTCCAGGGCTATCTTGCGGAGGGCGGCGGATTGGGAGGCGACGGATTCTTTAGCGCTTTGCTTGAGGGAGGCGAGGTCGTTTCTCATGAGACTGATTATAGCCCAAGCCGCGGCGGGTGGCTATGCGTTTTTCATCCGTGGGCTCGGTGATGATGTCCTTCTGGAAGTTTTTCAGCCGCGGTTCTTTTTCAACGAATATCGGTTTGCCAGTAAAGGGGTTCATGCCGGTGTAATACATCAGGCTTGAATACGTCGAAGGGGCGGGCAGGAAGACCTGGACCTGCTCCGGGTTCATCTTGAGGTTTTTGGCGGCAAAGGCTTTCAGGTTACGCATGTCCGCGACGGTGCAGCCGGGATGGGCGGCAATTAGGTAATAGGTCAGGAACTGCTCCTTGCCCGCCGCTTTGGACAGCCGGTCGAACATTGCCTTGAACTTGAGCGTGGAAGCGGCGGACGGCTTGCCCATGAACCGTAACACGCTTTCTTCAGAGTGCTCCGGGGCCACTTTCATCTGGCCGGAGACATGATGGCCGACGACTTCTTTCAGGTACGGTTCGCCGTGCTGCCTATCGGCCAGCACCAGGTCCGGGCGGACGCCGGAAGCGACGAAGACCTTCTTGATGCCTTCAATCTTGCGCATCTTTTTAAGCAGCGAAACCTGCTTCGTGTGGTCGACGTTGAGCGTCGGACAGACATCCGGGTAGAGGCAGCGCTTGTTGGAGCAGGGGCCGCGTTCCAGTTTATGGCCGCACTCAAAGCCGTACATGTTGGCCGTCGGCCCGCCGACATCGCGGATGTAGCCGGTGAAGTCCGGGTACTTGGTCAGTTCCCGCGCTTCAGCAAGGATCGATTGTTCGCTCCGCCACTGGACGGTGCGGCCTTCATGGACGGCGATGGCGCAGAAGTTGCACTCGCCGTAGCACCCGCGGTGGGATAATATCGAGAACTTGATCGTTTCCAGGGCTTTCACTTTACCCAGGTTTTCGTAATAGGGGTGCTGGGCACGTTCGAAACCCAGGCTGAAGACGCCGTCGAGTTCTAATTGGCTCATCAAGGGCTGCGGCGGGTTCTGCACCAGGTAGCGGTTGCCATGTTTCTGGTACAGCCCTTGAGCAGTGATAGGGTCGTTGTTTTGGTAGAAGGCGTGGAACATGTGGATGAAGGCTTCTTTGTCCTTCTCGACGGCATCCAGCGGCGGCAGTTCAATGTAGTTCTTCCGCACCGCTGCCATTTCGGCCTCGCCGGCGATATAGCACAGGCCGCGGATTTGCTGTACATCGCCGCCTTGATTGAGGGTTCCGGCCAGTTCGGCCGCCGCTTTTTCAGCCATGCCGTAGATCAGGTAATCCGCCTTGGCGTCGAAGAGGATCGAGCCGCGGACCCGGTCGTCCCAGTAGTCGTAATGAGCCACCCGCCGCAGCGAGGCTTCCAACCCCCCGATAACTATCGGGGCGGTGTTCTTGAAATGCTGCCGGATGAGGTTGGTATAAACAATGGCGGCACGGTCGGGGCGGCGGGTGTTCCGGCCGCCGGGGGTGTAGTCGTCGCTTCTCCGTTTCTTCTTGAGCGAGGTGTAGTTGGCGATCATGCTGTCGATGCAGCCGCCGGTGATGCCCCAGAAAAGCCTCGGCTCACCCAGGCGGGTGATGTCCGCCGCCGAATGAATGTCTGGCTGGGCGATGATGCCGACGCGGTACCCGGCCCGCGCAAGCATCTTGCCGATGACGGCGGCACCGATGAAAGGGCTGTCGATATATGAATCGCCGGTGACCAGGACAACGTCGAGTTGGTTCCAGCCAATGGCGTTAAGTTCTGCTTTAGTGGTAGGTAGAAACATTAGAGCCCCGAGTTTCATTCGCCGCTTTGCTTGGCGGCGTTCTCCAGGGTCCAAATTACTTTGTTGACCGTCACCATCACCGCGTAATTGCAGTGCTCCATCGGCTGGATGGTTTTATGACCGGCTTCAGTCACGCCAAGCGGCCAGACGCGGCAGGTATGGGGGCGGTCGGCGTAAATCAGGCAGCGGCCGTTTTTGGGGTTCCACCAGCCGCACGGGTGCGCTTTCTTTATCAACCATTCTTTGCCGTCGAATATGAACAGGTCTTCGCGCCTTTGCTTCAGTTTACGGCTGATGCGCAGGGTATCTTCCTCGTCAACGACGATCCGCTTGGTCTGGGAACAACACCAGCCGCAGCCGGTGCACGACTCCTTGAGCCGCTTCATCAGGCCTCTGGAATCGGGCCCGATGATGTCGATAATGCTGATCAGGTCGATAATTTCTTCAGGCGGCAGCTTGTGAGCCGGCGGGTAAATTTCGAGCAGCGCCGCGCCGACCCGGGCAACATACTTTTTGTATTTTTCCCCAAATTGACCGCTGAAGTGCCCTGCCGCCAGACCGCGGGCGACAGCCAGGTCGGCATCGGACACACCTAAAGCTTTAAAATAATTCGGCATCCCTCAAACTTCGCAGTCGGATTGTATGTGACCAATATCACTTCATTGATTCTGTACATCATGTAGTATAATACAATATCCAGTGCAGGAGTGAACGATGCCTATTTACGAGTATTCATGCAAGTCTTGCGCCAAGAGATTTGAGTTGCTCCGCCGCCTGTCCGATACGGCGGCGGTGACCTGCCCAAAATGCGGCTCCTATGAAGTTGAACGTAAGATATCAAATTTCAGTTGCGGCATCGGGGGCGGCGCGGGTAGTTACGGCGGCGCCGGCTGCGGGCCGTCGCCAAGGGTTTCATCTTGAGGGTAGCTCCCGGATCCGGTTCGGATCCGAAAAATTGAAAAACTTCGCCCGGACAGAATTGTCTGTCCGGGTCTGGTTTGTTAAAATACGCGGAAAAAAGGGACTCGAATGCCGCTATACGAATACCGCTGCGAAAAATGCAAAAAGAAGTTTGAACTCCTTCGTAAGGTCACTGACACGTCACCTGTGACCTGCCCCAACTGCGGCGATACCGAAATCAAAAAGAAGGCTTCCACCTTCGTCACCACGGGGAAGGCGCCGCGCAAGATGCCCTGGGAGTTATCCTAGCAGCACCAGGCCACCAGGCTCTGCTGCCTTATAAATCCTCTTTCAGGAGGTTCCAGTGCCGCTTTACGACTATATTTGCCAGAAATGTAAAAACAAGTTCGAGATGCTCAGGAAGTTTTCGGATTCCAGTCCCGTCGCCTGCCCGAAATGCGCCTCAACCGAGGTAACCCGCAAACCCGCAACCTTCATCACCGGCGGTGATAAGCACAAGCAGCATCCTCACTGGCCTTTTGAGCGGGGATAAACCGGTTATGATGCCGCGGAAAAAGCCTTAGAGAAACTCGAAGGCTTTTTGCATTTATAAAGCTTCTTTTTCCGAGGCTTCCACCGCTTTGCGCAGTTCGGCGTTAAGCATCGGCGGCAGACCCTCGATATCCACTTTCAAGAAACCGCGAATGATAGCTGCGGTGGCTTCGTCACGGGTTAAACCCCGGGCCATCAGGTATTCCACTTCGTCTTCGGCAATCTTACCCACCGCCGCCTCATGGGACAGGTCGACGTTGGGAACCGTAGCTTTTAGTTCCGGGATGGCGTGGATGGAGCCGTTATCTTTAAGAATCAGGCCGCGGCATTCCAGATGCCCCTTGATGTCGGGCGCGTTGCCCTCCATGTAGCCGCGCGAAACGATCTCGCCGCCGGCGGTGATTGCCCGGGCGATCATCTCGGTGCGGGCACCCGGAGCGTTGAGAAAGGCGCGGGAACCCAGATCCATATGGGAGCCGGGAGTGGCCACCATGATCGAGTTGAAGCGCACCGTGGCGTTCTTTCCGACGCATCGGGCGATCGGCGATGCCTGGATGGAGTGCACCGGTTTCATGATAACGTAGTTGGATAGGAACAATCCGTCCTCTTCGATGATCGCTCCGGTACGCGGCCGTACCTCGGTCTCCGGCGACCAGGTGTGAATCATGGAAAATGTTATCTTGGCGCCCTTTTTGATGTAGAACTCGGAGACGCCCAGATGCAGGCCCATCTCCTGGCGGTGGGCAACGGCGCAGCCGGTGATGATATGCAGCTCCGAGCCTTCCTCGGCGATGATAATGTTGTGAACATCCTGGACCGCTTTGCCGGCCTCCAGGTAGAGGCAGGCCTGGACGGGGTAATCGGTCTTGACTCCCGGGAGGGCGCGGATGAAATAGCCGTCGGCACCGTGGAGCTCAACATGGGCGGTATACTTGTCGGCGTCTACGGCCACCGCCTTCCACCAGTAGTCCTTGAGCCAGTCGTACTTCTCCCAGGCGGCGGAGATGCTCATGACCTCGATGCCTTGCTGGGCGGCGTGGAAGTGCACCGGGGTGTTGTCCATCTGGACGAAGGTGCCGGAACGGCCGGTCCGGTCGTCCAGCATGATTCCGGACTCCAGCATGCGGCTTTTATCTTTTTCGGAAATGGTCTCCGGGCTGTCCAGGTAACCTTTTTCGCCCCTGACCGGCACCTTGAACCCGTCGAGGTCGATATCCGGCCCGGCGGCGGCTTTTTTAGCCGCGGCGGCCCGGGCGCGTTCGGAGAAATCAGGAGCCTTTACCTTTTGCAGATCTGACATGAGGCGCACTCTCCATAACCTTTGATTTTGATGGTTTCCAGGATTTCATGGGGGTCGCCCTCGCAGATGATGCGGCCTTCAAACATAACATATCCCGTGCGGGCATTGACATATTCAAGAATATGGCCGGTATGGGAGATGATCAGTCCGCTGCGGGTGCGGTTGCGCATCGGATGGGTTTTTTCCAGCAGGTCGTTGATCAGGTCGCCGATGAGAGCGATGTTTTCCAGGTCAACACCGGATTCCGGTTCGTCCAGGAGTACCAGATCGGGGCTTTGGGCCAGGAGCTGCAGCAGTTCGGAACGCTTGGTCTCGCCGCCGGAAAAGCCGTAGTTGATGTCCCGGTCCAGGAAATCGGTCATGTTGGCTCTTTCCGCCAGGCGCGACAGCGTGTCGCCGTCCTCGCGGCCTCGGAAGCAGGCGGTAACCATATCCCGGGTCTTAACGCCGCGGACAATCGGGGGACGCTGGAAGGAAAGACCTATGCCGACGCGCGCCCGCTCGTCCAGGGTAGCATCGGTAACGTCCTGTCCCTCGAAGATGATCTGGCCGCCGGTAATTTTGTATTTCGGGAAGCCCATAATGGTCATGAGCAGGGTAGTCTTGCCGCTGCCGTTGGGACCGTAGATAACATGAGTCTCGCCGGCTTTGATTGACAAGCTGATGCCATGGAGGATTTCTTTGCCCTCGACGGCTACCTTGAGGTTCTTAATTTCCAATAATTTATCGCTGTCCATTGACTACCTCCCGGATGATATATCTATTATCGGTTACCATTCTGCGGGGGTCAAATAAGAGAACCGCCGCTGGCTGGCTGGTATGCTATAATGGCGCGTTTCAGATCAGGGGCAGAATTGACCAAAACAAGAATCGCCAATTTGATTTCCGACGGGCTCAATCCCCTGGCAGCGGGATTGATCATCCTGGGTTTAGTAGCATCGGAGGCTGCCGGTTCGGCGGTTGAAGCACTGAAATGGTTTATTGCGGTGACCGGTCTGTGCTTCGTGCCGCCGCTACTCATCGCCGTTTATCTGGTCAGAACGGGACGCATGGATGCCCTTTTCTCAAACCGGCGGCACCAGCGCCACCGGATCTATGTCGTCGGGCTTTTCTTCAACGTCCTGGGGATCTTCATCCTGACATGGTTGAATGCCCCGCAGCTCTTAACTGCCGCCCTGATCGCCGGTCTGGCTTCCATAGTCAGTTTCGCTTTCATCAATCTTTGGTGGAAAATTTCAGTTCATGCGTCAACGGTTGCGGCACTGGTGACGGTGTTGCATCTCCTCTATGGCGCTTGGGCGGTTCCTTCTTTGTCGCTCATCCCTTTGATGGGTTGGGCCCGGGTGCATCTCGGGCAGCATACTGCCGCCCAGGTGGCAATCGGTTCCGCCCTTTCTTCTTTAATCGTTCTCATCATTTTTACCCGGTACGGCGGTATTTAACCTAAGGCGCCAACGCTTGACCGGGCAATTCCAAACCGATACAATAACAAGCGTTGTTCGCGCCGGGGTAGCTCAGTTGGTAGAGCAGCGGACTGAAAATCCGCGTGTCCCCAGTTCAAGTCTGGGCCTCGGCACCACCCCCTGATCTTTAACAACATTCGGCTTTTTGCCGGAGTGGCGGAATGGTAGACGCGGCAGTCTCAAAAACTGCTAGGGGGCAACTCCTGTGTCGGTTCGAGTCCGACCTTCGGCACCAGCTTTGAGCTGATGAAAAGCCTTGCCGAGTTGTGTAGTGGTAGCACAGAGGACTTTGGATCCTTTTGCCCAGGTTCGAATCCTGGCTCGGCAGCCAGACCCACACTCCCGAGTAGCTCAGTGGTAGAGCGGTCGGCTGTTAACCGATTGGCCGAAGGTTCGAATCCTTCCTCGGGAGCCAATTTTTTTTAGCCATTTTACCTCAGGTTCGGCTCTGTTAAGATATGGCTATGCCGAATCTCGATGCCACCGTGCCACCTGCCTCTGACTCGAAAAAGATCCTCGGCGTGCGCCCCAACGTCTTCTATCTTGGCCTGACCAGTTTTTTCACTGACATCTCGTCGGAGATGATATTTACCCTGGTGCCGCTGTTCCTGGCCAACGTCCTCGGCGTAGCCCCCTCCGTAATCGGCCTGGTCGGCGGCGTGTCGGATTCTACCGAGGCCCTGGTCAAGATTTACTCCGGCCGGCTGGCCGACAGGCTGCGCCGCTACAAGGCACTGTCGATAGCCGGCTACGGGCTGTCGACGCTGGCTAAGCCGTTCATGTACCTGGCCGGGCACTGGACCGCCGTGCTGGGCATCCGTTTCGCCGACCGGCTGGGCAAGGGGCTGCGCACCTCGCCGCGGGACGCCCTCATCGCCGCCTCGATCGAACCAAAAGAACGCGGGCGCAGTTTCGGCCTGCACAAAGCCATGGACTCGGCGGGGGCTTTCCTCGGCCTGTTCATCGCCGCGACGGTTATCTACCTGACCCAGCGCGGCAGTGTCGATCTGACCCAGGACACTTTCCGACTACTGGTCGTCATCGGCGTCATCCCGGCCGTCATCTCGGTCGTCATTTTGGCCACTATGGTCAAGGATCCCCGCCGGGCGGCGTGGGTTGAGGTCGAAAAGACCGGCTTTCGCGATACGGTCAATGGCATGAGCCGGGAATTCAAGCTGTTCCTGCTGGTGCTCGGCATCTTCACCCTGGGCAATTCGTCGAGCTTCTTCGCCATCCTCCGGGCGCAAAATCTGGGCAATTCCGTCCTCGATGTCACCCTGATGCTGGTTGTCTTCAACATCACCTATATGCTGGCGGCGACGCCGGCCGGCGTCCTGTCAGACCGGCTTGGCCGCAGAACCCTGATGATGATCGGCTGGGGCATCTACGCCGCCGCGTATCTGGGATTCGCCGCCGCCGGCGCCAGCTGGCATATCTGGCTGCTGTTCGCCGTCTTTGGCGTCTATTACGGCATCGTGGAGGGGGTGGCTAAGGCTTTCGTCGCCGACCTGGTACCGCCGGAGAAGCGGGGTACCGCCTTCGGCATGTACCACGGCGTGCTGGGACTGCTGCTGCTACCGGCCAGCCTTATTGCCGGGTTCCTGTGGCAGGAGGTGTCACCCGCCAGCCCGTTCTTCTTCGGCGCGGCAATGGCGTTCCTGGCGATGCTCGGATTGATGGTGCTGGTCAAGCCGGCTAAGTCAGTGTGACGTTGTCGATTAACCGCGTCCGCCCGATACGGACAGCAAGAGAT
Source organism: Dehalogenimonas sp. 4OHTPN (assembly GCF_040448695.1). Taxonomy (GTDB): domain Bacteria; phylum Chloroflexota; class Dehalococcoidia; order Dehalococcoidales; family Dehalococcoidaceae; genus Dehalogenimonas. Next base: position 1,282,021 of record NZ_CP159307.1, on the reverse strand, counting down.
ACCAAGGCCGGCCTGATAACGAAAGCCAGCTCATCAAGGCTGCCGGCGTCGGCCACCGAAACATAATCGATGTGGGCAAGCGGTTCAGCTGAGATCAGTTCTGTCATCCGCTGCCGGACGATTTCGGCGTCCCTCTCTCCGCCGTTGATCAGTTCCTCAGCCAGCTTCAATGACCGGTAGAGCACCGTGGCGGCTTCACGTTCGGCCGGATTCAGATAGGTATTGCGGCTGCTCATGGCCAGGCCGTCGCCTTCCCTCACCGTGGGCATGACGGCGATTTCGACCGGCACGTCGAGGTCGGCGACCATCTTCCTGATGACCGCCGCCTGCTGGGCGTCCTTCTGGCCGAAGTAGGCTCGCTGCGGCTGGATCAAGTTGAACAGCTTGAGGACGACGGTGGCTACTCCGCGGAAGTGGCCGGGCCGAGCGGCGCCCTCCAGCCTATGGGCGGTTTTTCCGGGCACGACGACAGTATCGGCGCCGGGGGGATACATTTCCCCGGCGCCGGGTAAAAACACGGCGTCGGCGCCGGTGTTTTCAAGCAGCTTTAGATCCCGGTTAGTGTCCCGGGGATAAGCGCCGAAATCCTCGTCCGGTCCAAACTGGGTGGGATTGACGAAGATGCTGACAAAAGTATACTCGCACTCGGCCTTCGACCTGCGTACCAGGGACAGGTGTCCCTCATGAAGGAAACCCATAGTCAGCACCAGCCCGACGCTCCCCGCCAATTGTTTCCGGTAATCGCGTAACGCGCTGATCGACCTAAGTACTTTCATCTTCCCGCCGCAGGTCTTCGATGACCGCCTCATTCATGTCGAAACCGTGTTCGGCGGCTGGGAACACCCCGCTCTTCACGTCGCTGGCGTAGGTTGTCACCGCTTCGGCGATCTCGTCGGCCAGCTTATCGTAGCGGCCGGCGTGTTTAGGCACGAAGTCGGTGAACAGGCCCAGCAGGTCGGAGATGACCTGCACCTGGCCGTCGCAGCCGGGCCCGGCGCCGATTCCGATGGTAGGTATATTGATTCTTGAGGTGATATAGGCCGAGAGCTCGGACGGCATCGTCTCCAAGACGATGGCGAAGGCTCCGGCGGCTTCCAGAGCCCGGGCGTCGGCCAGCAGTCTCCTGGCCGCCTCCGGCGTCCGGCCCTGCACCCTATAGCCGGATAGTTGGTTGACCGACTGCGGGGTGAGGCCGATATGGCCCATCACAGGTATGCCGCAGTCGACCAGTTTTTTTACCTTGTCGGCTATGGTGATGCCGCCTTCGAGTTTGACCGCCTGGGCGCCGGCCTCCTGGATGAAGCGGGCGGCGTTCCGCATTGTCTCCTCGATGGTGATGTGATAGGTCATGAACGGCATGTCGCCCACTACCATGGCTTTACTAGAGCCCCGGACGACGGCTTTGGTGTGGTGGATCATATCGTCCATGGTCACCGGTATGGTCGATTCATATCCGAGGACTACTGTGCCCAGGGAGTCCCCGACCAGTATGATCGGGATTCCGGCGGCGTCGATGATTTTCGCCGTCGAATAGTCGTAGGCGGTAAGCATGGCGAACCTCTCGCCCCTGGCTTTGTAGTCCTTGACCTGCTGGACGGTGGTTCTCATCTGAGGCTCCTTTGTCATTCCCGCGAAGGCGGGAATCCATAAGAGTTATTAGAAAGAAATCGCGCCGATAGCCTGCTTCACCGAGGTAATGCGGTTATTTTCGTCTACGTAAACCAGTGTAGGCATATGGCTGGAAAGCTGATCCTCAGCCACCTGGTCATAAGTTAGTATGATGACCAGGTCACCTTTACAGGCGCAGCGGGCGGCGGCGCCGTTGAGGCCTATCTCGCCAGAGCCCGCCTCGCCTTCGATAGCATAGGTGGCGAATCGGGCGCTGTTGTTCAAATTGAGCACCTGCACCTGCTCGAACGGCAGGATATCGGCGGCTTTCAAGAGGTCGCGGTCAATGGTGATGCTGCCCTCGTATTCCAGGTCGCAGCGGGTGACCCGCGCCCGGTGCAGCTTGCTCTTAAGCATCGTTCTCATAGTCTCTTCTCCAGTAATGCTCTGAGTTCGGCGGCTTTTCCCTCATCAATGCCGCCTTTGGCGGCGGCGACGGGTATGGTTTCCAGTCCGAGTTTTCGGTAAATATCCAACGTCTGCGGGGCATTTTCGACGAGCGCCTCGAGGTGCCGCTTAATGGTGGCCGTGTCGCCGCGGGCGATCGGCCCGGTGAGGCATTCCGGTATGCCGATATTCTCGATGTAGTCCAGTGTGCCGCGGATGAGGGGTACCAGGGCCCTGGCGGCCTGTTCCCGGTTGGCGAAGCCCTGCCACAGCCCGGCGGCCAGGGCGACGAGAGTCACCAGGTAGTTGGAAGCCATGACCGCCGACACATGGTACAAAACCCGGTCGGCGCCGGAAAGCTCCACGCTGCGGCCGCCCAACCGCGAAGCCATCTGCTGGAGCAGCGCCTTCAATGGCTCCTCGGCTTCGATGGCGAAGGTGATGCCGGGCAGAATTTCCGCCTCGGCGCGGGAGCCGATAGCCTGCAGCGGATGAAATACGCCGGTGATCGCTCCCTGCACTCTTAGCGGCTCGAGGACATCGAGAGGCGTCGCCGCGGAGACGTGGCAGGCCATCACCCCGGGCCGGGCCGTAAGCGCCGCGGCTGTCCCGCCAATGGCGGCGTCGGGAACGGCGATGAACACCACATCGGCCGCCTCGCAGATGCCTTGCGGCTTGTCGAAGGCGATGGCTGAAGGCAGTCGGTCAGCCAGTTTGTAGGCTGAAGCCGGGCTGCGGCTGGCGACGGCGGCCACAGTGTAGCCGGCCCGCGACAGGCCCATGGCCAGGGCGGTGCCCGCCTTTCCGGCGCCGATGATGCCGATCTTTAAATCGCCGCCCGTCATAAAACGCTGATGCCTCCCCGGCAAAAGCAGGGAAGGCATTCCTTCCGGGCTATTGCCGTCTCGTTCCTTCAAAAGAAGGATACAAGCGGACTGTTTATAACGTCATTATATCCCAAGAGTCCCTGCGAGGTAAAACCTGAGAGCAGAAAAGACCGTTCGTGGTGGCTCGTTGAACCATGATTGGGCGGTCAGCCCCTGATCATTTCTGCAAAGATGAATGTGAGGAAGGATATACCAGCTGCTATCTGGAAATGGAGCTGCTGGTAAGCCTGCCGAACCATTCGTCACAAAGAACTTCTAGGCCGGGAATCGGCGGTTTCCTGAACAGGTCGGCGTGGAGTTCGGTGACTGAGACGCAGTCTTCTTCGATAGCTTTGATATCGGTGCCGGCGGCGGCTTCGGAATCCAGTTTGCGGCGCACCAGCCAGTAGAACTCGCGGCGGCCGTCGTGACCTTCCTTGACGGTGTCGATGTGGGTCTTGTGGGCCAGGTGACAGAGCCTGACGCCTTTGATCCGGTCAAGCGGTATGTCTGGTGCATTGACGTTCAGGAAGATATCGCCGGAAAGGCGGCCGGAAGCGATGTCGGCGGCGATGATGGCCGCCAGACGGGCCGGGGTTTCATGGTTGTTCGACTCGATGTTGAAGGTGGACACGGCGACGGCAGGGATGTTTCTCAGATACGCCTGCAGCGCCGCGCCGACAGTGCCTGATATCAGGACGTCATCGCCGACATTTGGGCCGTTATTGATGCCGGAAACCACCAGACCGACGGGCTTCTCCATTACCCGTTCCAGTCCCAGGATCACCGCGTCGCCGGGGAGTCCCTCGGTGGCCCAGCACTCGATGCCGCCGACATGCGAGGTCACTTTGCCGACGCGCAGCGGGTGGCGCAGGGTCAGAGAGGTGCCGGTGGCGCTCTGCTCCCGGTCCGGCGCGACAATGGTAACCCGGCCTATGGTGTTGAGATGGCTGGCCAGGGTCCACAGTCCGGCGGAATGGATGCCGTCGTCATTAGAGATGAGTATTTTCACGGGAGGTTAGGATAACACATCGGCACCAAAGGGTAAACCGGCCCGTGGCGGTGGAAGCCGCCGAACCGCTATAATTGACCGCTTTGAGAACCTCTGATTTCAATTATCATCTGCCGCTTGAATATATCGCCCAGACCCCGGCTGAGCCCCGGGACAGTTCACGGCTGCTGGTCCTCGACCGCCTTTCCCGGGCTATCGAGCACCGCCGCTTCTCCGACATCCTCGATTACCTGCGGCCGGGCGACGCCATGGTTTTCAACGATTCCCGGGTGATCCCCGCCCGACTGTTCGGCTGTAAAAAGGATACCGGCGCCCGCGTCGAGGCGCTGCTCCTCCTGCGCCGCGCCCCCGGAGAGTGGCAGGCGCTCATCAAACCGGCCAGACGCCTCGGTATCGGTAGCGTGGTGGAGCTTTACGATAAATCGGGTACTGCCGCTGGAGTCACCCTGGAACTGCTGCATAAAGACGCTGACGGCACCGCGACCCTCCGGATTTCCGATGAAGCCCGCCTGGACGAACTCGGCATCCTGGCGCTGCCGCCCTACATTCACCACCAGCTCACCGAAACCGAAGTGGAGCGTTACCAAACGGTCTATTCCAGGGTCGCCGGTTCAGTCGCCGCGCCGACAGCCGGGCTGCATTTCACGCCGTCACTTCTGGCGGCTATCGAGGCCAAAGGAGTGAAGCTTCTTTTCGTGACCCTGCACATCGGTTTGGATACTTTCCGTCCTGTCAAGGAAGAAGACCCGTCGAAGCACCCCATCCATCGGGAGTACGCCGTATTGCCGTTGGAAACGGCCGCTGCCATTAACGAGGTGAAAGCTTCAGGCGGGCGGATTTTCGGTGTCGGCACCTCTGCGGTGCGGACTTTGGAGTGGGCGGCCGGACAAAATGGGTTGCCGCTGAAACCTTTCGCGGGTTGGGTGGAACTTTTCATCCTGCCCGGTTTCGAGTTCCGGGTTATCGACTGTCTGGTGACCAATTTCCACCTGCCCCGAGGCACACCGCTAATGCTGGCCGCGGCATTCACCGGTTGGGACAGGTTGAGAGCAGCCTACGACACCGCTGTCGCCCGGAAGTACCGGTTTTACAGCTTCGGCGACGGCATGCTGATTGTTTAGATCCGGCGGGAACAAAAAAGGCCGACCTTTTAGGTCGGCCTTTTTATACTGGAGGTCTATTCCCATTTGAAGAAGCGGACCGTCAGGAACATGCATGCTGCCAGCCAGGCGACCATGACGGCGATGTCTATGCCCATGGAATACAGCGGCGGCGAATTTACCATCACCTGCCTGAAAGCGTCGCCGAGGTAAGTCAGCGGCATGGCAGTGATTACCGGCCGGATAAAATCAGGCATCATTTCCACCGGCCAGAAGATGCCGGACAGGAACATCATAGGAAATGAAATCAGGTTGACGATAGGCGTGGCGCCTTCGACGGTTTTGACTCTGGCTCCGACTACGTAACCCAGAGCGATGAACAGCAAAGTTCCAAGCATGACCAGCCCGACGAGTAAAAACCAGTTGCCCAGGACCGGCACGCCGAAGACAGCATAGGCAACGCCGATGATTATCGCCGCCTGGATGACGGCAATCCCCAGGCGGAAGATGAGCTGGCTGGCAACGACGACGCCGCGGGTCAGGGGCGTCACGCCGAGGCGTTTCAGCACCTTCTTTTCGCGCCATTCGACCAGAGGCAGCACGCCGAACAAGCCGCTCTGCATGATGGACAGCGCCAAGATGCCCGGGACGAAGAAATCTATGAAACTGAGGTTGGCAGCCAGGATGGACTCTTCAGCCAGGGTTAATACCACCGGCGCCTGGGTGATCTGGCGGTTGAATTCGTCTACCAACTGCCGCAGCACAGGAATGATGACTTGACTGGTCGTTGTCTGGGACGGGTCGTGATAAAGAGTGACCGCCGCGGCGGTACCGGAACCGATGGCGTCATCCAGACCGGCTGGAATGACCACCACCGCGGCCAGGTCGCCGCTCTTCAAAGAATCCAGAGTTGTGTCCAAATCGCCTTCAGTGATGGTGAAAATAGGCACGTTGTGCAAGGCTTCGCTGATGTGAACGGCGGTGGTCGAGTCATCTTGCCGCACCACCCCGATGTTGTAGTTGACCATGTTATCGCCGCCGAAAACCATACCGAAAAGGAAGATGAAAATCAGCGGGAAAGCGAAGGTGAAGAAGACCGCGGTTTTATCCCGCATGAATTGTTTGAAGTTGGCTACCAGGAGTTTGTTGAAAGCGGTCATTCTCTGATTTTCCTCCCGGTGAGTTTCAGGAATACGTCCTCCAGGGAAGCCTCTCGCACACGTAGGTCTTTGAGTGAAGAGGTGATGCCCCGGCCTTCGGCGTACTTGAGGGTCGCGGACATGGTGGCCGGGATATCGTCGGAATAAATGACGATTTCATTCAGGTCTGAAGCCACGCTGGTGGCTCCCGGGAAAGCCAGCAATTCTTCCGTCTCGGGTCTGGGGTCGAGTTCAAATTGAACCGCTTTATCGTGGAAGTTGGCATTGATTAAACCTCGCGGCGTATCCAGGGCGATGATTTTGCCATGATCTATGATGGCGATGCGGTCGCACAGTCTCTCCGCCTCTTCCATGTAATGGGTCGTTAAAAAGATCGTTTTGCCCTTGGCTCTCATGTCTTCGATAACCTGCCACATGCCGCGCCTCACCTGCGGGTCGAGGCCCGTTGTCGGTTCATCTAGAAAGGCAATCTCCGGATCGTTGACCAGCGCCATCGCCACCGAAAGGCGCTGCAGTTGGCCGCCGGAAAGGTTTTTGACCACCACTTTCCGACTCTCTGTCAATGACAGCATCCCCAGTAGCTCATCTATCGGCAGCGAACGGTCGTAGAACCCGGCAAAGACATCGAGCAGTTCCTCAACTGTGAGTGAAGGCATCAGTGACGGCGTTTGAAGCTGCGCCCCTATTCTCTGTTTGATAGCCATCGAAGCGTGCTCCGAGTCCATGCCCAGTACGGTCACCGTGCCGGAATCAGCCTTACGAAGACCTTCGATAATTTCCACGGTGGTTGTCTTGCCGGCGCCGTTCGGGCCGAGCATGCCGAAAACTTCACCGCGCTGGACCTCGAAACTGATGCCGTCAACGGCCCGAATCGGACCGTAAACCTTGACTAGGTTTTCAACTTTGATAACCACACTGACTCCTTTGCAGGTTATCTGATTCTGAAAAAGATTAATAAAACCGTGGTTATTATAACACGCGGTTTAAATCGAGGAACATAGCCTTTTGGGTAGACATATACTGGTCTGATGTCTATAATTTGGAGCCGTGACCGGCAGCTTTGACCTCAGGCTTTTGTATTCCCGTGAAGATATCGCCGCCATGGTACGCGCGCTGGCGGCGCGCATTTCCGCTGATTACGCCGGAAAAGAGCTGCTGGTCATCGGCGTGCTCAAAGGCGCGGTCGTTTTCCTTGCCGATCTTATCAGGGAATTGACCATTCCGGCGGAGGTTGACTTCATCGGCCTGTCGTCCTACGGAGATGGGGTAACCACCTGCGGCGAAGTCGAGGTGACAGCTTTTCCGGCAGCGTCTATAGAGAGCCGCCACATCCTGGTCGTTGAAGATATAATCGATACCGGCCTGTGTCTTGATGCCCTGTTGAAGTTCCTCGCCGCCCGCCGCCCGGCTTCGGTCAGGGTATGCGCCCTGATGGATAAGCCTGCCCGACGCCAGGTCAAAGTTGAAGTCGCCTACTCAGGATTCACTCTTCCAGACAAATTCGTGGTGGGCTACGGACTTGACTTCGCCCAGCGCTACCGCCAACTGCCGCAGATCTACACTTTGGAGGAGGCGCCCGTTGAAAGACAGCTTGCATCGGACGATTAACGTTGCCCGCGGCCTGGAGCCAGCGGACCTCCTGTTCATAAACGCCAGAGTGGTCAACGTTTTCGATGGTGAGATAGAGAAAACCGCCGTCGCCGTTTGCGATGGGGTCGTTGCCGGAGTGGGCGATTATTCCGAGGCAAAAGAGGTCATCGACCTCGGCGGCAAATACCTGCTGCCCGGCCTCATCGACGGCCACACTCACATTGAGTCCTCGATGCTCGATATCGGCCAGTACGCCCGGGCCGTTGCAGCCCGCGGCACCACCGGCGTCGTTACCGACCTGCATGAACTGACTAATGTTGTCGGCCTGGACGGCATCAAATACATCCTCAAGGCCGCCAAAAAGCTGCCGCTGGATATGTACGTTATGGCGCCGTCCTGCGTCCCAGCCACCCACCTGGAGACGTCGGGCTCAGCCGTTGACGCCAGGGAGATCGTCCGTCTGCTCAAGCAGGGCGGTGTTATCGGACTGGGCGAGATGATGAACTTCCCCGGCGTTATCTTCGCCGACGCGTTAGTACTTGATAAGCTCAAAGCATCGGAAGGTAAGATCATCGACGGTCATGCCCCGGGGCTTTCCGGCCGTGACCTGAACGCTTACATCTCGGCGGGCATCGGCTCGGACCACGAATCCACGCGTTTGGCGGAAGCCCGTGAGAAACTAGCCCGCGGTCTGCACATCATGATCCGCGAGGGCTCGACGGAGAAAAACCTGGCCGAGCTGCTGCCGCTGGTGACTGACAAGACTTACAAGCGCTGCATGTTCGTAGTTGACGACCGGAGTTGTTCGGATCTGCGCCGGGACGGTGATCTGGATGCCGTCGTCCGCAAAGCCATCGCCCTGGGACTGGACCCAGTGCGGGCCGTTCAACTGGCGACGATCAACCCGGCGGAGTATTTCGGCCTGCGGCAGGCCGGCGCCATTGCTCCCGGCTACGCCGCCAATCTTCTTGTCGTCGATAACCTGAAATCATTTAACATAAAGCAAGTATTTTTCCGCGGCAAGCTGATTGCCCGTAACGGCGAAGCTTTGTTTAAGCCTCGTGTCCGCGCCCCGTCGCGCCTGCGCCGGAGCATGAACGTCGCCCCTTTCGCGGCGGCCGGCCTCGCCATGGACCTGTCGCCGGAGACGGTGCCGGTTGTCGGGGTCATACCGGGCCAGATTGTCACCCGCTACCTTCGGGAAACGGTTAAATCGGTGCCGGACTTCGAGCGGGACATCCTCAAACTCGTCGTCGTCGAGCGGCATCACGCCACTGGCAATATCGGCAAAGGTTTGGTCAGCGGTTTCGGCCTGTCGCGGGGCGCGCTGGCATCTTCGGTGGCCCATGACTCCCACAACATCGTCTGCGTCGGCACCACCGACGATGATATCTGCGCCGCCGTCCAGGCGGTCGTTACTATGGGCGGCGGGCTGGCCGTGGCCGAAGGAGGCAGAGTGTTCGAGTCCTTGCCGCTGCCCTTTGCCGGTCTGATGTCCTCGGAACCTTTGGATAAAGTCATCCAAGGCTTCGAAGCGGTGGAGGCCGCCGCCAGGGACATCGGCGCCAGGCTGACCGCCCCCTTTGCCGCACTGTCTTTCTTAGCATTGCCGGTCATCCCGGAACTCAAGATCACCGATAAAGGCATGGTAGACGTCGCTGCCTTCAAGCTGATTTGATCCAATGCCAACCGGAGCATGGCGAAAAAAGCTCGGATGTCTTAATTAGTATTCAAGAAGGGTTCCGCTCATGGTCTACAGACAAGCCAATCGCGACCCAATCTTCGAAAACCGCTTCGACGCCGGCAAACAGCTGGCCGAAAAGCTCTCTGCCTATAAAAACGAAGCGACGATCGTTTTGGCTATTCCCAACGGCGGCCTGCCGATAGGCCTGCAGGTAGCCCTTGCCCTGGGCGCTGAGCTGGACGTCGTTATCTCCCGGAAAATTCCCATCCCGCTGCGGCCGGAAGGCGGCTTCGGCGCCGTGGCTGATGACGGGACGACTATTTTGAACCATGATCTGGTCCGTGACCTGAAATTGACCCCGTCGCAAATCAATTACCAGGTGGCCGGCGTCCGCAATGAAATTCAGAAGCGCAGCATCTTCTACCGGGGAACTCGGCCCCTGTCGGTCGTCACCGGCAAGACGGTCATCATCGTTGATGACGGCCTGGCTTCCGGCTACACCATGATGGCCGCGGTGGAGTCCGTCCGCCGCCGCCGCCCGGCGCGGATTATCGTCGCCGTACCGGTGGCATCGGAAATGGCGGTGCGCAAAGTTGAGAAAGTGGCTGACCGGATTGTGACGGTGGAAACGGCGCTGGCGCCCAAGTTCTATGTTTCCTACTACTACCGCTACTGGAACACCGTCTCCGACGACGAAGGCCTGAAGTGCCTCAAGGAATGGGAAATGAGGCGGTTCAAGAACAAGGGGTAGCAGTTTTCCTAAATTTTGTGGGCGACCGCGCCCGTCAGCCGCTTGACCGAACCCTCTTTCAGATTATCCAGCTTCAGCCGCCCGATGCGGATGCGCTTCAGTTCCCTGACCTGCTGCCCTACCGCGGCGAACAGCCGCCGCACGATGCGCTTCTTGCCTTCGCGGATGATGATGCGGTAGTTGTAGGGCGGGTGGATGACCGGCTTGACCCTGGCCGGCGCGCTCAGGCCGTCATCGAGTTCGATGCCGGCTTCGATCTGCTCGATTTGGTCGGCGGAAAGCGCTTTGTCGATAGCCACCAGGTATTCCTTTTCCACCTCAAAACGCGGGTGGGTCAGCCGGTAGGCCAGCGCGCCGTCGTTGGTCAAAAGCACCAGCCCGGTGGTATCTTCGTCCAGCCGCCCGACGGGAAACAACTGGTATTTTTTATACTCTTCAGGCAATAAATCGAGCACCGTCTGCCGGCCTTGCTCGTCATCGGTGGTGGTGATGACGCCGGCGGGCTTATTGAGCGCCAGGTAGATCTTATGCAGTCTGGCAATGGGGACTTCCCGGCCGTCGAAGACTATTCTGTCGCTGTCCTTGAGCGGCAGGCTGTAGCTCTCGGCGACTGTATCATTAACCTTGACCCGCCCGGCTTTGATCGCCTCAGCCAGGTCCCGCCGGGATCCCAGCCCCGCGTCCCGCAGCGTCTTGAGCAAGGTAGGCGGTCCTGAAGTAGATCCTGGGATTTTACCCGCCGGCCGCTTCAGCCGCGGCCCGGATGAACGCCCGCCCGCCCGCCGCTGCGGGAAGGGAACCTCCCCCTTGCTTTGAGAAGCCCGCCGCAGAGGAGAGATATCTTGCCCAGGGTCTGCTGCGCCAGGTCTTAAATCGGCCCGCGCCGGCACCAGGCCGGCCTGCTGCCGCCCCCGGGGTTGACTATTCTTTGCGCTCCCCGCGCCGGCGGGGAACCCGATATGCCTTTTGGAGGCTGATTCGCGCTTTATAACTCTACCTCCGCCATCAACTCCGCCGCTTTACTCATCAATTCCTTCTTTCTCGCCTCAGATACGCCTTTCATCGCCAGGTACCTATCCAGCGCCTGCAACGGCGTCAAGGATTCATCATGCTCCGCCCTCAGCCGGTTGCGCGCCTGCCGCTCAACCTCGCGGGCTATGGCGAAGTAATACGCGTCCTTGAGAGCGTTCTTGATCTCGGCCTCCCTCAGCAGGGGAGCGACCGGCTCCGGCATCTTCAACTTCAATTGTACAACAGCCCCGGCAATATCGTCGCTGCGGTCGGTTAACATTTTCAAGACCGATGAAGTCGGATCAAGTTCTCCCTCGTAGAGGGTCTTTTCCAGCGTCAGGAACCGCCGCCCGTTGAGTTTGTGGAAATGGTAGTCGGTGTGCTTACGCCCGCTGTCCTTTGTAAACTCGATGACGTAGAACCCCTTGTCGTCCCTCTCTTCGCCGAAATCCAGCCGCTCCAGGCTGCCGCTGTAAATCACCGGCGGGTTCCGGGCAAGCTCCTGGCGCTTGTGCAGGTGTCCCAAAGCCACGTAATCGAAGGTGGGCAGAGCGATATTGCTTAACATAACGGTAGGCTCTGTGCCGAGGATATACTTCCGCTCCGACGCCGTCGCCGCGCCGTCAACCCAGATGTGGGCAGCCAGTATCGAGGGAACAATCGGATCGAGGCTATCCGCCATCTGCCGTATCTTAGCCGTCAAACCGGCCTCGATCTTGGCCTTCAACTCATCAGGTGACAGGCTCTGGCCCTCGGCCTGCGCCTTGCTTTCGACTGAACCCTTGCGCGGCCACGGCAGCGCCGCCACCTGCAGCGACCCGGAGGCCGTCTCGATTTTGTATACCTTTGCCTGCGCCGCCACGGTGACGTTGGGTATGCGCAGCGTGTCGTAGATCTCTGTTGAGGTGGCGCGTCCTGAGGTGGCCGGCAGGTCGTGGTTGCCGGTGAGCAGGAAGACCGGGATTCCGGCGTCCGCAAGCCTTCTGATGCGGCGGGCAAACTCCCGCTGCTGGGTCTGTGACGGGTCGCGGCTCTTGAAGGCGTCGCCGCAGAAGAGCACCAGGTCCACTTTCTCGGCAACGGCGTAGTCCGTCAGCTTGTCAAACGCCGCCAGGAAGTCCAGCAGGCGGGTATCAAGCCCCGTCGCTGCGTCGGGCCTGCCGTAGACCTCGACCCCCAGGTGCAGGTCAGCGAAATGGATGATTCTCATCGTTTTGTCATCTTATACGAAAGTAAGGATCCAAATTACCTTTTCTTGTTTCCGGCGCGGTAAAATTTGACGCTGGCTTTTTCCACCGTCATCAGGCCTTCGGTGACAACCGGATCGAGAAAACCGATGAATGACTCAATTTTTTCAGGCGTATCCACAATTTCGACCACAATTGGCAGGTCGAGTGAAAGTCTAAGGATGTTAGTGGTGTGGATCCTTGACCCGGCCCCGAAGCCCGCAATTCCCCGAAAAACCGTCGCCCCGGCAATCCCGGCCTTCCGCGCCTCCCGCACTATCCATTCATATAAAGGCATCCCATCGTGTTTGTCGGTTTCGCCGATAAAGATGCGAAGCAGTTGTCCCTCGTTCGGTAAATTCATTGATGCTCCTACAATCGCGCCGTTACGTAATATCCGATAAAAGTCGCGGCTAATCCAATAACTACCTGGGTTAAAACGTTTACGGCAGCACCGATGTATTGCCCGTTGTGAATCAGAGAGGTGGTATCGTAGGTAAAGCTGGAAAATGTGGTAAAGCCGCCGAGCACCCCGATGAATACAAACGCCCTTGACTCCGAAGTGAAAATGCCGCGGCTTTCAGCCAGCCCGGCCAGGAGGCCGATAATCAGGCAACCCAGGATGTTAACCGTCATAGTCCCATACGGGAACCAGCTATTGGAAGCGTATTTCTGAACCGCCCCGCTTATCAAGTACCGGGACGCGGAACCGATAAATCCGCCCAACCCTACAAGTAAAGCAGTTGTCAACTGAAACTCCCGGAAGAATTAGTGTTTCTTCTATGTCGTGTGCCGATCTCGACTGCTGGTAATGAAATGGATGATTCTCATCCTTTTATAATCCTATGCGAAAGCGGAGGATCCATATCCCATTTTCCTCTCCCCTTGCGGGAGAGGATATGAAGGAGAGGGGTAGTTGCAATTTTGAATTTTGCATTAGATATTTGGTCTTACTTAGGATTTCGACATTCGTGTTTCGGATTTCCGTTATTTTACTTCCCCCTTCAGCCTTGGGAACAGGTACGCCTTGATCTCCTCGATCGGAATCCTATCTTGTTTCATCGAGTCGCGCTCGCGCACCGTGACCATCTTGTCGTTCAGGGAGTCGAAGTCCACGGTGATGCAGTACGGCGTGCCTATCTCGTCCTGCCGCCGGTAGCGCCGCCCAATGCTCTGGGCTTCGTCGTAGGTCACCATCCAGGCCTTGCGCAGGGAGGCGTAAATCTCCTTTGACAGGTTGGCCAGCGGCTCCTTCTTGGACAGCGGCAGCACCGCCGCCTTGTAGGGCGCCAGCCTCGGGTGCAGCTTCAGCACGGTGCGCGTCTCGTCCTTGTCCGGCTCCTCGGTATAGGCGTCCAGCAGGAAGGCCAGCACCGAACGGTCGACTCCGGCGGACGGCTCGATGACGTAAGGCGTGAAGTGTTCCTTGGTCTCCTCGTCGAAATACTCGAGGTTCTTGCCGGAATACTGGGAGTGCTGCTTCAGGTCGAAGTCCTGCCGGTTGGCTATGCCCTCAAGCTCGCTCCAGCCCATCGGGAAAAGATACTGGATGTCGGAGCATGCTTTGGCGTAGTGCGCCAGCTCGTCTTTGCAGTGGGCGCGCAGCTGCAGGTTTTCCTTCTTCATACCCAGGCTTGTGTACCACTCCAGCCGCGCTCTTAACCAGTGCGCGTGCCATTCCTCATCGGTGCCGGGCTTCACAAAGTACTCCAGCTCCATCTGCTCGAACTCGCGGCTCCTGAAGATGAAGTTGCCGGTGGTGATCTCGTTTCGGAAGCTCTTGCCGACCTGGGCGATGCCGAAGGGCAGCTTTTTGCGGGTAGTATTCAACACGTTCTCGAAATTGACGAAGATGCCCTGGGCCGTCTCCGGCCGCAGGTAGGTGACGGCGGCGGAGTCCTCCACCGGCCCCATGAAGGTCTTGAACATCAAATTGAACTGCCGCGGCTCGGTCAGCTTGCCGCCGCAGGACGGGCACACTGCGCCCTCGAAGTCGCCGGGGCGCCAGCGCATCTTGCAGGCCAGGCAGTCCTGCATCGGGTCGGAAAAGCCCGTGACGTGGCCGGAGGCTTCCCAGACCCTTGGATTCATCAGTATCGAGGCGTCGACGCCCACCACGTCATCCCGCTCCTGGACCATGGACTGCCACCAGGCCTGCTTGACGTTGTTCTTTAAGAGAACGCCCAGCGGCCCGTAGTCCCAGGCCCCGCCGGGAGCCCCGTATATCTCGCTCGATTGGAATACAAAGCCGCGCCGCCGGCTTAAGTTGATGATCTTGTCCATGTCCACGGGGTTGGTCTGGTTGTCTGCCAAGTAAATACTCCTTAAATCTGTCTTTGCGAGCGACTGCCTTGAATGGCAGTCGCGTGGCAATCGTCTATGAATAGTACACCTAACAAAATCCGTCGTTGCGAGCCATCGGCGAGGCGGGGCGAAGCAATCCCGATGCCTCCCGAGCGGCCTGCGGAGCAATATGTTACTCCTTCTTCTTCTCCTCGATCCGGCTAAAGCCCTTGTAAGCCTGGATGACGATCGGCAGCCCGTAAATGAGTATCAACACGCCGCCGGCAACCAGGACGATCAGCGCGAACAGCCACAGCGGCATTATGTGGGAGGTGTTGTTTGCGTAGTAGACTGCGTCCACCAGCACGTAGGTCATGATGAACTGGATGATAGCCGGCATGTTGCCCATCAGCGTCAGCAGCCGCGTCGGGCTGAACCAGAAATTGCCCACGTTGTCGCGGAAAAGCTGCACGTTGCCGACCGAACGGGTCGCCAGCCAGGCGGCGGCGACGAGGACTGCCTGTATACCCACCATCAGCAGTACCAGCGATGACTTGGCGATGGCATCGCCGGATGGTTCGCCGGCGGTGTCGAAGCGGTAGAAGATCTCCTCCGGCAGCCCGCCGTAGGAGACCGCCGCGACTGCCGCGGTCAGCAGTAATACCGCCAGCGGCAGCCCGATGAATTTCAGGCGGAACTTGAGCGGTTCCGGGGTCGCGTTCTGTTGGCCGTTTCCCATCGCCGGTTATTCTACCTGAATCCGGCGGCGCGCGAAAGCAGGAATCCCCTCTCCCGCCGCCTGGCGGGAGAGGGTAGGGTGAGGGCTTCGAAGAATGCCCTGCCAGCGGTTTGTAAACCCCAGCCTCTTCCCCTGTCATTGCGAGGAGCGCAGCGACGCGGCAATCTTGTTGGCATATCTCCTCTCTCGCCACCTGGCGGGAGAGGGTAAGGTGAGGGCTTCGAAGAATGCCCTGCCAGCGGTTTGTAAACCCCAGCCTCTTCCCCACTGTCATTGCGAGGAGCGCAGCGACGCGGCAATCTCCGGTTCGTTGTAGGGGCGGGTCTCAGACCCGCCCGCCAGGAATTTGCGAACCCCAGCCTCTTCCACTGTCATTGCGAGGAGCGCAGCGACGCGGCAATCTTATTGGATTATTCCCTCTCCCGCCGCCTGGCGGGAGAGGGAAGGGTGAGGTCTTCGAAGAATGCCCCGCCAGCGGTTTGTAACCCCAGCCTCACACCCTGTCATTGCGAGGAGCGCAGCGACGCGGCAATCTCCAGTTCGTTGTAGGGGCGGGTCTCAGACCCGCCCGCGATGCCCCTTAAAAAACGCGCAAGCCGTAAGACCGCCACCGTTCGAACTTAAACCATGTTGTTATCACGGCTGTCGAAAATATTTCCGCCAAATCCCACCAAAAACGACAAAACTCGCTTGACGGTTAAAGAGAACACGTGTGCTATACTGAGTACCATTATACGCTCCGCCGCCGCAGACGCCGGCCTCTCGGAATATCCCGCAAGCAGGAAGACCGCTTTGTTTGATAAAATGACGAATAACGAACCCCGGGATTGCCTCCAACGTGAAGCTTCGGTTTCGTTTCCCCCAAAATATGATGTTGAACAGAAAAACAAAAACAATTAAATGCCGCGGGAAGGGAATATAATGATCATCGAGCGCCTGGTAGTCGGTCCTATAGAATCTAACTGCTACATCGTCGCCGATGAAGAGACTAAAGAGGGCATAGTCATTGACCCCGGCGCCGACGCCGGCAAGATTCTAAAACGCATCACCGATCGGGGATTGAAGATAAGCTACATCGTCCTGACCCACGGCCATTTCGATCACGTCTCGGCGGCGGGCCCGGTCAAGACCGCCACCGGCGCCAAACTCCTGGTCCACCAGGCTGACGCCGCCAGCCTCAACGACGGCTTTTTAGCCCGCATGGCCGGACTGGCGCATCAGAAGGTGCCGCCGCCGGACGTGCTGCTCAAGGGCTGGGAAGACATCGCCGTCGGCAGCCTCCGTTTCACCGTGCTGCACGTGCCGGGTCATACCCCCGGCGGTATCGCCCTCTACGGCCAGGATGTCGTTTTCACCGGCGATTCCCTGTTCGAGATGGGCATCGGCCGCACCGACCTGCCCGGCGGCTACTACGGCACTCTGATTGACAGCCTGAATTGCCGCTTGCTGGCCCTCGATGACTGTATAAAAGTTTACCCCGGCCACGGCCCCGATACCACTATCGGAGCCGAACGCCGGGGCAACCCTTTCCTGGTCAACCCTCCTCAGAGGGAATGTTCATCCTAGATTATGCCGGTCATGTCGGCGATGACCGGAGCCAGCACCAGGGAGATTATTGACACCAGCTTGATCATGATGTTCAGCGACGGGCCGGAAGTGTCTTTCATCGGGTCTCCAACGGTGTCGCCGATGACCGTCGCTTTGTGCGCCGGTGATTTTTTGCCGCCGTAAGCGCCGGTCTCCACCCATTTTTTGGCGTTGTCCCAGCTGCCGCCGGCGTTGCTGAAAGCTACCGCCAGGATAAAGCCGGTGACGGTGGCGCCGATGAGAAAGCCGCCCAGCGCCACTTTGCCGAAGATAAAGGCGACGGTTATAGGTGCCAGGACGGTAACCACACCTGGCAGGATCATCTGGTGGATCGCCTCTCGGGTGCAGATGTCCACGCATCTGGCGTATTCCGCCTTGCCGGTGCCTTCCATCAGGCCGGGAATCTCCCGGAACTGCCGCCTGACCTCGTTGACGATGGAAGCGCCGGTCTTGCCGACTGCTTGGAGCGTCATGGCGCAGAAAACAGCGGGTAGTAGACCCCCCAGAAACAGGCCGACCAGTACGTGCGGGTCCAGTAAGGAGATCTGCGACGGGGTGATGCCGACGGCCAGGGTATAGGACAGCAGCAGCGCCAGGGCGGTCAGCCCGGCCGAACCGATTGCGAAACCCTTGCCGATGGCGGCGGTGGTATTGCCCAGTGAATCCAGGGCGTCGGTGCGCTCGCGGATTTCATGAGGCATGCCGGACATTTCGACGATACCGCCGGCGTTGTCGGCTACTGGGCCGTAGGCGTCGGTGGCGTCCTGGATGCCAAGCGTCGCCAGCATGCCGACGCCGGCCAGAGCCACGCCGTAAATATCGCCGAAATTGTAGGCTACCACCACGGCGATGACGATGAAGAGCACCGGCGGGGCGGTGCTCATGAGGCCGTTGCCGAACCCGGCGATGATGTTGGTGGCGGCGCCGGTCTGGGAGGCCTCGGCGATTTTAAGAGTCGGTTTATACACGTAAGAGGTGAAATAGTTGGTGCTTTCACCGATGGCCAGCCCGGCGGCCAGCCCGGCGACGATGGCCACGAACAGCCGGATATCGGCCAGGAAGCTGACAGCGATGAACGAAAACACCAGGGAAAGCCCGGCGGCGATATAAGTACCCCGGCGCAAGGCATTCAGCAGAGCCTTCATTTCAAGTTTCTCGCCGACGCGGACTGAAAATATACCGATTATTGAAGCCAGGATGCCGCCGGCGGCTACCAGCATCGGCAGCCAGAAGGCGGCGGCCGGGTCCGTGCCGACAATCAGCGGTTCGCCCAGCCGGGTCGAAAAAACGGCGATGGTGCTCAGGGCCATGGTGGCGATGATGGAATCTACGTAGGACTCGAAAAGATCGGCGCCCATGCCGGCCACGTCGCCGACGTTGTCGCCCACAAAGTCGGCGATAACCGCGGCGTTGCGCGGGTCGTCCTCGGGAATGCTCTGCTCGACCTTGCCGACAATGTCGGCCCCGGTGTCGGCGCCTTTGGTGTAGATGCCGCCGCCGACGCGGGCGAAAATGGCTACCGAGGACGCGCCGAAGCCATAACCCGGGATGATCGCCAGGAACGACGGGTCTTCACTGAAGGCGAAGTATAGTAACGATAAGCCCAGCAGGCCGATGGCGACCACCGTCATGCCCATGACCGACCCGGCGCGGAAGGACACTTTCAATCCGTGGTTGAGGCTTTTTGCGGCGGCGGCGGCGGTTCGCGAATTGGCTCTGACGGCGATGGTCATGCCCACATACCCTGCCAGGCCGGAGCAAATGGCCCCGAAAACGAAAGCCAGCGCCACTTTCCAGCCGAGGGCGGGAACGAATACCAGCACCAGAGTGACGATGGCCACAAAAACAGCCAGGACTCGATATTCGCGCCCGAGGAAGGCCAAAGCGCCTTCTTTGATCGCCGCGGCGATTTCCCGGACGCGGGCGTTGCCTTCATCCTGGCTCAGAACGAACCTCGCCAGGAAATAGGCGATCACCAGCCCGAGCACGCCGCAGCCAAGTGCTATTAGTACTGGATCCATAAGTGCTTTATCCCCCCGTGTTATTTTTTCCGATGGAATCCTGGAAAGCGCTCAGCTTATTTTCCAGGCGTTTCTGCTGCAGGGACAGAGTGAGGTCGGATCGGGTTTTTTCCAGAATGCCCCGGACCATGTCGGTGGTCCGCCGCAGGTTGCCGGTGATGGCATCCGGAAAATCTATCGTTACCAGAACTTCATAAATGGCGTCCATAACCGATAATATGCCTTCCGCTCTTGACATATCGCCGCGGCGCAGTCCGTCCAGCAGGTACCGCCTGAGTTCGCCCGTAACCTCGCCCATGCCGTTTAAATAGGCAGCGGAATCGATCTTCAGTTCTTCGGGGGTTGGTATTTCGGTACCGGTGATGATCGCCAGGGTGATGCAGCCCTCGGCGTATTCTTTCTGGGCATCCCGGAAGAAGGCGGTATTGGAAAGTTCTTCGCAGGCATCGATGGTGATTTCCGCTTCATCGATGAGCAGTTTGGCTTTTTTCAGCGAATCATGAGCGTTGTCGAACTCTTGACGGTGGATCGCCCGAATGGACTCCGAGCAATGACGGATAGCTTCACGGCAGCCGGGCAGCGCCTTTTCACGGGCGGCATCCTTTTCCTTAAAAGAAGCTCTGATGGATTCGGCTATGTCATCCAGTCTCTGTGCTAAATTCTCCACCTCGATACCCTTTCAACAAGTCTTGATGACCGGAAGTTCAGGAGTCTCCCATTCGGATATGCCGTTTACGCCGGCATCGATTAAGAAGTCTACGCCGGCGTCTTGAGCAGTCGTCGCCTCGGAGGCATCACGCGCAACAAAACCTATGAGGCTTTTTAGGCCCAGCAGTTCCCGGATCACCTTCACCGGCAGAGAGTCCCGCCCGATGACAACCCCGTCGGCTTTGACCGCCGCCGCGACGTCGATCCGTTCCCCGATTAAGAACAGGATTTTCTTCTCGGCGCAGATATCGCGGCACTCAACCGCCAGTTCCCAAAAGTCTGTTCGTGATTGGCCGGAGGGATTAAGCTGGATCGCTGAAGGCTCCATGTCTAACGCTTTATAAAAAGTTTCTTGGCTGTCCGCGCTGACATACAGCCTGCCGACCAGCGCCCGGTTCAGTTTACGGCTTAATTCCGAAACCAGTTCCTTTTCCAATGCATACACGCGGAACCGCACTCCCTCGGCGTCCACTGCGCAGGTTTTCGTATCCGTTGAACGCAAAATTTCCTCGATCGTCCTCATGGACTGTGCCACCCGCCGGCTGTTGGCCACAACAGTCTCAACCAGGCTTTCGGCGGGTTCTTTCGGGAATGCGCTGCCGCGTCCGACATCGCCGGGGGAGTCGCGGGAGGAGATCAGTTCAAATTTTACTTCATCAAACGCCTGATGGAGTGAATGCCGCAGTGCCTTCAGCTCCTGTGAGATCGGTTCGGAATCAAGAGCAAACCGGGCGATGTCTTCAAGCACCCGCAGACCCTCAGTCGCGCGGTCCAGGTTGGCGTCGATTATCCTGAGCGTCTTCTGGGGAAAAGTGGCCAAAATATCTCCGGATTATTTGGTTTGGCGCGGATTTGAACGTATGATTCTAACACAGACGTCAAATTCCGGGCAAAAACACATCATTCTCGGCCGGAAACGGCGTATTTGATATGCTCGGTCTGGTGCCCGCCGTACCGGAACTCGATGCCGATAAAGTCAATCCGCCAGTTTTCGGATAACGCATGCTCCGTACAATAATTCTCAGCCGCCGCGATCAGCCTTGCCTGTTTACGGTGGCCTATAGATTCGGCCGGGGTGCCGAATTCAGCGGATGATTTTGCCCGGACCTCTACAAAGACCGTCTGATCGCCGTCACGGCAAACGATATCGATTTCGCCTTCAGCGCAGCGCCAGTTGGAATCGATTATGTGGTATCCAGCCTGTTCCAGGAAACCCCGGGCAAGTGACTCCGCCAGCCGGCCGGTTTGCTGCCGTTTCACAATAACCTTCGCAGGTCCGACACCGGCGCGAAACTCCGCCGGTGGATTGAAGAAGGCCCGAGGGCATCCAATCTTTCGAAATGGTCGGCCGTGCCGTAGCCCTTGTGCCTTAAGAAACCGTAGGCGCTGAACCGGCGGTCCAGGCGCGCCATCAGTCTGTCCCTGGTCACTTTGGCCACAATCGAGGCGCAGGCGATTGAAACGCACTTCGCGTCGCCGTCAACGATCCCTTTTTGGGGACAGGCTATTTCCGGCAGGGTGAGATAATCAATCAGCAGCGCCTGCGGCGGCACCGACAGGCTTTCAATCGCCAGCCTCATCGCCAACCGGGTGGCTGAGACGATACCCCAGGCATCTATATAGCAATGGGAGACGATGCCGGCGCCAAAGCTCAAAGAATCGGTGACAATTGCCTTGAACAGTTCCTCCCTCGCTTCCGGCGGCAGCAGTTTGCTGTCTCTGACATCCTTCAGCCACCCGCAACGGCGCCGCTTGGTCAGGATGACCGCGCCGGCGACCACCGGGCCCGCCAGGCAGCCGCGGCCGGCTTCATCCACGCCCGCGATGAGGCTGATTCCCTGGGCGCGGAGCAGGTTCTCCTCCCTGAACTCCGGGTATCTGTCAATGCCGGTCTTCATGCGCAGATAATTCCCCCGCCCAGAACTTCACACCCCAGGTAGATAACCGCGGACTGGCCCGGCGCTACGCCGCGCACCGGCTCAGAAAAGCCGAGCGCCGCCGTCCGGTCGGGGAACACCTCAATAGACCGCAGCGGTACTTTCCGCATCCGGTAGCGGATCCTGGCGGATAAGCCGGAGGCGTCCGACGGGGGGTATCCGCTGATCCAGGAGACATCCTGAATCCTGGCGCTGTGCCTATAAAGATCTTTTTCCTCACCTATGATTAACCGGTTGGTCGCTGGCTCAACCCCGAGGACGAATTTCGGCACGGGGGAAGAAATGCCGAGTCCGTGGCGCTGGCCCACGGTATAATGAACCAGCCCGCGGTGCCTGCCGATCACTTTGCCTCCCGGTTCGATGATTTCACCCGGCGCGGCATCGGCTCGGTTCAATAAAAACGAGCCGTAATCCTGACCGCCCAGAAAGCAAATGTCCTGGCTTTCGCTTGGGAACGAAGGCAGTCCGGCTGATTCTGCCAGCTCCCGGACTTGTGATTTTGACAAAAAGCCGAGTGGAAAAAGGGCCCGGCCGAGCTGCCGCTGGTCCAGGCTGTACAGGAAATATGACTGGTCTTTGGCCCCGTCGGCGGCCTCAAGCAGGCGATACCCTGAAGCAGACGGCTCGATACGGGCATAATGCCCGGTCGCCAGGTACCTGATGCCGAGTGAATCAGCCGCCTCCAGCAAAGCGCCGAATTTGATTTGCCTGTTACAGACGACACAGGGATTCGGGGTGCGCCCGCCGGCGTATTCGGCGCAGAAATAGTCGATAACGCTGGATTGGAATTTCTCGGTGAAATCAATGACCCGGTGTTCGATGCCGAGGTATTCAGCCACCGCGGCGGCGCGCTCGGCGGCTTTTTCCTGTGTTTGGCCAAGGAGGCGCATCGTCAGGCCGAGAACGGAGAAACCGGCTCGTTTGAGGAGCATGGCGCTAACGGAGGAGTCCACGCCGCCGCTCATCGCGGTTATTGCCTGGGGTTTGATCACTCAACTATCCAGTTCGTTGTGAAAGTCTTGCCTGGACGGCCTGCCAAATATGCTCGGTGACGGTTGCTTCAGGCAGCGTTCCGTTGACGATGACCCAGCGGTCGGGTTCAGCCCGCGCCGCTGCCAGGTAGCCGTCGCGAACCCGGCGGTGAAAATCGGCGTGCTCTTGTTCGATACGATCAGTTTTAGCCGACCCTTTCCGGGCGAAACCATGTTCGGTCGGGACATCCAGCAAGAAGGTGATGTCCGGTATTAATCCTTGAGCCGCGATCGATGATGCAGCTCTGACAGAGGCAAGGGGCAGCCCCCGGCCGTAGCCCTGATATACCAGCGATGAGTCGGCGAACCTGTCGCTGACCACCACCTGACCGGCATCCAGGGCTGGTTTGATCACCCGGCTCACCAGTTCAGCCCGGGAAGCATTGAATAACATCAGCTCGGCAATCGGGCTGATGGAGATACCGTCGCCCCATTTGAGCAGATTTGAGATACGGTCGCCTAACTCGGTGCCGCCCGGCTCGCAGGTCAATAATACGCTGACGCCTTGAGCTTCCAGGCGCTTGGCTAGTAATCCGGCCTGAGTGCTCTTGCCGGAGCCCTCGCCGCCTTCAAAGGTAATAAACAGGGGCATCGTCACTCCTTGAAGATGTTGACCCTTCGGTTGGGCTCGCGGCCCTCGCTGCCAGATTTCAGGTTGGCGCGTTCGGCAACCAGGTGCTGCAGCCGGCGGATGTAGGCGCCCTGAGGGGATAACTCAACTTTGTCGTTGCCGCTTTTGACCCGGTGTACCGCTTCTTCAGCTTCCATTATCGCCTGATCCAAAGCGCCGGATTCCTGGGCTATCTCCGGCTCCCGGCGGGACAGCATGCCGAGGAACTGGCGGAACTGGGCGGGGGTATGGCTCTTAAGGACATAGACCGGCAGGTTGTGCGCCTCGGCGTCCCGTATCCGCTGCGGCCGGCGGCGGAAATAATTCTTTGAGGTGACCAGCATCCCGGCATCGCTCAGGCGCTCGGTGATGTTGAGACTTACCCGCATTTCTTCGGCGACCTGTTCCAGGCGGCTTCGATTGATCCCGAAAAGATACAGCCTGGGTGTGTCCGCCGCCGCCGGCGAAGGCAGGCGGTGGGCTCGTTCGGGATGATCGGTATCCGGCTGGGCTGAAGTGGTGGTGACCAGGCCGTTGTCATCGATGGAACGGATCTCGGTCGCTTCCGGGATACCGCGCAGTATAGCGTCAACCGCTTCTGAAGTGTTGCCGTGAACCGCCACCCGGTCTCTTTCCTGAATTTCGACGATGATATCAAAAGTCGGCGGCGCCTTACGCTCCAGGACTGTTTTTTGAGTGCCGCGTCGCCTGGCTTCCTCGTCGCCCAGGGTTACCGCCTGGATGCCGCCGATCAGATCCGCCAGCGTCGGGTTCTGCATCAGATTTTCCAGGGTGTTGCCGTGGGCGGTGCCTACTAGCTGCACGCCGCGCTCGGCGATAGTCCGGGCGGCTAAAGCTTCAAGCTCGGTGCCGATCTCGTCTATCACGATGACTTCCGGCATGTGGTTTTCAACCGCCTCGATCATCACCGCGTGCTGCCGGTCGGGTTCGGACACCTGCATGCGGCGGGCGCGGCCGATCGCCGGATGGGGGATATCGCCGTCTCCGGCTATCTCGTTGGAAGTGTCAACGATAACGACGCGCTTTTTTAAGTCATCGGCCAGGACGCGGGCCACCTCCCGCAGCATGGTGGTCTTGCCGACGCCCGGCCTGCCCAGAAGCAGGACGCTGCTGCCAGATTGAATCAGGTCCTCGATGATCTTAATCGTCCCGAACACCGCCCGCCCGACCCGGCAGGTCAGACCGATGATTTTGCCTTTTCGGTTTCTGATGGCCGAGATGCGGTGTAATGTGCGTTCGATGCCGGCGCGGTTGTCGCCGCCGAAGGCGCTGACTCGGGCGGTAACGTAATCGATGTCCTCTTCGGAGATTTCTTCAGGCCGGAGGATGATTTCCCGGCCGGGGAACCGTGCCTCAGGCACCCGTCCGAGATCCATGACAACTTCAAGCAGTTGGGCTAAATCGGTTTGCTGGCCAAGCGGCCGCCGGATTTCCGGCGGCAGCATATCGAGCAGGGCTCCCAGGTCGTCCGTAATCTGGTTCGGCAATAACGCCTCCGTGAAGCAGTATCCGGCATTATTCTACTATCCGCGGGGGAGACGGGCAAACGATTCACCGGCCGGCGGTGATTTGTTCCAGATTTCGGCCGGAAATGGCCGAGTCCGGCGCCTCGGCGGTGATATCGCCGGCGCGGGCGTATTCATCTTTCATTTTGAAAAACAGCCAGCCGCGGGCGGTCTTGATCAGCGCGAAACGCCCCGCCAGTTTTTTGCCCTCGAGAAACACTTCTATTCTGCCCTCGTCGAATGATTCCGCCATCGACTCCGGCCTGGGTTTCTCGGCTTTAATATTCCGGTAGGTGCCGGTGTCCCAGACCATGACCGTACCGGCGCCGTATTCACCCTGCGGTATCGTTCCTTCAAAACCGCCATAGGCCATGGGATGATCCTCGGTGGGCACCGCCAGGTGCTTGACCTCCGGGTCCATTGACGGCCCCTTGGGCACCGCCCAGCTCTTCAGTACGCCGTCGATCTCCAGGCGCAGATCGTAATGCAGGCGGGAAGCGGCATGCTTTTGAACGACGAATACCGGCTTTTCAGACGGCGCGGCGGTTTCCGGCGGCGGTTCGGCGGTCTTCTGGAAGTCCCGCTTGGCTTTGTATTCACTGAGTTTGTCCTGATTTTTCATCTCCGACCTCCCGACTTAAATATAAGCCAATCGGCAAATTACTTAGAAGCTGAGGCGTGTACAAACCATTATAAGCCAACCAAAAAGCCTCCATAAAAGGGACTGTCCCAAGGGCGCTGACAAACCAATAAAATGTTCATGGGCGCGGTCTCCATTTTGTTTGTTGCCTTGTCACCTATCGAACCGCTCGGTTAAGTTTGTATTCGGCTGATATTTAGAGCTTTTAGTTCTGGACATGCCCATTATCACTAGTCTCGACTTGCCCTGCTAATTGAGGATTTCGTCCAAAATTGGTATTCGTTTTCAGTTAAAATCACATCGTATTCTTGCCTTATTCAAGCAATGGCTTTGGCAATTCGGACAAACTGAGAGGGTATGGAACTCTGGTAACCCAAATATGCCCACAACGCTTACAAGTATAAGTCGTTAATCTTCTAGGCCTTGGGGTCGTAAAACTCTGTTTGCATGACAATATGATATCCGACTTTAACTTAAACCTTAATTAGGGGAGGTTAAGAAATAATTTTGGCTGTGTTATAATTCGTACATGAGTTTGTTTTCTATCAGTATCAACCCACCACAAAATCCACATCAGGTATTGAATGATAGATACATTCAGTGGTTTCAAAGCGAAATCGAATCCCAGACAGCTTATCATAATCACAAAGAAACGATGTCTTGGGTGGTGACTGCGTTATACATACCTTCAATCCTCGTTGCTGGAAATTATATTGGTGAACATAATTTAAGCTTCTTGAGAAACCCCTGTTGTTTTATTCTTGCATTATTGCTTGCATCCGTTTTTGTGACAATGCAATTTAGGTCGCGTCATGTTTCCGCAAAAACTATTGCCGCGTTAATGGAACTTGTTAATGAAATTGAGAGTGGGCAATTAAACCTTAATGACGCTGATAGCCGTCAATTTGTAACAATCAAGTTTTGGCCTAAATTTGTAGACGATAGAATCCACAAATGGGATGGATTTAAGGCTCGTTCTGTTTTTGATTTATTGTTCACCGATGTTGTGTGTTTGGCGGGGATTGTTCTTGCTACCTTTTTAGCTTGTTACCTTGCTTCACTGTAAGAACAATTAACTCTAGACTTTGACCGCGAGAACATGGCCGATGCTATACTTTCAACCATGAACAATCTCGACTATCGCAGCGTAGAAGACGCCCTTTCCGGATGCCTCTGGGACAAGCACATACTTACCTACGAACGCATCGGCTCCACCATGGACCGGGCCAGAGAGTTGGCGCACAAAGGGGCGCCGGAAGGCACCCTGGTGGTGGCTGCGGAACAGACTGAAGGCCGCGGCCGGTTGTCCCGCGCCTGGGTTTCGCCGGCCGGTTCGCTGTCGGTGTCGCTGCTGCTCTACCCGTCAGCGGATAAGCTGCCCTACCTCACCATGCTGGCCGGACTGGCGGCCGCCGAGGCCATAGAGGCGGTCGCGCTGTTGAAAGCCGATATAAAGTGGCCCAATGACATTCTCATTGACGGCCGGAAAGTCGCCGGGATACTGGTTGAGAGCGGAACCGCCAGGGGCAAGACCTACGCGGTCGTCGGCATCGGCGTGAACGTTAACATGGATATGGCCGGTTGGCCGGATATAGCCGGCCTCGCCACCAGCATGTCGGCGGAGTCAGGCCGAAAAATCGACACGCCGCGGCTGCTGCGGGCGATTGTCGATGAAATAGCCGTTTTTTATACCGCTTTCGACCCGGCGGCCCTTCGTAATCTCTGGCGCGCCCGCCTGATAACCCTGGGGCGCCGGGTGACCGCCAGCGGCGCCGGAGCGGCCGTCGAGGGAGTCGCCGCTGAAGTGACCGCCGACGGCGCTTTGGTCATCCTTGGAGACGACGGCGCCGAATATGTCGTCGTCGCCGGTGATGTGACGCTGAGTTAAGCCTGGAATGGCCGGCCATTCATCGGGGACCGGCTTTTCCGATGCGTTACTTGTCTTTGATAAATCCCTTCATGAACATGCTGATGAGGTCGATGGGGATGGGGAAGATCACCGTCGAATTGCGCTCGGAAGCGATCTCGGTCAGCGTCTGCAGATACCGCAGTTGAAGCGTGACCGGTTCTTTGGCGATGATGTCGGCCGCCTGAGCAAGTTTGGTTGAGGCTTCGAACTCGCCCTGGGCATGGATGATTTTAGCCCGGCGCTCGCGTTCGGCTTCGGCCTGGGCGGCCATCGACCGGCGCATCGTCTCAGGCAGTTCCACTTCTTTTATCTCGACTGTCGAAACCTTGATGCCCCAGGGATCGGTTTGCTTGTCAATGATGTCCTGGATGACGTCGTTCAGCTTCTCCCGGTTGGCCAGGAGTTCGTCAAGTTCCGATTGACCCAGAACATTCCTGAGCGTGGTTTGCGAAATCTGGGACGTCGCCCGGATGTGATCGAGGACTTTGACGACCGCCGCCTGCGGATCGACGACGCGGAAGTAGATGACGGCGTTGACGCGGACGGTGACGTTATCCCGGGTGATGACCTCCTGAGCCGGCACGTCCATGGTCACGACGCGCAGGTCCATTTTGACCATGCGGTCAATGAAAGGGATTAGGAAAAAAATGCCCGGACCTTTGGCGCCCACCAGACGGCCCAACCGGAAGATGACGCCCCGTTCATATTCAGAGACAACCCTGACTGAAAGGGCCAGGATAATCACCAGGAAGAGCAGGAAAATGAGCCATGGTACCAGAGCTTCAAGAGCCGCTTCCATTTATTGTTCTCCTCGCGCGTTTTTCGTTACGAACAATTTCAGGCCTTTTACGCCAGTGACAGTAACCTCTTCACCGATCTCGGCCTGGCCTGAGGCCAGTTCCGCCGACCAGATTTCTCCCTGGATAAAGACTTTACCGGCTGGTTGCAGGGCGGCATGAACCCGGGCTTTTTGACCTATCAGTTCCTCATGCCCGGTGGCAACCTTCTGTTTTTGGGCTTCAGCGACCCGGCGCCAGATAAGGATGACAGCGGTCACCGACAGGCCCAGTATCAGGATGAGCAGGGTGACGGTAACCCATGGCGGGACAGCGAAATCAAAAATTAACACCAGGCCGAGGATCAGGGAGAGCAATCCCGCGGCGGCGAACAGGGCGTAGCCGGAGGTGAAGAATTCGACGATAAAAAAGGCGATAGCCAGAGCGATCAGCAGGATGCCGGCGATATTCATCGGTAGCCTCCTTGACAGGTGCCTTTTGATTATAACACGGGGCGCAACAGGCTATCTTCAGAACATAATGCCTCTGCTTGAACATCTGGTGGGATAAAGCATCATGTGGGATTAGCCCCACTTTCCCACCTGATACGATAACTGCCGGCCGCCTGAGCGTCGGCTGATCATCCTGCCGACCGATATATTTTTTCCGACCCGCCAAAAACGACAAAATTCACTTGACAGCCATGGGGAACGGGTGTGCTATAATGCTCAGCATGAACCAAATGAGTACGTTTGTCCTCTCTGAATGCGGAGGCCGTCTTGCTTCTTAATCCGTCCCTGCTGCCCCCGGCTTTGTTCGCTTCGGTCATGAACCAGGTCGGTTCTGAAACGGTTGGTCAATACGCCTCGGGCGCTGTGAAACCCCATTTGTTCCCAAACCAAACGACAATCGTTTCACACGTTCAGCCCATCGCGTGATTTTTACATCGTTTCGGGAAAAAGTGCTTACTTCGCCGGCAAACAAAAACCAACCCGTCAGACGGCCAGATTTGAACGTAATATGCCCCTGGTGTACAATCTCCGTGTCCAACAAAAGCAGTATAGGAGAAATCATGACTCAAGAGAGGTGTCGCGGCTGCCGCGACCTGATCCCCGAACAAATGCTGAAATTCCGCCTGGCGGAATCCGTCTTTATTGATACTGCGCTCAAATGGGGCTACGAAGAGGTGCGCACTCCCACCCTGGAGTACCTGCACCTGTTCACCGCCACCGGCACGCTGACCCCCGGTATGCTGGGGCAGGTGTTCTCCTTCCTGGATTGGGACGGCTGGAGCGGCGAGCGCGTGGTTATGCGGCCGGACGGCACTATCCCCATCGCCCGCCTGTACACCGATTCCCTGACCGACCGCGAAGTCGCCAGGCTCTTCTATGTGGTAAACACTTTCCTCTTTGAGGAGAAGCCGGGCAGCGGCCGAGAGCGCTGGCAGTGCGGCGCGGAACTGATCGGCGGCAGCGGCCCTCTGGCCGATGCCGAACTCGCCCGCATGGCTCTTGAGACTCTGGAACTGCTCGGCCTTGAGGGCCGTATAAAAATCTCCCATTCCGGGGTCATCCAGGCGGTCTTGGCCCAGCTCGAACCGTCGCCGGAGGCTCGCCACAAATTGTTCGATGATATCCTCGACGGCAACGAGTCGGTGATGAGCCGGCTGGCCGAGTCCAATCCGGAGCTTCTAGCCGGCCTTAAGACTCTCCTTGGTGTAACCGGGACTTCATCCAACTACCTCTCCAATCTCAGGTCCCTCTTCGGCTACTCCGTGGAGTTGGAGGCAGCGGCAGGCGACTTCGCCGCCACACTCGATACACTCGACGACGTCGGTGTGCCCTACGAGATCGACCTGGCCTCCGGCCGCGGCTTTGAATACTACACCGGCGTTATCTTCCACCTTTCGGTTAATGGGGCTACGGTCGGCGGCGGCGGCCGCTATGACAACCTCATCGCCCTGATGGGCGGCCCTTCCAGGGCGGCGGCCGGCTTCGCCCTGTACCTGGACGAGCTGATGAAGTTCATTGATATGGCCGAGTATGAGATGGAAGAACCAGACCGCTTTTTGGTCAACTTCCAGCCTGGCGACGAGGCACGTGCTTTCGCCGTGGCCACTGATCTTCGGGACGCCGATTACACCGCCGAGATCAAACTTGGCGACCCAGACGTTATGGACTATGACTGGGTTCTCAACATCACAGAAGACGGCTTGCTGGTGTTGTCCGATACTGAAACAGACGAGGAGTTCGAGTTCGAGACAGTCGAAGAACTGGTTGAGATGCTGGGCGGGGAGGCCTCTGAAGAATGAGAGTCGCCTTGCCCAAAGGCCGCCTGCTTTCGGATACGGCGGCACTCCTCGACCGTGCCGGCTGGCAGCTCAATGACTACCAGCCCAAAGCCCGGCTGTACCGGCTGACCAGCGCCAAATTCCCGGAGCTGTCGGCTAAAATGCTCCATGAAAAGGACATCCCCATCCAGGTGGCAATCGGCAACTACGATCTTGGTATCTGCGGCGCTGACTGGGTGGAGGAACTTGTTTCCCGCTATCGCCTATCGTCGCTGGTGAAGGTGAGAGTGCTGGGCTACGGCCACGGCGCCCTCTACGCGGCTTCAGCGGCGGGCGACGGCGTCACCTCGCTGGCCGACCTGTCAAGGCGCGCCGACAAGGTACGCCTGGCTTCGGAATACCCTAACCTGGCTGAGCAGCTGGCTATCCAGCTCCGCCTCAAAAATTACGCCGTGTACCCCCTCTGGGGCTCTGCCGAGGCTTACCCGCCGGAGACTGCCGAGGTGGTCATCCTGCCGCGCAAGAGCGCGGGCGAACTCGTATTAAAAGGTCTCAAAGTTCTGTCGAAAGTTCTCGACTTCAAGGCTGTTCTAATAGCCAACCGCGAAAGCCTGGCCTCCAAAGACCTCTCGGCGGCTATCTCGTCGATTCTGGCTAACCTGCCGCCAGCAGTAGAGTTTAACGAAGATGCGCCGCCGAAAACGGTGGCAGCTCTCGAGGCCTATCACGAGTACGCCCCTGATGTCGTTCGGCTGGCACTGCCCGATGGCCATCAACAGCCGCACGTGAGGAAAATTCTCGACGCCGCCGGTATTGGCATCGAAGACTATCCATCAGACCGCGGCTTCCGGCGGCCTAAAAGCGACCTGGAGGGTTTTGCTATTAAAACGATACGGCCGCAGGATATGCCCATCCAAGTGGCTAACGGCAACTTTGACCTGGCCATCACCGGCTGGGATTGGCTGACCGACCATTTGCACCAGTTCCCGGCCTCCCCAGTCAAACGCTTGCTTGACCTGAAATATGGTTGGGTGCGCATTGTCGCTGTTGTGGCTAACGAGGTGCCGGTGACTAATGCGGTGGAGCTTAAGGAGTATTTCCGGAACCGCAATCTGCGGGTCGCTTCAGAATATATCAACATCGCTGACGAGTACGCCCGCAACAACCACTTCGGCCGCTACCGCATCGCGCCTACATGGGGTTCGACCGAGGCCTATTTGCCGGAGGACGCTGACCTTCTAATTGAAAATACCGAGACCGGCGGCACCATTGCCCGGCACAATCTGCGCATCATAGACACGCTGTTCGAGTCCACCGCTTGCGTCATCGGCAATACCCGGGCGGCGGACAATCCGGTGAAGCGGAAGAGAATGGAGGCTCTGGTGGAAAGATTGGGAAAGGCGCTTGACCAGGCCAAATAACACCAATGCCGAATTTCAATCTTGATATTCAAGTATCCCACTGCCGCCCCGTCACTGTGGACCTCAATTCCCATCCTGTCGATAGTCAGGGGGGCTGGAGTTTCGCGTGGAAACGGTAAGAGGATTCAGAGCTGCAGCCAAGATTTTACGACGCCGAGTCCATGGAGGATTCGTCTCCGAGGCGACACGTCGTACACTGTCGCTCCGCTACCAGATACACGACCTTGAGGGCATGATCCAGGCCATCATAACTGATGTCTGGGAGAACGGCGACGATGCCCTCAGGCGCCTCACCAAAGAATATGACAAAGCCGAGATTAATGATATCGAGGTACCCCTGGCAGAGATCAATGCTGCGGCTGCATCGGTCGACAAGTCTCTTCTAAATGCCCTGGAATTGGCCGCCGGCCGGGTCAAGGATTTTCACCAGCGTCAGCGCGAGGCTCTAATTTCCGGTTTCAACCAGATGTCCATGGAACAGATCTACCGTCCTCTGGAGCGCGTCGGCTGCTACGCTCCGGGCGGCACCGCCTTCTATCCTTCGAGCGTCCTGATGACGGCCATACCGGCGCGGGTGGCTGGCGTTGCTGAGGTCTGTCTGGTAACACCGCCAGGCAAAGACGGCAAAGTGCCGGCGCCGACGCTGGCTGCGGCTAAATTGGCTGGTGTGGACCGCGTCTTCCGCATCGGCGGAGCGCAAGCCGTCGCCGCGCTGGCAGTGGGTACCAAAACGGTACCCAAAGTCGATAAAATCTGCGGACCGGGCAGCATTTTTGTGACCGTAGCCAAGCGGTTGCTTTACGGCATGGTTGCTATTGACGGGCTGCAAGGGCCGAGCGAGGTACTTATCATCGCTGACGATTCCGCCAATCCGGAGTATATTGCCGCCGACATGATGGCCCAGGCGGAGCACGACCCTTTGGCGACGACGGTGCTGGTGACCACCTCAGAGCGGGTGGCTAAAGCCGTAACCGACGAGCTGAATCGTGTCGTCGAGAGTATGTCGCGCCAGTTCGTCATTCACCAGAGCCTGTCAAATATGTCCTGCGTCGCCGTGGTTGACGGCCTGGAAGAAGCAGTGGAATTGTCCAATATGTATGCTCCGGAGCACCTGCTTTTACTGACTGTGGACTCGGAAGCCTTATTATCCAAGATAGAAAATGCCGGCTGCGTCTTTACCGGGCCCCGGGCGACGGTGGCCTTCGGCGACTACATCGCCGGACCGAGCCACGTGCTGCCGACCTCGGGAACGGCGCGATTCTCATCTCCACTCAACGTGCTCGATTTCATCAAGATAATCGACGTTGTCCGGGTGGATGAGTACATGGTGAAGAGCCTCGGGCCTCAGGCGGCGACAATTGCCGCGGCTGAGGGGCTGACCGCCCACGAACGAGCCCTCAGGCTGCGGATGGAACGAACCTAAGAACGATCAAGGGAGATGGCGTCGTCCTTCCTAGGGGACTCGCAATTGCAAAAGAGATGGATTTGAAAAAGTTTATGCGTCCGGAACTGGACAGGTTTGCCGGCTACGCCGCCTGCAAGTCACCGGAGGCGCTGGACGACATGACACGGGCGCTGGGCATCTGCAAGCTAGATGCCAATGAAAACGTTTACGGTCCGTCGCCTCGGGTGAGAGCTGCCTTTGCGTCTTTCAATGACGCCCATATTTATCCGGATTCCTGCCAGACGGAGCTGCGGAAGGCGCTAGCCGGTTACACTGGCGTTCCTGCCGATAGAATCGTCGCAGGATCGGGCTCCGACCAGCTCATTGATCTACTTATACGGCTGTTTGTCAGCCCCGGCGACGAGGTGCTGACAGCCACGCCAACCTTTGCCATGTATAAATTTTTCACCGAACTGTCTGCCGGTATATTCATTGGCGTGCCCCGGGACCGGGACTTTAACTTCACCCCTGAAAAACTGTTAAGTGCGGTTTCGAACAAGACCAAACTCATCTTTATCGCCATGCCCAACAACCCCACCGGCACCCAGGTCTCCAAAAGGACAATTGAGAAAATACTGGAGACCGGTCTTCCGGTGGTCGTCGACGAGGCTTATTACGAATTCACCGGCCAGACAATGGCACCAGAAATCGGAAAATACCCCAACCTGATGGTATTGCGGACCTTCAGCAAATGGGCCGGGCTGGCCGGATTGCGCGTCGGCTACGGGTTGTTTCCCGAGGATGTAGCGACGCGTTTGGATGCCGTCAAAGACCCGTACTGCGTAAATACCGCGGCGGTCGTCGCCGCCAGGGAATCGCTCAAGGATATTGATTACCTTATAGGCAATGTGAGGTTAATCGTTTCGGAGCGGGAACGGTTGTTCCAGGCGTTAGGGGGGATAGAGTACCTCAAGCCTTACCCTTCGGCGGCCAACTTCATCCTGTGTAAAATTAAAGATAAGGACGCTGCTCAGATCCAGCGCGTACTGGAACGGCGTGGCATACTGGTACGCTACTTCAACTCGCCGCAGATGGAAAATTGCCTTCGCTTTTCCATCGGCCGACCTGGGGATACCGATCGGTTGATTGCCCAACTCCGAAAAATTGGGGAGATAACATGACAGAACGCAAAGCCACGGTCAAACGGGAAACCAAGGAGACGACCATTTCAGTCTTCGTCGATATTGACGGCAACGGTAAAGATGAAATGCGCACCGGGGTGAGGCTGTTCGACCATATGCTGTCACAGATCGCCCGCCACGGTGTATTTGACATAAAGGTATCGGCCACGGGCGATGACTTGCACCACCTGGTTGAGGACGTCGGCATTGCTCTGGGCAAGGCGTTCAATGAAGCGCTGGGAGAAAAAAAAGGACTGGTGCGTATCGCTGAGGCCACAGTGCCTATGGATGAGACCTTGGCCGCTGTGGCTGTTGACCTGGGCGGACGCGGCTATTCGGTCCTGAATATGGAGTTCGAGAACAACGACCTGGCCGGCTTCCCGGCCGACATGGTTCGCCACTTCCTGGAGAGCTTTGCCGCGGAGGGGCGGTTGAATCTACACGCCGGTATCGCTTACGGAACCAACGATCACCACAAGGTTGAGGCGGTGTTTAAAGCCCTGGGCCGGGCGCTGGACAAGGCTACCCGCATTGACCCGCGGATTGCGGACCGGGTGCCGAGCACCAAGGAGTGGGTGGAGTAGTTTAAGGCAGCTTCTTGCTTGTCAACACTTCATATGCATGAACGTAGCGCCGCCGCGTGGATTCGATGACCTCAACCGGCAGCGCTGGGGCAGGAGGCTCCTTGTTCCAGCCGGATTGCTCCAGCCAGTCGCGCAGGGGCTGCTTATCGTAGGAGTCCTGCGGCTCGCCGACCTTATAGAGCTTCTCATCCCAGAAGCGGGATGAGTCCGGGGTCAGCGCTTCGTCGATCAGTATCAGCTTATCGCCGTCCAGGCCGAACT
This sequence comes from Dehalogenimonas sp. 4OHTPN, assembly GCF_040448695.1. Taxonomy (GTDB): domain Bacteria; phylum Chloroflexota; class Dehalococcoidia; order Dehalococcoidales; family Dehalococcoidaceae; genus Dehalogenimonas. Next base: position 1,246,678 of record NZ_CP159307.1, on the reverse strand, counting down.
CGAACTTGGTGTCGGCGATGATGATGCCGTGGTGGCGGGCGAAGTCGCGGGCGTAGGCATAGAGGGCGATGCTCATCGTCTTCAGCTTCAACGCCAGGTCTTTGCCCATGGCTGTTTCGACTTCCTCATAGGTCATCGGCAGATCGTGGGTGTTGTCGCCTTTGGTGGTCGGGGTGAACACCGGTTCCGCCAGTATCTCGCTCTGGCGCAGGCCGGCGGGCAGCGGCACACCGCAGACCGACTGCTTCTTCTTGTATTCGGCCCAGCCGGAACCGGCCAGGTAACCGCGGACGACACACTCCACCGGCAGCCGCTTGACCTTTTTGACCACCATCGACCGGCCTTCGAGGTATTTCGGGTAGTCGAAGCGCTGTTTCTCCGGGATGAACGCATCTAGCTGCTTCACGTCCTCGATAACAGCGACGACGTGGTTGGGGATGATGTTTCTGGTCTTCTCGAACCAGAAGGCAGAGATGAGGTTCAGCACGCGGCCCTTGTCTGGGATGCCGGCCGGCAGCACCACGTCGAAGGCCGAAATGCGGTCGCTGACGACGATGAGCAGGTACTCGCCGAGGTCATAGGTGTCGCGGACCTTACCGGAGATGAAGCGTTTTAGGGGCAGGTCGGTTTTCAGGACAACCTGTTTTTCGGTCATGTAAACACCTCGATGTCAATTATAGCGATGGGACACAGCGCGCTATGTCCCTACGGTTCCGGGCGCGATGTATCGTGCCTTACAGTGACTGCGGCGAGAGTTTCTCCGGACCGGTCTCGGCGCGGGACTTCCACTGGGCGGCTGTCAGGCCCAGCCTCTTGAAGATGTCGTCGACATGGCGGGTGTAGAACTTGTAGTCGAAGACCTTCTCCAGTTCCTCCGGCGGTAGCACGGCGGCGACCTCGGCGTCGGCCTTCAACAGGTCGAAGAAGTTGCCGTCGCCGCCCCAGGTGGCCATAGCGTTCCTTTGCACCAGCTTGTAGGCCGCCTGGCGCGACAGGCCTTTGTCGATGAGCGCCAGGAGCACCCGCTGGGAGAACAGCAGGCCGCGGGTCAGGTCCATATTCTGGCGCATACGCTGGGGGAAGACGGTCATGCCCTTGACGACCGAAGTGAAGATACTGAGCGCATAATCGAGTACCAAGCAGGCGTCGGGCAGGATGACACGCTCCGTCGACGAGTGCGAGATGTCCCGCTCGTGCCACAGGGCGATATTCTCCAATGAGGTCACGGCGTAGCCCCGGAGCAGCCGGGCGATGCCGGTGACCCGCTCGCACAACTCCGGGTTGCGCTTGTGGGGCATGGCGGAGGAGCCGGTCTGGCCGGCGCCGAAGGGTTCCTCGGCCTCGCGCACCTCGGTCTTCTGCAGGGCGCGGATCTCGGTGGCGAATTTCTCGAGTGAGCCGCCGATGATGGCCAGTGTGGTCATGAACTGGGCGTGGCGGTCGCGCTGAATGACCTGGTTACTCACCGGTGCCGGCATCAAGCCCAGCTTTTCGCAAGCGAATTCCTCGACTTCCGGTGGCACGGTGGCGTAGGTGCCGACGGCGCCGGACATCTTGCCTACGGCGATGATCTTGGCCGCTTCGGCCAACCGGGCGCGGTTACGCTGCATCTCTTCCATCCAAAGCGCCAGCTTAAGGCCGAAGGTAATCGGCTCGGCGTGGACGCCGTGGGTGCGGCCGGCCATGACGGTGTATTTATGCTCCAGCGCGCGCTTGCCCAGCGCGGCGATGAGGTCTTTCACATCATCAGCCAGTATCGCCGAGGCTTCCACCAGTTGCAGGCTGGTGGCCGTGTCCATCACATCCGACGAAGTCAATCCTAGGTGAATGAAGCGGGACTCCTCGCCGAGGCTATCAGCCACGGCGCCGAGGAAAGCGGTCATATCGTGGTGGGTTTCCTTAAGCAGGGCTTCCATGCGCTTTAGGTTGAGGCGGGCCATCTTGATCTTGGGCAGTGCTTCCCGCGGGACGACGCCTTCTTTTACCCAGGCTTCGCAAACAGCGATCTCAACCTCCAGCCACTTGGCGAACTTGTTCTCGTCGTTCCAAACCTTTTTCATCTGGGATCTGCTGTAACGTTCGATCATGGTTGTTTCCTGTCCTGTGAATTAGTAGTATAAACCTTCAGATTCACCGCATGCCCGAGAGAAGAATAATTGGTTAACTGCTCTTTAATCCGGAGCGGAAGTGTTCGTAGGCACTGGCAATCTCCGGGTATTTCAGGCCGAGCATCTGGGCGGCGAAGTACGCGGCATTCTTTGCCCCGGCCGAACCGATAGCCATGGTGGCCACCGGCACCCCGGCCGGCATCTGGACGATCGCGTAAAGCGAATCAACGCCGTTCAGAGCGCTCGAAGGTATCGGCACGCCGATGACCGGCAGCGTCGTCCATGAAGCGATGACGCCGGGCAGGTGGGCGGCGGCGCCGGCGCCGGCGATGATGACTTCGTAGCCCTCTGCACGGGCTGCGGTGCAGAACGCGTGAACCTTCTCCGGCTGGCGGTGGGCCGACATCACAAAAACTTTATGGTCAATGCTCATGCTCCCAAGCACCTCGGCGGCGCTTTTCATGATTTCCATGTCCGATGAAGATCCCATGATCACGGCTGCTTTAGGCATGCGAAGCCTCCTGTTGGTTTTGGTTCAATAATAGCTATTTTTATTGACTGCCTGTACTTAAACCACTATTCTCCGAACAGGGCAATGTCACGCCTGAAGTGGGCGCCTTCGAACGATATGCGGCTAATATTATCATAGACGAGGTCCCGGGCTTGAACGAAGTCGTCGCCGCAGGCGGTTACCGAAAGGACACGGCCGCCCGAGGTGATCGTTTTTTCGTCGGCAGCCAGTGTTCCGGCATGAAAAACCGTTACTTCGGCGTCCATGGCATCCAGACCTGAAATGGGTAATCCTTTTTTATATTCTTCCGGGTAGCCACCGGAAGCTATTACCACCGTGACGCAGGATTTCTTTTCCCATTCAACAGTGATTTTATCCAGTGAATCCTCAATAACCGCCAGCATAATGTCCACCAGGTCGGTCTTCAGTTGCGGCAGAATTACCTGGGTCTCCGGGTCGCCGAACCGGGCGTTGAATTCAAGTACCTTCGGCCCGTCATCAGTCAGCATCAGCCCGGCATAAATGACGCCGCGGTAGCGGATGCCCTCTTCGGCCAGCGCCCGGACGATGGGCTGCATAACTGTGGCGTCGAGTCTGGCTCCCATCCTGTTATCGAAGAAGGGCGGCGGTGAGTAGGCGCCCATGCCGCCGGTGTTGGGTCCGGCATTGTCTTCGTAAACGCGTTTGTAGTCGCAGGCCGGAGGCATGGGAACGACGGTCTTGCCGTCGGTGAAGGCAAGGTAACTCATCTCTTGGCCGATTAAACATTCTTCGATGATCACCCGGTTTCCGGCAGCGCCGAAAACCTTCTGCTCCATCATTTTCTGGAGGGCGGTTTCGGCTTCGGCCAGCGTCACACAAACTGATACGCCTTTACCAGCGGCCAAACCGTCGGCCTTAACCACCAGCGGGGCAGACTGGTCTTTTAAATAAGCCTTGGCTTCTGGAAAGCTGGTGAAGGACTTGCCCCTGGCGCATGGGATGGCGTATTTTTCCATCAGGTTGCGGGCAAAGGTTTTTGACGATTCAAGTTGCGCCGCCGCCCGCGACGGCCCGAAGACCGGAATCAGCCGGGACTGGAATTCGTCGGCTAGGCCGGCAGCCAACGGTCCCTCCGGACCGATGACAACCAGGTCAATGCCCAAGGTGCGTACGGCATCCAGCAGCCTAGTGACATCGGCAGGATTGATGTCCAGGTTCTTGGCGATATTCGCCGTGCCGCCGTTGCCGGGGGCGGCAAAAACCGCTTCGACTCTCGGGCTCTGCTTTAATTTCCAGATTATGGCGTGCTCACGCCCGCCGCTGCCGATGACCAGTGCTTTCAGCGCAGTCTCCTTAAGATCTCAAGAAGGTGGGGTGAAAAATTACCGCTTGGGTTTGCGGGTGATGACGCGGGGCCGCCAAGTGTCTTGGGCTGCCGCCTGGCTGGCGCGGTCATGAAGTTGTTCGATATCCGCCTGGGAAAGGTCCAGCTGTTTCAGTAGTTTTTGCTCCTCAGTTTCGGCTTCCGTGCGGGATTGTTCACTTTTCTGCTGGAGTTCCTTTAAAGCGGCAGCGTCGGTGGGATTGCCGGCCATTTTGTCTTCTATGGTGTCAGCTTGGGCAAGCGCCCAGGCCAGATAGTCTGTATAAGCGGCGTGCCAAGCAAAATAACAGGAAGTCGCCTTGTCCGGTACAGTCTTCAAGGCGTCCTTACGGCGAACCAGCTCCGCCGCCGACTGCGCCAGCCGGCTGGCAGCACCCGCCAGCTCAGCATATGCATCGGCATTCTTAGCGGCGGCTTTGGGATCGAACCGGGTCAGAGCGTCAGTGTATGCGCTGGCTTCCTTTTCTTGAAAAGCCCTGAACTTCCATTCTTCTCCAAGAAAATCGAGGTAGTTCAGCAGTTCGTCGCCTTGAATCTTACGTTTGCTAAAAAATCCCATTTCAATCTCCTCCCGGAGCTTTATTCCCATTCGATGGTGCCGGGCGGTTTGGAGGTGATGTCATAGACCACCCGGTTAACGCCGGAGACCTCGTTGACGATGCGGTTGCTGATGCGGGCGAGCAGGTCGTACGGCAGTCGTGCCCAGTCGGCGGTCATAGCGTCATCTGAAGTAACAGCCCGGATAGCCACCAAGTGGCCGTAAGTGCGGAAGTCGCCCATGACGCCGACGCTTCGGACGTCGGTGATGATGGCGAAACTCTGCCATAATTGGCGGTACAGCCCCGCCTTTTTTATCTCGTGCATTACGATCCAGTCGGAGGCTCTGAGCATCTCCAGTTTCTCGCGGGTCACCTCGCCGATCACGCGGATGGCCAGTCCCGGGCCTGGGAACGGCTGGCGCCAAACCATCTCTTCGGGCAGTCCAAGTTCAATGCCCACCTGCCGGACCTCGTCCTTGAAGAGATAGCGCACCGGTTCCAGCAGTTTAAGAGCCATGTTAGCCGGCAGGCCGCCGACGTTATGATGGCTTTTAATCTTGGCTGATGCCGAGGAAACCGACGAGATGCTTTCGATGACATCGGGATAGAGAGTGCCCTGGGCCAGGAAATCCACTTTGCCCAGCTTAAGGGCTTCTTCCTCGAAAACCCGGATGAACTCCACGCCGATAGCCTTCCGTTTCTGCTCAGGGTCGGTGACCCCGGCCAGGCGGTCCAGAAAACGGTCGGTGGCCTCGATGTAGATGATATTCATTCCCAGGTTCTGTTTGAAAACCTTTAGGGTGCGTTCGGCCTCTTCGCGGCGAAGCAAGCCGTTGTTGACGAAGATGCAGGTAAGCTGGTCGCCGACAGCCCGGTGGATCAGAGTAGCCACGATTGCTGAATCGACTCCGCCGGACAGCGCGGCGATGACCTTGCCGTCGCCAACCTGGGCGCTGATACTCTCGATACTCTCAGTGATGAAGTGCCCCGGCGTCCAGGAGGCCTGGCAGCCGCAGATACTGAGGACGAAGTTTTTGAGAAGTGTCCTTCCGTATGGGGTGTGGGCAACCTCAGGGTGGAACTGCAAGCCGAAGATGTTTTTGTCGTTGCCCATGACCGCCAGCGGCGAATTCTCGGTGTAGGCCAGCGAGTGGAAGCCGGCGGGTAAGCGCTCCACCCGATCGCCGTGGCTCATCCAGGCGGCGGCAGACTCAGGGATATCTTTGAAAAGCGGGGAAGTCAAATCGGAAAGGTGAAGTATGGCATGACCGTACTCCCTGGCCTGGCCCCGGGCGACCGTGCCGCCAAGTTGCTGGGTGATCAACTGCATGCCGTAGCAGATTCCCAGGACGGGCAGCTTGGACTCATAGATGTAGGCCGGCGCCATCGGCGCACCGGAAGCGTAGACCGAGGCCGGACCTCCTGACAGGATAAACCCTCTGGGGTTCAAGTGGGCGATCTTATCCCATGGGGTATCGTGAGGTACCAGTTCGCAATAAACGTGGAGTTCACGGATACGCCGGGCGATGAGCAAACTGTACTGAGATCCAAAGTCGAAAATGACTATTGATTCGCGGGAAGCGCCTGACACCGCTTCTCCTGCCGAAGGTTTTTCAAGAGCCTGCTTGGCGATTTCCAGATAAGTGGCAACCTCGATGTCACCGGAAGTTGCGACGCGGTGGGTTTCGGATAAAATGGGGCTTTCTTTTGATTCGGTCATTGCGGTAGTGTTACAGATTATCATTCTGCTATACTAGCGTCAAGAATTTTCGATTAAGTAGACATAACAATTTGACTTCCGCCGACCCCACGAAGCCATTTTCCCGCGACCTTAACAAAGCCATAGATGTGATCAGAAATGGCGGCGTTGCCGCCTTGCCTACCGATACCGTTTATTGCCTGGCTGCCAGTCTCGAGCACGTTGACGCCATAGGACGCATCTTTGATATTAAAGGCCGGGCGACGACCAAGGCACTGCCGGTGCTGGTGGCTGATTCAATTCAGATGCGGCAGGTGGCGGAGATGAACCCTCTGGCGGAACTGCTGACCCGTCGTTTTATGCCCGGCGGCCTGACCCTTATCCTGCCGAAAAAACCGCTTGTACCTGGCATCGTCACGGGCGGGCGAGAAAGTGTCGCCGTACGCATCCCTGGCCATACCTTGACTCTGTATGTCATTAAAGCGGTAGGGGCGCCCCTGACCGGCACCAGCGCCAACGTCTCCGGGCGGGGCAGCGTCTGTAACGCCGATGAAGTACGCGCACAGATCGGCAACCGGGTAGATATGGTACTGGATGGTGGGAGGTGTCCCGGGGGTGTGGAGTCCACCATTGTTGACCTCACCGGGCCGTATCCCGTCATCGTCAGAGAGGGTGCCGTACCCCGGGCGGAGCTGGAAGCGTACTATTTTAAATAATCGAGGCCATGAATGAAGATTGCAGTCGGTAACGACCACCGCGGTTATAAATTGAAGCTCAAGATCATTGAGTGGCTGAAAAATAATGACCACGAGGTCGAGGACTTCGGCGCTTACGGTGAAGAATCGGCGGATTACCCTGACTATGCGATGAAAGTCGCCAGAGCAGTTGCCCGCGGGGATGCCAAACGAGGTATTCTTATCTGCGGTACCGGTATCGGCATGAGCATGGCAGCCAACAAACTTCCGGAGATCCGCGCCGCGCTGGTTTACCTGCCGGAGTTCGCCGCTCTGACCAGGAAACACAACGACGCGAATATCCTGTGCCTGGGCGAGATAAATGGCGATGACCTTAACCTGGAAGTTCTAGAGATTTTCATGAAAACGGAATTCGAAGGCGGCAGGCACCAAAGGCGGGTGGCCAAGATATCCGGCTGCGGCTGTTGAAATCGGGTTGCCAATCGTGAAATCTTGAATTAATACATCGCCTGTGCTATGTTTAGGCGCTACTACCCATCCGTCCCTTTGCGGACGGATTTTAGTTAGGTCCGTATGAGAAGCGATTCAATTAAAAAAGGCGCCGAACGAGCCCCCCACCGCGCTCTGTTGCGCTCCCTGGGCGTAAGTCCTGCTGATTTCAACAAACCCTTCATCGGTGTGGTCAACAGCTTCACTGATGTGGTGCCTGGTCACCAGCATCTGCGCGGCATCGGCGAAGCGGTCAGAGCCGGAGTCCGCCAGGCCGGCGGCGTGCCTTTCGAATTCAACACCATCGCCGTCTGCGACGGCCTGGCGATGAATCATAGCGGTATGAAATACTCGTTGGCATCCCGGGAACTGATAGCCGATACCGTGGAGGTAATGGCCGAAGCCCATGCCTTCGACGGACTGGTTTTTATCCCCAATTGCGACAAGGTCATTCCCGGTATGCTCATGGCGGCGGTGCGGCTCAATATCCCGGCCGTCTTCATCAGTGGCGGTCCGATGCTGGCCGGGCGCCTCAATGTGGATGGCGAGGTTAAAGCGGTCGACCTCAACTCGGTTTTCGAAGCAGTAGGCCAATTTGTCAAGGGCGGCATGACTGCGGATAAATTGGAAGAGATAGAGGGTGCGGCCTGCCCCGGCTGCGGTTCCTGCTCCGGCTTGTTCACCGCCAACACCATGAACTGTCTCACCGAGGCGCTGGGTATGGGTCTGCCGGGCAACGGCACCATTCCCGCCGTCGATCAACGGCGGCACGCTTTAGCCCACCGTGCCGGAGAGACAATCCTACGACTGGTTGCCGAGGATCTACGGCCGTGTGATGTCATCACGCCCAAGGCTATTCACAACGCCTTCGTTGTCGATGTCGCCCTGGGCGGCAGTTCCAACTCGGTGCTCCATTTAGAAGCTATCGCTCACGAGGCAGGCATTGGGTTCCCCTTATTGAAGATCAATGAGATTTCAGATCATACGCCCTGCCTCTGCCGCATCCGGCCGGCAGGAGAACACCATATTGAAGACCTCGACCTGGCCGGTGGCATTCCGGCGGTAATGAAAGAATTGTCCTCGCGATTGAATCTCGACGCCAGGAGCGTTAGCGGCGGCTCGATCGGTGATGTCATCGAAGACGCCCCATTCGGCGACGGCGCCGTCATCCGGCATGCAGCAAGCCCTTATGCAACAAAAGGCGGCATCGCTATACTTTTCGGTAATTTGGCTCCCGACGGAGCGGTGGTCAAGCGTTCGGCCGTAGCTCAAGAAATGATGGTCCATTCCGGACCAGCCCGTGTCTTCGATTCTGAAGAAGCGGTAACCGCAGGCATCATGGCCGGTAAAATCCACGCCGGTGACGTAGTGGTCATCCGATACGAAGGACCCCGCGGCGGGCCGGGCATGAGAGAAATGCTGACGCCGACCTCGATGCTGGCCGGTATGGGACTCGATAAATCGGTAGCCCTCATCACCGACGGTCGGTTTTCCGGAGCTACCCGGGGGGCTTCAATCGGCCATGTTGCGCCGGAGGCGGCACTGTCCGGACCTATCGCCGCCGTCGAGGAAGGCGACATTATAGACATCAACATTCCCGGCCACTGCCTGAACGTCAGGTTGCCTGACGACGAGATCGCCCGGCGATTGAACACAGTCCCACATTTTAAACCGAAAATCAAAACGGGTTATTTGAAACGCTATGCCGCCCAGGTGTCTTCAGCCGCCCGCGGCGCCGTCTTCGCCGACTAGGAGAATGCCTATGAAACTGACCGGCGCTCAGATTTTGTGTGAAAGCCTGCTCAAAGAGGGTGTAGACACCATCTTCGGTTACCCTGGCGGCCAGGTGCTGCCGCTGTATCACACTCTGACCCAGTACCCCAAACTGCGCCATATCCTGGTCCGCCACGAGCAAGGCGCCGTTCATGCCGCTGACGCCTACGCCCGCGTTACCGGACGGATCGGAGTTTGCCTTGCTACCTCCGGCCCCGGAGCCACCAACCTCATCACCGGACTGGCCAACGCCTATATTGATTCGGTGCCGATGGTAGCAGTCACCGGGCAGGTACCGCGGGCCATGATCGGCCGCGACGCCTTTCAGGAAGCTGATATCACCGGCATCACCATCCCTATCACCAAGCACAATTACCTGGTCATGGACATTGGCGATCTGGCCAGGACGGTCAAAGAAGCGTTTTACATCGCCGGAACCGGCCGTCCCGGCCCGGTGCTCATTGATCTCCCGCGCGACATCCAGCAGGAGGTAACCGAGTTTCACTACCCGGCCCGGGTTACCCTGCCCGGCTACAAGCCGACGCTTGCGGGCAACCCGCTGCAGATCAAGAAAGCGGCCAAACTGCTGGCGGAGGCTAAAAAGCCGGTACTCATCGCCGGACACGGCGTGCGCATCTCCGGCGCTTACCTGGAACTGAAGCATCTGGCGGAGGCGCTGCAGCTGCCGGTCATCACCACGCTGCTGGGCATCTCCGCTTTCCCAGAGAGCCATGAGTTGTCGTTCGGCATGATGGGTATGCACGGCTCGGCCTATGCCAACATGGCCGTCACCGGCTGCGACCTGATCATCGCCGTCGGCATGCGCTTTGACGACCGGGCGACCGGCAAGATTGCCGCCTTCGCGCCGCACGCCAAGGTCATCCACGTCGACATCGACCCGGCTGAAATTGGGAAGAACGTCAAGGTGGACGTGCCAATCGTCGGCGATGTCAAGGCCGTGCTTGTTGAGCTAAACAAGGAGATTGCCGCTAAGCGCCACGACGACTGGCTGGCTCAAATCCGCGACTGGAAACAGCAGTTCCCCTCCGGTTTCGAGATCCGGGAGTCATCCACCATCCTGCCGCAGTATGTCATTCGGAAAATCTGGGAGACGACCAAGGGCGACGCTACGGTGGTCACCGGCGTCGGCCAGCACCAGATGTTCGCCGCCCAGCATTTCTTTTATGATAAACCCAACAGCTTCATCACCTCAGGTGGTTTGGGGACCATGGGCTTCGAGTTGCCGGCCGCCTTTGGCGCCCAGACAGGTCTGCCGGGCCAGACGGTGTGGTGCATCGCCGGAGACGGCAGCTTTCAGATGACCGTCCAGGAATTGGGTACCATACGCCAGGAAAACGCTCCGGTCAAGATTGCCATAATCAACAATGGCTACCTGGGCATGGTGCGCCAGTGGCAGGAGCTTTTCTACGAGCGCAACTACTCGGCCACGCCGCTGTGGTGCCCGGACTTTGTCGGCATTTCCCAGGCTTACAGCATACCGGCCGAATGCGTTACCCAAAAAACCGAGGTTGTCCCGGCTATCGAAAGGGCTATGGCCGCCCAGGGGCCGTATATCATCAACTTCGTCGTCGAGCCGGAGGAGAACGTTTACCCCATGGTACCTCCGGGCGCGGGCATCGACCAGATACTCCATGAGCCCGGGAAGGAGGCCTCTTGATGGCCAGCAACAAGCACACTATCGTCGCCCTGGTGGCCGACCGCCCCGGCGTCCTCAACCGTATGGCCAGCCTGTTCCGCCGCCGCGGCTTCAACATTGACTCCATCGCCGTCGGTCACTCAGAGACGCCGCACCTTTCCCGCATGACCATCGTCGCCGAGGGCTCCGACACTCAGGTGGAGCAGATCCGCAAACAGGTGGAAAAGATAGTTGATGTCATCCGGGTGCAGGACATCTCAGGCTTGAACATCGTCTCCAGGGAACTGGCCCTCATTAAAGTTAAATCGACGCCGGAAACCCGCTCGGAGATCATGCAGATCGTGGACATTTTCCGTGCCAAGATAGTTGACGTTTCAGCCGACTCATTGATGGTCGAAGCCACCGGCGACGAGGAAAAGGTTGATTCTCTGTACAACCTCCTGAAGTCTTTTGGTATCAAGGAGATTTCCCGCACCGGCCGCATCGCCATGGCCCGCGGCGACCAGGGCGGCCGCCGTGACGAGGGCGACGTTTGATCCCGATCCAAGCACTGCTATCCCAATAACACATTGAAGAGGAGCATTGATGGCTACTATTTATTACGAGAAAGACTGCAACCCGAAGCTTCTTCCTGGCAAGACCATCGGCATCGTCGGCTATGGCTCGCAGGGCCACGCCCACGCCCAGAACCTGCGCGATTCGGGCTACAAGGTCATCATCGGCGGTGTGCCCGGCTCGCCGTCATGCTGCCGCGCCGCCGACGAAAAGTTCGAAGTTATGGCCACCGCCGACATGGCCAAAAAGGCTGATCTCATTATGATGCTGGCCCCGGACCAGGTCCAGGCCAGGGTCTACCGTGAGGACATCGCCCCTCACCTCCGGCCGGGGATGACACTGATGTTCGCCCACGGCTTCAATATCCACTTCGGCCAGATATTACCGCCTGACAATATCGACGTGGCTATGATCGCGCCCAAGGGTCCCGGCCACATGGTGCGCCAGGTTTACACCGAAGGCGCCGGTGTGCCGGCCCTCGTCGCCGTCCATCAGGACGCCACCGGCAATGCTAAAGCCACCGCCCTGGCCTATGCCGCCGGCATCGGCGCCGCCCGCGCCGGGGTGCTGGAGACGACTTTCGCTGAAGAAACAGAGACTGATCTCTTCGGCGAGCAGGCAGTACTCTGCGGTGGCGCCTCGGCGTTGATCAAAGCCGGATTCGAGACGTTGGTCGAGGCGGGCTACCAGCCGGAGGTGGCCTATTTCGAATGCCTGCACGAACTGAAACTCATCGTCGACCTCATCTACCAGGGCGGCCTGCGCTACATGCGCTACTCCATCTCTGATACTGCCGAGTACGGCGACTACAGCCGCGGTCCGCGGATCGTCACCGACGAAACCAAAGAAGAGATGTGGCGGATCCTGACCGAGATCCAGGACGGCAGCTTCGCCCGCGAATGGATTTTGGAGAACCAGGCCGGTAAGCCGCACTTCAATGCCCTGCGGAGGATCGAGGCGTCCCACCCCATCGAACTGGTGGGGGAGGAGTTGCGCGGTATGATGAGTTGGCTCAAGAAACCGAAAAAATAACCTGTGTTTGAAACACTAGCTAAATATAAGGTAACATAAGCGCGTGAATTTCATCGGCGGGAGCATTCTCATCCTTATTAACCCCTCTTCCTGGTAGGAGGAGGGGCAGGCGTTATCTTAAAATAACGATAAGGAGTCTCCCGGACAGATGAATAAGCTACTAATCTTCGATACCACCTTGCGCGACGGCGAACAGGCAGCCGGCGCATCCCTCAACATCCACGAAAAGCTGGAGATTGCCCGGGCGCTGGAAGCCTTGGGCGTGGATATTATCGAGGCCGGTTTCCCGGTAACCTCACTCGGCGACTTTGAAGCAGTCAAACGCATAGCCTCAGAAGTCAGAGGCTGTACCGTCTGCGGTCTGGCGCGGGCCAATCCCAAAGACATCGACCGCGCCTGGGAGGCGCTGCAAAAAGCCCGGGACCCGCGCATCCACGTTTTCATTTCTTCCTCCGAGGTGCACATGGTGCACCAGCTAAAGAAAAGCCGGGACGAAGTTCTTAGCCTGGCCCGCGATATGGTCGCCAGGGCAAAAGGCTACTGCTCCAACATCGAGTTTTCCCCAATGGATGCCTCCAGATCCGATCCGCAGTTTATCCATGCCTTGCTGGAAGCGGTCATCGGCGCCGGGGCGACTACGCTGAACATTCCTGATACCGTGGGCTACGCCATGCCGTTCGAGTTCGGAAGCCTCATCGAGGGTATTTTCAACAATGTTCCCAACATCGATAAAGCGGTTGTTTCAGTGCATTGTCACGATGACCTGGGCCTTTCGGTCGCCAATTCGCTGGAGGCTGTCAGGCGGGGTGCCCGCCAGGTGGAATGCACCGTGAACGGCATCGGCGAACGAGCGGGCAACGCTGCCCTTGAAGAACTGGTGATGGCCATCAGAACAAGGCCAGACCAGTATGACGTGACGACTTCCATAAATACCGAACTGATCTATCCCACCTCGCGCCTGGTATCGCAGCGCACCGGCTTTCCTGTCCAGCCAAACAAGGCGGTGGTTGGGGCTAACGCCTTCCGCCACCAATCCGGCATCCACCAGGATGGTGTCATCAAAATGCCCAAGACCTATGAGATTATGGATCCCAAAACGGTCGGCGTCCCGGCTTCTTCGCTGGTGCTGGGCAAGTTGTCAGGCCGCCACGCTTTCAAAGAGCGCCTGGCCGAACTGGGCTACAACCTGTCGGAATGCGATTTCGACCGGGCTTTCGCCGCTTTCAAGGAACTGGCCGATAAGAAAAAAGAGGTTACCGACCGGGACATCGAGTCGCTGGTCGCTGAAGAACAGCGTACGGTCATCGAGGCTTACCATCTTGACCGCCTGCAGGTAACCTGCGGCGACCGGGGCATCCCGACTGCGGCGGTAAGACTCATCGGGCCCGGCGGTAAGGTTCTTGAAGACGCGGCCCTGGGCACAGGACCGGTGGATGCCGTCTACAAAGCCATCAACCGCCTGGTCGGCGTGCCTAACAGGCTGACGGAGTTTTCAATCACCTCGATAACCGCCGGCATCGACGCCATCGGCGAAGTCTTTATCCGCATCGAGAGCGAGGGCGTGTCATATTCCGGCCGCGGCGCTGATACCGACGTCATCGTCTCTTCGGCCAAGGCTTACATGAACGCTTTGAACCGCCTCCTGGCGGTAAGGATGAACGGGCAGGCGAAGACTCCCTCGGGAACAGTAAATTGACAGACGAAGTCACCATGCTGCTGCGGTTAGTTCTGGCCGGAACGCTGGGAGCCGTGATCGGCATTCAGCGTGAAAAGGCAGGAAAAGCGGCTGGGGTCCGCACCTTGGCTTTGATAGCTTTAGGGTCGTCGCTATTCACCATCCTGTCCATTTTTGCCTTTGAAACCGCGGATCCGGCGCGCCTGGCGGCCAATATCGTCACCGGCATCGGTTTTCTAGGTGCCGGCACCATCATATTGCGGCGGGAAGAAGGCATCGTCGAGGGATTGACTACTGCGGCGACTATCTGGGTGGCCGCCGCCATCGGCGTCGCCGCCGGCGCCGGGCTTTATTTCATCGCCGCCGCCGCCGGCGGGTTGGTACTGGTGGTGTTGCTTCTGCCTCATGTGCATTCAGACCAAGGGAGTAAGAAGAAGTGAATCTAGCCGAAAAGATACTGGCCGCTCATGCCGGCAAAGAACGGGTCAGTCCAGGCGAATTTATTTCCGCCAGGGTAGACGTCGTTTTAGCCAACGATATCACCGCGCCTATCGCCATCCGGGAGTTCTGGAAGCTGGGGCTGGAGAAGGTCTTCGATCCCAAGAAGATCGTCCTGGTCCCTGACCATTTCGTGCCGAATAAGGATATCCAGTCAGCGGAGCAGGCCAAGATATTGCGGGAATTCGCCCGCGCCCAGGGGGTCAATTTCTTCGAGTGCGGCCAGATGGGTATCGAGCACGTCATCCTGCACGAAAAGGGCCTGGTCATGCCCGGCGACCTGGTTATCGGCGCCGATTCCCACACCTGCACCTACGGCGCGCTGGGAGCTTTCGCCACCGGCATGGGCTCGACCGATGTCGCCTCGGCTATGGCTACCGGCGATATCTGGATGAAAGTGCCGCCGACCATCAAGTTTGTCTACAAGGGTAGGCTGCCCAAGCATGTCGGCGGCAAGGATCTGATCCTTTACACCATCGGCAAGATCGGCGTTGACGGGGCTCTTTACGCTGCCATGGAGTTCGGCGGCGAGGTCATCGAGAAGCTATCAATGGAAGGTCGTTTCACTATGGCCAACATGGCCATTGAGGCCGGCGCTAAGGCCGGGCTGTTTTACGCGGATAAAAAGGTGGTAGCTTACGCCAAAGGCCGGGGCAAACGCCAGCCGGTGGTCTTCGAACCCGACGCTGACGCCAAATATGAGGCTGTTCATGAGTATGACGTTAGTGGCATTGAGCCGCAGGTAGCCCTGCCGCACCTGCCGTCCAACGTCAAACCGGTCAGCCAGGTGGGCCGGGTTTACATCGACCAGGTGGTCATCGGTTCCTGTACCAACGGTCGCTTTGAAGACTTGCAGGTCGCGGCCAATATCCTAAATAAGAAAAAAGTCAACAGCAATGTCCGCTGCATCATCATCCCCGGCTCTCAGCAGGTCTATATGGACGCTCTGCGCTCCGGCTATATTGAGGTCTTCATCGAGGCTGGCTGCGCCGTGTCCACCCCCACCTGTGGGCCGTGTCTGGGCGGCCATATGGGTATTTTAGCGGCCGGTGAGAAATGTCTGGCCACCACCAACCGCAACTTCATTGGCCGCATGGGCAGCCCCAAGTCTGAAGTCTATCTGGCCGGTCCGGCGGTTGCCGCGGCATCGGCTATTGCCGGTAAAATTGTATCGCCCGGAGACCTAGCAACCTAACTCGCAGTATAACAGGAGAATTTCATGCTAAAAGGCCGCGTTCATAAATACGGCGCCAACGTGGATACCGACGCCATCATTCCGGCCCGCTATCTCAACGTCTCAGATCCGTACGAACTGGCCCGCCACTGCATGGAGGACATCGACCTGGACTTCGTAAAAAAAGCTAAGCCTGGCGATATCATCGTGGCGACGACCAACTTCGGCTGCGGTTCGTCACGGGAGCACGCGCCCATCGCCATCAAAGCCTCCGGCGTCTCGGCCGTCATCGCCAGGAGTTTTGCCCGCATCTTCTTCAGGAACGCCATCAACATTGGCCTGCCGCTCTTGGAAAGCCCGGAAGCGGTGGAAGCCACCGACGCCGGTGACGAACTGGAGATAAATCTCGATGCCGGCACCATCAACAATTTGACCAAGGGTAAGACGTTCCATGCGGCAGCCTACCCGGAGTTCATGAGCGGCATCATCAAGGCCGGCGGCCTCATTGAATACACCCGAGAGCGGTTAAAAAATATCTCAGGCGGCGCGGCAAAAACGACAAAAGCCGCTTGACAATATACAGGAACTAATGTGCTATAATATCGGCGCATCGGACGCCGCCTGCGCAGGGAGACAAAAGGTTTGAATCATTTGGACTCGACTCGTTCTCAGGAACGAAAGCTGCGTTCAGGATGAACGTGGATCCGGGTAGTTCGTTCCTCCCAAAACACTTTTATTTGCACTGAATCAAAAACTAACAAGCGACAGGAGCAGCCAATTTGAAATATCGCATCACCATACTGCCCGGAGACGGCATCGGGCCGGATGTCATGGCTGAAGGTGTCAAGATTCTCCAGGCTGTCGGCAGGAAATTCGGCCACACCTTCAAGCTGGAGTATGAACTAATCGGCGCCGTGGCCATTGACAAGACCGAGTCGGCGCTGCCCGAAGAGACCCTGGCAATGTGCAAGAGGAGCGATGCGGTGATGCTGGCTGCCGTCGGCGACCCTCGCTACGATGACCCGAAATTGCCGGTGCACCCTGAGGACGGTTTGCTCGCCCTGCGCAAAGGATTGGGATTGTTCGCCAACCTCCGGCCGGTCAAGGTTTTTGATGAGCTGGTCAATGCTTCCACCCTCAAGCCGGAGGTTTTGCAGGGTACCGACTTCGTATTCGTCCGGGAGCTCACCGGCGGCGTCTATTTTGCCAAACCCAAGAAGGAATGGGTGACGGCCGCGGGGCGTAAAGCCACTGACTCTATGACCTACTCGGAGCAGGAAATCGAACGCATTATCCGTGTCGGTTTCGAATTGGCTCGGGCGCGTAAGAAACGGCTGGTGTCGGTGGACAAAGCCAATGTTCTGAAATCATCCCGCCTGTGGCGGCAAGTAGCAATTGAGGTGTCCCGTGACTACCCTGATGTTGCCCTGTCCCACGTCCTGGTTGACGCCTGCGCTATGCAGCTTATCCGGACGCCTGCTGCGTTCGATGTCATAGTCACCGAGAACCTTTTTGGTGACATCCTGTCCGACGAGGCTGCGCAGCTGGCTGGCTCCATGGGCATGCTGCCCTCGGCTTCGCTCTCCGGCATACCGGTGGCTGGCAAGCGAACATTCGGCCTTTACGAGCCTATCCACGGCAGCGCGCCGACCATCGCCGGTAAAGACATCGCTAATCCCATTGCCACCATTCTCTCCGTAGCCATGATGCTGCGCCATTCGCTGGCCCTGGATTCCGAGGCCGCCGCTGTCGAACAAGCGGCCGGGAGCGTGCTCAAGCATGGCTTCCGCACCGATGATATAATGGCCCCGGAGAGCACCCGCGTAGGCACCCGCCAGATGGGGGATTTGATCGCCGCGAGAATCTAACCAATGACCAGAATAGAGATCTACGATACAACTCTTCGTGACGGCGCCCAGCGGGAGGGCATCTCCTTCTCGGTGCTGGACAAGTTGCACATCGCGCAGAAGCTGGATGAATTCGGCGTTGACTACATCGAAGGCGGCTGGCCCGGCGCCAACCCTAAGGACAACGAATTCTTCCAGCGAGCGGCGTTGAACCACTTCAAAAACGCCCGCCTGGTGGCTTTCGGCAGCACCCGCAAGGCCGGAGTAGCCGTTGAAAACGACGTTAACATCAGGGCACTACTGGAATCCGGCGCGCCGGTAGTCACCTTGGTAGGAAAGAGTTCGGCGCCGCAGGTGGAGAAGGTTTTAGCCACTAGCCTTGAGGAGAACATCGCCATGGTGGCTGACTCTATCCGCTATCTAAAGTCCAAAGGTCGTGCCGTATTCCTGGATGCCGAGCATTTTTTCGATGGATTCAAAGCTGATAAAGACTATTCGCTGAAGGTGCTGTCGGCGGCCGAAAGGGCAGGAGCCGACTGTCTGGTGCTGTGCGATACTAACGGCGGCAGCCTTCCTGAAGAAATCGGTGAAGCCGTCCGCGCCGTCGTCGCCGTTGCAGGGGTGCCGGTAGGCATCCATGCCCACAACGACGCCGAACTGGCGGTAGCCAACACCCTGGCCGCCGTTCGCGCCGGGGCTACCCAGGTACAGGGCACGGTGAACGGCTACGGCGAAAGGTGTGGGAACGCCAACCTGTGCTCCATCATTCCTGCCCTCAAGCTCAAGATAGGCCTGGATGTCATCGATGACGAGAGGCTATCCCGCATGGCTGACCTGTCCCACTTCGTCTCCGAGGCGGCCAATCTGGCGCCCGATCCATTTCTGCCTTATGTTGGCCATTCCGCCTTCAGCCACAAAGCCGGGCTGCATGTTTCCGGCCTGTCGCGCTGGGTGTTTGCCTATCAGCATATTGACCCGGCGGCTGTCGGCAATAAGCCGCGGACGCTGGTCTCAGAGTTGGCCGGCAGGGCTAATATCATCCAGCGGGCTCAGGAAATCGGTGTGGCGCTGTCTCCTAAAAGTGCTGAAGCCCAAAGCCTGCTGGAGCGGGTTAAACAATTGGAGAATATGGGCTTCCAGTATGAGAACGCTGAGGCCTCATTCGACCTGCTGGTACACCGCGCCGGTCCGGGTTACCGGCCTCCTTTTGAATTAATCGATTTCATGGTCGTCATCGAGAAACGCCGCCGCCTCCCGACCATCGCCTGTGAAGAAGAAGAGATGATGAGCGAGGCTATCGTTAAAGTGCGGGTCAACGGCGAGGTAATGCATACTGCCGCTGAAGGCAACGGCCCGGTAAATGCCTTGGATCTCGCCCTGCGCAAAGCCCTGCTGCCATACTACCCCGCGCTGGATGCGGTGAAACTGACAGATTTCAAGGTCCGCGTTCTTGAAGAAAGCACAGGTACAGAGTCGCTGGTGCGTGTCCTAATCGAATCCTCCGACGGCGCCGAGGAATGGCATACCGTCGGGGCATCGGCCAACCTTATTGAGGCATCCTGGCTGGCGCTGGTCGACAGCCTGGAGTATTTTCTGCTCAACCGTAAGTAACCGCTTCCAGTTACGGTATATTTGGAGGATGGCCAACCGGCATGATATAGAGGGGATGGAAGTTTGCCGGCAGCGCGGCAACTTCCCTGACGCTGGTATCGTCAAACGCACCGATTGCGACCGTAGCTAATCTCAGTGCAGCCGCCTGCAGGTAGAGGTTCTGAGCCGCATGACCGGCTTCCATATGAATATAACGCTCGGTCCGGTTGCGGTAACGGGTCCTGGTAATCTCGTAGTCCGCGGCGATGATCAGCGACAGCGGTGCAGTGTTGATCGATTCCTGACCGAGGGCAGCGCCAGTCAGAGCAGGCCGACAGTCACCGATTCGGCGAGGCAGCAGGGCGTGTTCCTGAGGCAAATAGGAGTAAAGTCCCGGAGGTAAGACCGTCGAGCCCATGCCGCCGACAGCCGCCACGATTTTCAGTGGGAAGACAGCGCCGGCGCTAGGGGTGGTCCTGAACGACCGGTTGCCGGTGATTCCCTGGATGGACCACAAAAGTTGTGATAGTTCTTCCAGCGCCAGCGGTTGCGCGGTGAAAGATCGAACCGACCGTCGCCCGGCGATGGCTGCCTCGACGCTTAGTGCCCCGCTGGTCTTTGGGGGAGGCAAACGGATCAACTCATACTGTTCGTCATATTTCGAATTGAAAGAAATTGCGGCCATGAACAGATTATAGCCCAGTAATAACAACCTATTCTACCGGCTGGGGAAATACGCACCGAATTCTCTTTAAGCAGCATCGCTGATTTTGTATAATTCGAGTAGTAATTTAAGCAGGAGTTATTATATGGGTGAAATCCGCTCCGCCAAGGAAATCGCTGCTGAGCGTCTCAAAGACATTGGGGAGATTACCGACGATGATCGGCTGCGATGGAAGTTTGTGCCTGCCGGTGAAAGGATCGGCCAGAGGTTTCTCTTCGAAAGAGCCGATTTTGAAGAGGAATTAATATCCTTCGACGAAAAGCAGTTGCCTTTTGTAAAAAAAGGTTTGACCCAGACATTGTTGGCTAATATCGACTTGCCGCGAAACGAGACTATTGAAAAGCGGAACGCTAAGATTATGGAGGCTGTCATAACCATCAAGGAAGACAAAGAATCGGTAGCGGAGGCTCTTGGCCAGTTGCAGCGGATTTTCGATCACTATTCTCAAATAGGTGAAGGCCAGCGCAATCAGGCCAAAATAGGACTCAAAACCAAGTTTGAGCAAAGCCTACGACAGGCGTTGCGGGCCCAGGGAAAAGAACTTCCCGGCCAGATCAACGTGGAGCAATACCCTCAGTTTCAGGAGGAATGGCGTCGCGTTCAGACTCAATCAGACATGCAGTATGTGAAGTCCATCGACGAGATAAAGAAGCATCTTGCCCAGATAGAATAGTATATTAATGAATGACCAAGAACGTATTAAACTTGCCGCTTTACATACCCAGGTCATACGGCCTCCGCAACAATTGCTGGCGACCTTCGGCCAAACTAACATTCATTACTACTTATTGACCGAACCTGTTTACACTGAACTCGAACAGCAGGCGAGGCCGGAGACGGTGCTGCGCGAAGGGCGGGTGATCGCTGAACGCCCCCGGCTGGTCACGCCCGTCTATATGCACAAGCTGGAAGGATTCGGCGACGACGCCCGCCGGTATTTTGAGATGATAATGCGGCGTCACGGCCCCCATGCCCCAGGGTTGCTTTATACCTACAAGAATGAGCCCAAGGACACCAGCATTTTAACTGGTAGCCTGCCGGCGGTCGCAAACCGTATTAATGACGATATCAACGAGCGCGGAGAGAAGGGTGCCACTATAATCCGTGGTGTGGGTGAGATGTGGGACGTGTCGCTTTTCAAGTTTATTTACGAACTCACCGAACATTCTGTCAGCCAAAATGTGACTGAACTCCAACAGCATGGCTTGTTTGGTGTAGATAACAGCGGCTTGCCTATCGAGGCGAGGATGCGTATTGAGCAGATGTTCTGGGACGCCTCCCGTGGTGAGCTCGATCCAGGTCTGCTCAAAACTGAACTCGAACGCTGGGGGATTTTCGACGAATACCAGGATCGCTTCCTTGATCTGTTCCGCCGCAGGCGTTAAGCCATAAAAGAAAGGGACCGACGATGAGACCATCAACTGTTATCGCTCGAGACTTGTCGGAAGCCTGGTTTCAGTGCCTGCGTGAGGTAATTGCTAATGGTTACGAATACATCATAGAGCGCGGCTCCTACGCCGGGCAAAAGCGCCGCGAACTGGATATGATCACGGTCCAGATCCTTAACCCAGGAAACCGGCCCCTTATTCCCGACGTGCCGCCGGGGGTCCCGCCGCCTTCGACTATGGAGTACCTGGATCATTATCTGCCATATTTGATGACGGCGCAACGCGCTGAAGGTGAACAGTATACCTATGGCCAGTATCTGGAAGGTCAGATCGCCGAAGTCATCCGTATGTATAAAGAGGATGGCTTCAACACTAACCAGGCATATATGACGGTGGGGAATCCCGAAGCCATCTTTCTCACCGATCCACCATGCCTTCGCGGCATCGACACCCGTATCCGCTATGGTAAGCTGCATTTCATTGTTTATTTTCGATCATGGGATTTGTGGGCGGGTTTTCCGTCTAACCTGGCGGCAATGCAGCTTCTCAAGGAGTACATGGCGTGCGAGATCGGCGTGGGGGACGGCGAAATTTTTGCTGTCAGTAAGGGAATGCACTTATACGATTACGCTTGGGATATCGCTCGAACGGCTTGTGGTCTGGACGGAATATGATTACCCTGATTCCCCAAAAAAGTTGCCGCAGGCGGCGGCTTTTGTTACTATTAACAGGTTGTCTCGATGGGCCGCTAGCTCAATTGGCAGAGCAGCTGACTCTTAATCAGCAGGTTACAGGTTCGAAGCCTGTGCGGCTCACCACTCAAACGCCCAACTTCTGAATCAAATCTTCGGCTTTTCGGCGCGTTGACGGACGCGGGCTTTCAGCGCAACGGCGTATGAAATAGGCCACCCGTTCATCTCCAGCAACCGCATCCCGACAGTCTTGAAGTGCCTCCAGCGCCCGGCCCCGAATGACCTCGCGGCACTCTTTGGTGGGCAGCGGAACGCTATCCACCCTCAGGATTTCAAAGATGATCCGGTCGTAAAGGTCCGGTCGTACAGCGGCAATAGCGCCTGACCTGGCGATGACATTGGCCGAGGTCACCAGTTTACCGTCCCACAAGTGAGAAAAATACTCGTCGATAACAACGTCGAACCTCCTCCAGGGGTCGGCAGCGGCCAGGCGGCCGACGATGATCAGACCATTCCACAGCAGTACGCTCGAAGCGCTATTGAGCAGCGCGGTGAAGTCATCGAAATGCGGGTATAGGAGCCCCGGCTCGGCCGCGGAGATGAGGCTGAGGTCTTTGGCGGCTTTGAAACGGGCGGGACCGGCGCCGTTCAACGCGTCGAGCAGTGATGGGATGATGGCGGGGTCGCGGCGGGCTTTTTCTGCCAATGCCGCGCTAGTGGGCTTGGTGCTGCGGGCCATTTCAGACCTCCGGGGCTTCTCAAAGGACTTATGTGATTAAGTATAGACCCGGCGTAGTGATAAGCGTCAAGGGGTTTTAAGAAATATCTTGTAAAAACACCCATCTGGCGTTTACACTAATACTATGACCGACAACCCAGCCGACATTACCGAGGCCATGAAACGCCTGAAGCAGGCTTACCCCGAATCCCACATCGCTTTAAATTTCGGCAACCCCCTTGAGTTGCTGACAGCAGTCATCCTTTCGGCACAAACGACCGACGTGGCCATCAACTCACTTACCCCAGCCCTCTTCGCTCGTTGCAAAACGGCTCAGGATTACGCCGGAGCTGACGTTGCTGAACTCGAAATGCTAATCAAGAAATCTGGGTTCTACCACCAGAAAGCCAAGAGCTTGATCGGCATGGGGAAAATTCTAGTTGAGAGATTTGGCGGAAATGTGCCGCAATCACTGGAGGAGTTAGTCCAAATTCCAGGCGCGGCGCGGAAAACTGCGAATATCGTCCTGTGGAACGCTTTCGGTAAGATAGAAGGCATCGCCGTCGATACACACGTCGCGCGTCTGTCCAAACGTCTCGGTTATACCCGGGAGGAAGATCCGGTCAAGATCGAAAAAGACCTGATGAATATCCTCCCGAAGGATGAATGGGGCCGTTTTGCCCACCTATTGCAGGATCATGGTCGGGCTGTCTGCACGGCGCGCAAGCCCGACTGCACCGAATGCTTTTTAAACGATATCTGCCCGTCGGCGTTCAAAGTCTAGCCGATTTCGGGTAAGCCAAATAGTCTGCGGACGTTTCTCGCCGTCGCCCGGGCTAGTTCCTCAACGGGTATCTCTCTAATGTCGGCCAATGCTTGTGCCGTCTGAACTAGGTACGATGGCTCATTGCGTTCGCCGCGCTTCCCCTGCGGCGGTAAGAACGGGCAGTCGGTTTCCAGTAACAGACGCTCCCCGGGGATGTAACGGTAGACGTCATAGGTCTTGCGCGAGGAAGGGTAGGTTACATAACCGCCGAGGGAAATATAGAAACCGGCTTTGATATATCTATCCGCCATTTCGATATTCCCGCCGAAGCAGTGGATAACGCCCTTAGGGTGGGAAGGATGCCCATTGGCCCAGTCGACCAGCAGAGGAGCGATGGTTGCGTCAGCCTGCCGGCTGTGAATGACGATAGGCTTCCCGGTCTGGACAGCCAGGTCGAGCTGGTAGACTAAAGTGTTAAGCTGGTTAGCTTCGGAGTATGGCTTGTGGTAGAAATCCAGACCGGTCTCGCCGATGGCGACGACTTTTGGGCTGATCGCTAGATCAGCCAATTCTGACAGCGCTTCTGCGGTGGCAGAAGCCGAGTCACAGGGGTGGATGCCGACGGTGGCATAAACGTGGTCATAGACCGCGGCGAGTTCAACGGCTTTCTTGTTCGAAGGGATGTCGATGCCGATGGTGATAAGGGTGTTTACACCGGCATTAGCCGCTCGTTTCAGTACATCATCGAAATCCGGGGCAAAGTCCGGCAGGTCGAGGTGCGCGTGGCTGTCGATCAGGTCGAGGGACATTTAGGGGCCGAACATCGCCGCCGCGGCCTCGGACAGTTCCAGCGCCGCTGCAGGGACGATGCCGAAAAGCAGGATGCCGACGAGCGACAGCGCCAGGGCAGTCTTCAGAGCGCCGGAGGACGGAACGTCGATACGCTCAGCCGGCTCGCGCAGCCACAGCGTCTTGATGACGCCGAAGTAGTAGTAGGCGGAGATGACAGTGTTGATGGCGGCCAGCACCACCAGCCACAGCAAGTCGGCCTGGACGCCAGCGTTGAAGATGTAGAACTTGGCCAGGAATCCGGCCGTCGGCGGGAAGCCGATGAGGGACAAAAGCGCCAAGGTCAGAGCCCCGGCCATGACCGGCGAGGTGCGGGCTAGTCCGGCGTAGTCGGCGAAGTTGTCCGAACCCAGCCGCCGGGAGATGGCGATGACGGCGATGAAAGCCGCCAGGTCGGAGACGGCGAAGGCGATGAGGTAGAAGAGGACCGAGCTGACCGCCAGTGTCGAAAGCTCCGGCGCGTTGCCCAGGGCGGCCAAGCCGACCAGAATGTAGCCAGCGTGAGCAATAGTTGAGAAGCCCAGCAGGCGCTTGATGTTCTGCTGGGGGATGGCCATCAGATTGCCCAGCGTCATGCCGATGGCGGAAACCATGGCGATGACCGGCGCCCACTGCTGGGCAAGTGCCCCGGGCTCAACGAAGGCGGAACTCAGGACCCTCAGGATGAGGGCGAAACCGGCCGCCTTGGAAGCTACCGAGAGGTACATGGTGATGGGCGTCGGCGCTCCCTCGTAAACGTCAGGCACCCAGAACTGGAAGGGCACGGCGGCAATCTTAAATCCCAGCCCGGCGATGACCAGCACCAGGCCCATGAGCAAGCCGGGACTGTCGAGGATCTCGGCCGGCGGCATCGACTGAATGGCCTCGGCAATATCCGAAAGCCCGGTGGACCCGGTGAAGCCGAAGACTAGGGCCATGCCGTAGACCAGCACCGCCGAGGCCACGCCGGACAGCAACACGTATTTGAGCGCCGATTCGGTGGACTTCTTGTCTTTCTGGATGCCCACCAGGACATAGAAGGCGACCGCCGTGATCTCCAGCGACAGGTAGAGGGTGATCAGATTTGACGCCTGGGCGATGAGCATCATGCCCAGGGCGGCCAGCAGCACCAGGGCGTGGTACTCGCCGTGGTATTTGCGGAACTTATCGACGTAGTCTACCGAGGCCAGGATGACCAAGCCGGCCATCAACGGGAAGAAGACCTTGAAGAACGAAGCAAAGGGATCGTGGGCCACCATGCCGCCGAAGAGGCTCTGTGGTGCATCGGGCCACTGGATAATCGCCATCCCGATGGCGGCGGCAAGGCCAGCCAAAGCCAGGCCGACCAAGACCCTCTTCTGGGTGATGAACAGGTCGACCAGGATGACGGCCAGGGCAGTGCCCAGGACGATGAGTTCCGGCAGCAGGAGGCTGTAGTCCAACTATGTTCCTCCGAACAGGGCGGCGATGGGCTTCAGGCCGCTATCGAGAACGTCGGTGACGATGCGGGGGTAAAGGCCAATGACGAACATGGCGGCGATGAAGATTACGGAAAAGGTTTGCTCCACCCGGTCGGCGTCATGGACTCCTTCGAATCGCCACAGCGGCTGGCCGAAGAAGACGCGCTGCACCGTCCACAGGATGTAGGCCGCGGCCAGGAGGATGCCCAAAAGGCAGATGATTGTAAAGACCTGGATGTCCTCGACGACGCCGCTGGAATAGGCGCCCAGGAAGACCATGACCTCGGCGATGAAGCCGCTTGTTGCCGGCACGGCCATGGCGCCCAGGCCCCCCAGGATGAAGATGACGGCGGTGCGCGGCATCTGCTGCGCCAGGCCGCCCAGCTTCGGAATGGCCCGTTCATGGGTGTTGTGCATCACCACGCCGACGATGGCAAAGAGCAGGCCGGTGATGACGCCGTGGGACACCATCTGGAGCGATGCGCCGACCAGCGACACCTGACCAAGAGCGAAGATACCCAGGAGGACGAAGCCCATGTGGCTGATGGAGGAGTAGGCGATGAGGCGCTTGATGTCGGTCTGCTTCAGGGTTATGGCGCCGCCGTAGACAACATTGATCACCGCCAACACCAGGATGATCGGGGCGAACTTTAAAGCCTCGTCGGGGAACATGGCCGTGTTAATGCGGATCATGGCGTAGCCGCCCATCTTAAGCAGGGTGCCGGCCAGGATGACCGACACGGCGGTGGGGGCGTCGGTATGGGCGTCCGGCAGCCAGGTGTGGAAAGGGAAAACCGGAAGCTTGATGGCGAAGCCCAGGAAGAAGAAGACGAAGGTCAAGGCCAGCGAACCGGTCTTCAAGACCTCAGTCAGGTCGGTGTTGATGAGATTGACCATGTCCAGCGAGCCGGTGGCGAAGAACAGTATGAGGATGCCGGCCAGGATGAAGGCGCCGCCAAGCAAGGTGTAGAGCACGTACTTCAGAGCCGAATATTCGCGGCGGCCGGCGCCCCAGATTGAGATGAGGAAATACATGGGAATGAGTTCCAGCTCCCAGAAGATGAAGAAGAGCAGGAAATCGGTGGCCAAAAAGACGCCGGTGATGGAGGCCTGGAGCAGCAGCACCCAGGCAAAATACTCCCGGACCCGGAGGTCGATCTTCCAGGAGATGAGGATGACGAGAAAACCGATGAAGGTGGTCAGCAGCAGGAACGGCAGCGACAGGCCGTCGACGCCCAGGGCGTAGTTGGCATTGATGAGGGGTATCCAGGAGACTTTCTCAGCGTATTGCATGGCGCCGCCGGCGGCGCGGTCGAAGCCGACGAAAACGATCACCGAGAGGATGAACGGCACGACGGTCGCCAGGAGCGCCAATCCCCTGATAGCCGCCGCCGGCAGTTTTGGCCAGAAAGCGATAAGCAGCGCTACCGCGATGGGTACGGCGATGGTCAGTGTTAAATAGGGTATCTCCAAATCTACCTCCTCTTAACCGGCCAGGAAGACGACCACCGCCACGGCCAGGATGCCGAAGGCGATGAACAGGCCGTAGTTCTGAAGCTGGCCGGTCTGAGCCCGCCGCAGCAAGGAACCGGCGGCGATGGTGTTTTCGGCCACGGCGTCAACGGAGCCGTCAACCGCCTTCTCATCGAAGTACTTGAACTTGCCGAAGAGTTTCCTGGTGACGGCGTTCTCGACGATGACGGTGTTCAGACCGTTGTCCAGCAGTCGGGAATCAAAGAACTGCAGACCGGAGAATACGCCGCGCAATAACAGTATCTCGCCGATGACCTTCTCGTAGAGTTCATCGAAGAAGTACTTCCGCTTGACCAGTTCGTAGAAGGCGCCGAAACGGCGGCTGATCGATTCAGCCGAAAGCCAGCCCTTGATGTAGATAGCCCAGGCAAGGAAAATGCCGCCGGCGGCAAGACCCAGCGACAGCCATGTCACTGGATGGGTGAATGCGCCGAATAGGCCTTCGATGACGCTCATCTCCTCGCCGTGACCCAGCAGGCCGCCGAAGCCGCCGGTGAGGTTCAGAAAGCCGGAGCAGGCGGCCGGAACGGCCAACAGCAGCAGCGGCGCAGTCATCACCCCGGGCGACTCGTGGGGGTGGCCGTGGCCGCGGTAATGCCCGTGGAAACCCAGGAACATCAGCCGGAACATATAGAAGGCGGTGATAAAGACCGTCGCCAGCGCCAACGCCATGAGCAAAGGCTGGGACGACGACCCGGCGATGATCTCGTCCTTGCTGAAGAAGCCGGACAGCGGCCAGATGCCGGCCATGGATACAGAGGCGATGAGCATCGTCCAATAGGTTTTGGGCATATGGTGTTTCAGCCCGCCCATCTGGCGCATGTCGAAGGTGCCGGTGGCGTGGTTGACCGAACCGGAGCCCAGGAAGAGCAGACTTTTGAAGAAGGCGTGGTTGACCAGGTGGAACATGGCCACGGCCACGCCGCCGGTACCCAGGCCAAGCATCATGTAGCCGAGTTGCGAGACAGTCGAATAAGCGAGAACCCGCTTCATATCGTGCATCACTAGGCCCATAGAGGCGGCGAAGACGGCGGTGACGCCGCCGATGACGGCCACCGTCGTTAGCGCCGTCGTCGAGTGCTCGAACAGGGGGAAGGTACGGGCCACCAGGAAGACGCCGGCGGCCACCATGGTCGCGGCGTGGATAAGGGCCGAAACCGGCGTCGGGCCTTCCATGGCATCCGGCAGCCAGACATGCAGCGGGAACTGGGCGCTTTTGCCCACCGCCCCCAGGAAGATGCCCAGCGCCGCCCAGGTCAGCACGCCACCAGCCAGAACGCCGATGACTGCCAGTTCGTTGAGCTCATGGATATTCAATGTGCCCGTCGTGGCGAAGAGAACGAGGATCGCCGCCAGGAAGCCGAAATCGCCAACGCGGGTGATGATGAAGGCCTTCTTGGCGGCGGTGGCCGCTGCCGGGCGCTGGAACCAGAAGCCGATGAGCAGGTAGGAGCACAGGCCGACCAGTTCCCAGAAGGCGAAGGTGATGAACAGGTTGCCCGAAAGCACCAGGCCGATCATCGAGGCGGAGAACAACGAAAGCACGGCGTAATAGCGCTCGAATCCGGGATCGCCGTGCATATAGCCCAGGGAATAGAGGTTGACCATGAGAGCTACCGCGCAGATGACCACCAGCATCACCGCCGTCAGCCCGTCGAGGATAATCCCAAGCTCGATATTGAGGCTGCCGACCGACAGCCAGTCCAGCGGGGCGATGAATATTTCGTGCTCCTCAGCGCCCAGGACGCCGAAAAGGGCCCATAGCGACAGGGCCAGGGCAAGGCCGATGGCGCCGATGCCGATGTAGCCGGAGACCTCGGCCTTGGGCTTCAAGACCGGCTTGACGAAAAGCGAGATCAGGGCGAAAGCCAGTAATGGCAATAGAAAGATCGCCCAGACGAAAGGTTGCGTGATCAAATCGTTCGCTCCATCGTTACCATTTCATGAGGTCGATCTTGGTGGCGTCGATAGTATCGCGGGAGCGGTAGATGGACATGATGATGGCCAGGGCCACCGTCGCCTCGGCGGCGGCGACGACGATGATGAAAATGGCGAACACATGCCCGGTCAGGAGTTCCGGCACGACGAAACGGGAAAAGGCGACCATGGCGATGGCCGCGGCATTGAGCATCAGTTCGATGCACATCAGGATCACTACGGCGCTCTTTTTCGACAAGGCGCCCCACAGGCCGATGCCGAAGAGCACCGCTGAGAGTGTGAGGTAGTGGTTCAGGCCGACTTCCATCACTTGTCCCTCACCAGGATGATGGCGCCGATGATGGCGGTCAGCATCAGCACGGCGGCCATCTCCAGCGGCAGCATGAAGTTCTCCGGGGTGAACAGCAGGTTGGCCAGGATGGGCGTCGTCGGCTCGGCGGGCTCGGCGGTAGAGACGTTCCAGTCGGTGGCCAGCGTCGAAAAGATGAAAGCCGCGGCGACAAAGCCGCTTCCCAGGAGCGCCGGCATGGCCTGCTTGTTGGTCAGGCTGCCCAGGGTGATTTCCCGGGTCAGCATGATGGCCAGGATTATCAGCACCGAGATGGCGCCGACGTAGATGAGTACCTGGATGGCGGCCAGGAAATCCGCCGAAAGGCTGGCAAACAACCCTGCCACCAGGAAGAAGCACAGCACCAGCATCAGGGAGGCGCGAAAGATGTTCTTAAGCAGCACCACCGCCAGTGCGGAGATGATGATACCGGCAGAGAGCACGAAAAATGCGACGGCCATTATTTCTGGCCTCGCTTCCGCAGGTCTTCAATGTAGGTCGTTTGGTTGACGAGCAGCGTCTGCGGCGGCAGAGCGGCGGCGATCTCCGGGCGGTAGTATCCGGAGCGGGGCCGCGCCGCATCATCGACCAGCAGTTCGTCATTGGCCCGCACTATTTCGCGGCAGCGGCCGTCGGAGGGAGTGGCTCCGGTCTTGGCGCCGGCAAAGGTGCTGCAGCGGTAGTTAGTGTTGGCGTAAGTATTTCCCAGGTAGATCGAGATACCGGTGGGGCAGGCCTCGATGCACAGGCCGCAGAAGATGCACAGGCCGAAATCGATGGTGATATCGTCGGTCTTGAGCTTCTTGTCCTCGCCGCGGGACACCGCCATGGAAATGCATTGCACCGGGCAGGCGCGCTCGCAGGCGCGGCAGGAGATGCAGGACTCGCGGTCCCAGATGATGTCGGTGCCGCGCACCCGCCTCGACATGTTGAGCTTCTGCTCTGGGTATTGCACGGTGATCCATTTACGGCCGGCGTGGTTCAGCGTCACCTTGAGGCCGCGCAGCAATCCCTCACCGAAATTCTTAAGTGACGGCATGGCCGCCTCCGGTGCGGAATTGGCGGCTGGCCAGCACGACCAGCACCGCCGCCAGACCGAGGTTCAGCGGAACAGCCAGCCATAGCTGGTCGTTGAGGCCGGTAAGCACCAGCCCGGCGGTCAGGAGCAGGTTCAGGATGGCCAGCGGCAGCAAGAACTTCCAGCAGAAGGCCATCACCTGGTCGATCCGCAAGCGCGGGAAGGTGGCGCGCACCCACATGATGAAGGAAAAGACGGCGACCACCTTGATGACCAGCCACAGGATGCCGGGGAGCACCGGCCCGGCCCAGCCGCCCAGGAACAGGGTGCTGGCGATGACCGAGACCGATAGCGTCTCGGCGTACTCGGTCAGGTAGAACAGGCCGAACTTCATGCCTGAATATTCCGTTTGAAAGCCGGCGATAATCTCAGAATCGGCTTCCAATAGATCAAATGGGGTGCGGTTGATCTCGGCCATGGCCGCGGTCATGTAGATGAGAAAGCCCAGCGGCTGCAGCAGCGCGAAGGGCACATTCTGCGCCTTGACGATGTCATTAAGCGATAGCGAGCCGGCCAGCATGACGGCGCCAAGGATGGACAGCACCAGTGGGATCTCGTAGCTGACCTCTTGGGCGATGGTGCGCATGGCCCCCAGGAGCGAGTATTTGTTGGATGACGACCAGCCGGCCATGAAGATGCCGATGACCACTACCGAACTCACGGCCATGATGTAGAGGATACCGATATTGAGGTCAGCCAGCATGGCGCCGTCGCCGAAGGGGACGACGGCGAAGACGGCCAGCGCCGGCACGAAAGCCACCATTGGTGCCAGGAAGTGCACCGGCTTGTCGGCCAGTGCCGGCACGATGTCCTCCTTGAGGAGAACCTTGACGGCGTCGGCCAGCGGCTGCAGCAAGCCGAACGGCCCGGCGCGGTTGGGGCCGGGGCGGAGCTGGAGGCGCCCCAGGCCGCGCCTCTCGTACCAGATGAAGAAGAGGACGCCGGTGATGACGAAGACGAAGATGATGAGGGTGAAGACACCGAAGTGCAGCCAGTCCATCAGCGGTCCACCTCACCCATGACGATGTCGATGGAACCGAAGATGGCCATCAGGTCGGCCACTTTCCAGCCGAGCAGCATCTCTTTGAGCACTGTCAGGTTGATCAGGCTGGGCGCCCGGACATGCCAGCGGTAGGGGTTCTCCGTGCCGTCGGCAACGACGAAGAAGCCGAGTTCACCCTTGGGCCCCTCGACGGCGGCGTAGGTCTCGCCGGCTGGCGGCCGGATGAGTTTCGACACCTTGGCCATGGTCTCGCCAGCAGGCAGTTGCTTGACCGCCTGCTTCAGGATGCGAGTACTCTGGCGTA
The DNA here is from genome assembly GCF_040448695.1 of Dehalogenimonas sp. 4OHTPN. Classification (GTDB taxonomy): domain Bacteria; phylum Chloroflexota; class Dehalococcoidia; order Dehalococcoidales; family Dehalococcoidaceae; genus Dehalogenimonas. The sequence continues at coordinate 1,214,710 of NZ_CP159307.1, read as the reverse complement.
TCTCCTCAAGGCGAACCGCGTAACGGTCGTATGTGTCACCGATCTCGCCGGTGGGGATATCGAACTCGAAACGGTCGTAGATGGAATATGGCTGGTTCTTGCGCAGGTCCCACTTGACGTCTGAGCCCCGGAGCACCGGCCCGGCCGCCGAGGCGTTGATAGCCAGTTCCTTGGGCAGGATGCCGACGCCCTTAGCCCGCACCAGGACGATCTCGTTGGTGGAGATAAGCTTGTCGTACTCCTCGATGAAGCCGGGCATACCGGCGAGGAGCTTGTTCAAGGCCGGCAGGAATTCATCAGGCAGGTCCATGGAGACGCCGCCGAAGCGCATGTAGTTGTAGTTCAGCCGCTGGCCGCAGGTCATGTCGAAAAGCTCGACGATCTTCTCGCGCTCTCGGAACATGTAGAGCAGCGGCGTCGAGAAGGCCCCGATGTCGTTCATGAAGAAGCCGATGCCGGCCAGATGGGAGGCCATGCGCTGCAGTTCGGCCATGATGACCCGGATATACTGCGCCCGCTCCGGCACGGTGATGTTGAGGAGATTCTCGACGGCCATGCAATAGGCCTGGTTGTTGATCATTGAGGACAGGTAGTCCAGCCGGTCGGTCAGCGGGATGTTCTTGGTGTAGTTGCGTCCCTCGGCGATCTTCTCCATGCCGCGGTGGAGGTAGCCGAAGATGGGCTCGACATCGACGATGACCTCGCCGTCGAGGGTCAAGCGCAGCCGGAAGACGCCGTGGGTGGACGGGTGCTGCGGCCCGACGTTGATGACATAATGTTCTGTCTTAAGGACCACGGCTGACCCAGTCCTTTCGCAGCGGGTAACCTGGGAATCCTTCCCAAAGAAACAGCCGCTTGAGGTTGGGGTGGCCGGAAAATTCGATGCCGAATAAATCGAAGACCTCCCGCTCCTGGAGGTCGGCGCCGCGCCAGATCGGGGTGACCGATGGCACTGCAGGACTGACCCTGTCGGCTACCGGCACCCTCATGGTAAGCCGATGGTTCTGACTTAACGAATAAAGGCGGTAGATCAGGGTGAAATCGGTCTTGTGGTCGATGGCGGTAACAGAACTTAGATAATCCAAGTTCAGTTCCGGGTCGTCGCGCAGAAATGCGGCAATCTCAGCAAGGCGAGGCGGCTCGATGATGAGCCGTTTATCATCAGCCGCCGCAATACCGTCGCCGAATCGCTCACGGATGCGGATGGCGATCTCGATGAAGCCAAGGTCTTTCATCAAACGCCGGACGCCTTTCTGGTGGGGCTCATCTTCTCGATCTTGTTATGGATCTCCATGATGGCTTGGAGCAATGCCTCAGGCCGTGGCGGGCAGCCCGGAACGTAGACGTCGATGGGCACTACCTTGTTGAACCCGGGCACCACGGAATAGGAACCTTTGAAGATGCCGCCAGAGGTGCCGCAGGCTCCCATGGCCAGCACCCACTTCGGTTCCGGCATCTGGTCATAGATGCGCTTCAGCCACGGTGCCATCTTCCAGGTCAGCGTACCGGCGATGATCATCAGGTCAGCCTGGCGCGGTGAGGCCCGGAAGACTTCCATGCCGAAGCGGGCGATGTCGAAGCGTGAGGCGGCGGTGCACATCATCTCAATAGCGCAGCAAGCCAGGCCAAAAGTCACCGGCCACAGCGAGTAATGGCGAGACCAGTTGATGACCTTGTCGACGGTGGTTAACAGGATGTTGTCTGGGAGCGGCGGCGCTCCAATCCAGTCGGCCGGATCGGGGATGGCGGTCTGGTGCTCGGCGAAGAAACTCTCGACGATGGCGCCCTCGCGGGCGTCAAGCTCGATGTCGGAGTAGACCGGCTGGCCCGGATTTTCTATTGCCATTCCAGAGCTCGCTTTTTCCAAGCGTAGAGATAGCCGACAGTGACAATGACCAGGAAGAAAGCGATGACGAAAAAGCCAGTCGCCCCCAGGTCGCCCAAGCTCGCTGCCCAAGGGTATAGAAAAACGGCCAGGACGTCCATAACAATGAGCATCAGGGCGTAGATATAGTAGCGGAAGTTGAACTGCACCCAACTTCGGCCGGTGGTCTGCATGCCGCATTCGTAGGTCTCCAACTTGACCTTTGTGGGTTTCCTGGGGACGATCCACGTCAGCCGAGAAAGCACCGCCGGAATGCCAAGAGTGACCATGATGAAGGCGCAGCCGATGATGAGAAAGAGCCCGATGTAGCCGAATTGAGCGAGCATAGATTGTCAGCCTCCGGGATACCGGTACTAGGACGAAAGTATTAATACATTATACATTAACTCGAAGTTTGGAAACAATTGTCCAGTATGTTAACTTACAATCTTTGAAAACCTGAGGGGTAACGGACTCCTTCCGCTATAGGATAACGATTCATGGCCTTGGAGGCAAGAGTGTACTAACGAACCAGTAGTTAAGCCAGAGCGTTAACTAAGAAAAAGTAACTAGTTTTTCTGGCGGAGAGGGTGGGATTCGAACCCACGCTCCGGATGAACGGAGATCGCTTTTCGAGAGCGACACCATAAGCCACTCGGACACCTCTCCGAGTGGGTATTTTAGCGCAAAGAAGTAGTAAAGTGAAACAAGGTGGATTCGTATTCCTGGTTTTTCCTAATTTGATACAACTTGAATGAAACACTGATCCTGTGATATATTTACCTCTGCTTTATTCTTACGGGAGGTAGCCGGCATATAATTAAGGAACTTCGAATCAACGAAAAGATACTTGGAAGAGAAGTCAGGGTGGTCGGGGAGAGTGGAGAACAACTCGGGGTGATGACAGTCGCCCAGGCAAAAGATCTGGCGCGCAGGGCGAATATTGATCTCGTGGAAGTTGCGCCTACATCAATACCTCCCGTTTGCCGGTTGATGGATTATGGCAAATACCGTTATGAACAGACAAAAAAAGAACGTGAAGCCAAAAAGGGTCAGAAGCTTTCACTATTAAAAGAAGTCAGGATACGACCCAAAATTGGGGAGCATGATTACGAAGCAAAAGTTCGAAGTGTTAGGAAACAACTCGAGGACGGCGATAAAGTAAAACTAACCATTATGTTTCGGGGACGTGAAATCACGCACTCAGAACTGGGTATTAAAATCCTGAAACGCGCTGCTGAAGATTTAACCGACATTTCAACTGTTGAAGGACAACCGACACTCCTGGGATCGCGAATCCACCTGATGTTGCTGCCAAAAGCGACCAATAAAGGTAACAAAAATAAAGAAGGTTCATTAGAAGATGCCGAAACTAAAAACGCATAAAGGCGCACAAAACCGGTTTAAGATCACTGGCACCGGAAAAATGATGCGGATGAAGGGCTTAAAAAGTCATCTGCGCCGCAACAAGTCAAAGAGAGCTCGACGTCAATTCGACGAAATGATTCCGGTTGCCAAAGTCGATGTTCAACGTCTGGGGCGTTTGATCCCCTACGGGTCATCGTAAAAAAATATCAAAGGATAACATCAGATGGCTAGAATTAAAGGTGGAGTCTCAACCCACAAAAGACATAAGAATATCCTGGCATTAACCAAAGGTCATCGGGGCCAGCGTAATCATATTTGGAAACGGGCTCATGAGAGTGCGACGCACGCGCTAGCCTATGCTTTCGCTCACCGCCGCGACAGGAAAGGCGATTTCCGAAAGCTGTGGATTGCGCGCATCAACGCCGCCGCACGTATTAACGGCCTAACATATGGCAGGTTTATTGAGGGATTGCAGAAATCCGGCATCGCTCTTAATAGAAAGGCCTTAGCTGACCTGGCTGTGAACAATCCTGAAGCATTTTCAACATTGGCGAAAAATTCACAGGGTTAGAAATTCGGCTATTAAAAGACACCCTCTGCTATACGGTAGAGGGTGTTTGTTATATAATTAAAAAATCATTAAGTCAGCGAGGTAATAGTAGTGCGCATCGGGCCGGTTGAAATCATCATCATTCTAGTGATTATAGGAATTCTATTTTTCATATTTAAACGCCGCGGTTCACAATAGAATTCGAAGGCTCTGGAGAGTTGATCCTCTGGTTAACTTCGTTGACAGTAAAACAAGCCACACAATTACAATGTGTGGCTTGTTATTAAGGCGACCTGAAAACGTCCCAGGCGGGATTCGAACCCACGGCCCGCTGCTTAGAAGGCAGCCGCTCTATCCAGCTGAGCTACTGGGACACGCCGCTATACTAACACTAGGTTTAAACACGGTCAAGGCTTGAGTGTTGAGCGAAAAGAGGTTACTAACAAAAGCGTTAGAAATGATGCTCCGGCAATAATCGCTCCAACCCAACCTATCAAGGACAACATGGTTACAATCAGACCCGCAGCTAATACGCCGTAGAAAATGTGCAATAACGCCTGGCGAAACGGGAATCCCATCAGGACGGCGGCGACAGCTCCGGTCCAGGCGCCGGTCACTGGCAGCGGTATCGCGATAAAAATGACGAGCCCGAGTATCCCATATTTTTGGATAGCAGCACTGCGGGATCGGGTGCGCCAAAAAAGCCAGGCGAAAAAGCGTCTGAAAACGGGGTATTGCGAGAGAATTGTTTCGGCTCTTTTAAGAAGCCCAAGAATTATGGGAACAGGCAGCATATTTCCAGCGACTGCAAGGGCTAAAGTTGGAAACCATTCAAGATTAAAATAGTTGATTCCTATGGGGATCGCGCCGCGCAATTCAATGATCGGTAGAGTTGCGATGAGGAAAACGATGAATGACGGGGGCAGCCCAAAGTCAGCCAAGGTTTGCTCGAGACTCATGGCGGCGAGTGTATCAGAGCTCTACATTAAACGTCAATACGAACAAATTAGCTTGACAGGGCAGTCGAACCGCTGTTAGTATTAAAAGCAAGCCTGACCCTCAAGATAAAGGCGGTTCATGCCCAAAATTCTAGATAGTATCAACTCACCCTCCGATTTGAAATCAATCGATGGCTCTTCGCTATCCGAACTTGCTGCTGAAATTCGCGAAGAGATGGTTAGTCGGGTTACCGCAAATGGCGGGCATCTGGCATCAAGTCTTGGGGTCGTCGAGTTGACGATCGCCCTTCACCGCGTATTTGATTGCCCGAAAGACAAAATCGTTTGGGACGTAGGCCATCAATCATATGCCCATAAACTCATTACCGGTCGGCGTGAACAATTTCCTACACTGCGGCAATACGGGGGCCTGTCCGGTTTCACCTGTCGTGATGAGAGTCCTTATGACGCTTTTACTACCGGGCATGCCAGCACTTCAATTTCAGCAGCAATAGGAATGGCTTCTGCCCGGGACATTGCCGAAGATAATTTCCATGTGATTGCGGTTATCGGAGACGGCGCGATCACCGGGGGAATGGCTCTCGAAGCCCTTAACCATGCGGGCCATCTTGGCAAACGACTGATCGTTATTTTGAACGATAATGGCATGTCAATTTCACCGACAGTAGGCGCTATGTCGCGATTGTTCTCCCGTGTCCGGTTTGACCGACGATACTACCAAGCATCCGAAAAGAGTAAGCGGCTCTTATCCCGGTTTAGTATGGGGAAGCATTTCTGGAATTTCGGGCAGAAGATAAAAGGCAGTTTAAAAAAAATAATTATGCCGACCACTCTGTGGGAGGAATTTGGGTTTGCGTATTCCGGTCCAATAGATGGTCACAATATCAACGAAATCATACAAACGCTCGAAAAAGCAAAGAATTACACCCATAAGCCTGCGCTTATTCATTTGGTGACAACCAAAGGGAAAGGATACGCACCAGCTGAAATCGACGCAGTAAATTTCCATGGGATCTCTCCAAAAGGAAGTCCAAAGAAAAACGGCAGTGGGCAGAAAGTGCCGTCCTACAGCCAGGTGTTTGCCGAAACTGTAGAAATTATAGCGAAAAATAATCCAAAGATAACCGTCATCACCGCGGCAATGCCGGATGGCTATGGTCTGGGCCATATGCAATCAGTTATGCCAGATCGTATTTTTGATGTGGGCATTTGCGAACAACATGCTGTGACGTTTGCGGCAGGGTTAGCCGCACAGGGAATAACGCCCATTGTGGCAATATATTCCACATTCCTGCAGCGGGCATTCGATCAGATAATTCATGACGTAGCACTGCCGAAGTTGCCTGTTGTTTTCGCTCTGGATAGGGGCGGAATTGTAGGTGAAGACGGGAAAACACATCAGGGGATTTTCGACCTATCATATTTATCGTTGATTCCCAACATGATTGTTGCTTCACCAAAGGATGAAAATGAACTTCAGCATCTTCTTTACACCGCGACATTACGCGGAAGCCCGATGGCGGTGAGATATCCAAGAGGTACTGGTATTGGGGTCGAGCTCGAACACGAATTGAAAGAGATCCCAATTGGTTCAGCCGAAATCCTCCGAAACGGCGACCATGCAGCGATTTTAGCTACCGGGCCATCGGTTTCCGCTGCGCTAACAGCATCAGAAAGATTGGGTGAACAAGGCTACCGGGTTGCGGTAATAAATATGAGGTTTGTAAAACCCCTGGATGAACAGGCAATACTCGATGTAGCCCGAGAGACTAAAAACATTATCTCGGTTGAGGAGAATGTTCTTTCAGGCGGTCTTGGGAGCCAGATAGCCTCTTTGCTGCATCGAGCTGATGTTAAATCGGTTCACCTTAAATGTCTTGGCATTCCGGATGAGTTTGTCAGCCATGGAACACAGGCGGAATTGCGCTCCCTCTATCATCTGGATGCGAGTGGGATTCAAACAGAAGTGCAGCGTTTCATTGAAGCCAACCGACTGATGAAACTCGACTTGATTTCTTCCCGCGTATAAGTGTTTACCGTCAAGATTAAATAATCTGGATTATCCCGAACGAAGCATCAGGAGCCATCATGGATCGAATGACGGTGCGTGACGTTGATGTCAAAGGTAAGCGTGTTCTCGTTCGAGTAGATTTCAATGTGCCGTTAAACTTCGACGGGACCATTTCAGACGATGGCCGTATCCGTGCCGCAATTCCAACGCTGGAATATCTGGTTGAGCGAGGCGCAAAGGTAATCATTGTATCCCATCTTGGGCGTCCTGATGGCAAATCCATTCCCTCGATGTCTCTTGAAGTGACGGGAGAACGTCTATCGGAATTGATGCGGCACCCGGTGGGATTCATTGATAAATGCATTGGTCCAGAGGTCGAGAGTGCCGTAAACGGTATGGCGGATGGAGATATCCTGCTCTTGGAAAACCTGCGGTTTCACTCAGAAGAAGAAGCTAACGATCCTGGATTTTCGGCGAGACTTGCTCGTTTTGCCGACATCTTTGTCGATGATGCCTTCGGCACTGCTCATCGCAAGCATGCCTCAATCGTGGGCATCACACGGCACCTGCCATCAGTCGCCGGCTTGCTTCTGGAGAAAGAGCTGAACTCTTTAGGTCATATTCTTGAAAAACCGGTGCGGCCTTTCTGTGTGCTGTTCGGCGGCGCAAAGATAGCAGATAAGGTGAAGTTGCTTGAAAACGTCATGGATAAAGTGGATGTAATTCTTGTCGGCGGTGGTATGGCGGCGACTTTTCTCAAAGCAAATAATTACATAGTTGGGAAGTCCATGGTTGACGAGAAGGGCCTTGAGCTGGCAGCGAAAATAATGGCTAAAGCTGCACAGCATAATATTCGGTTACTATTACCCAGAGATGTGGTTGTGACCGGTGATCTAACACCTGAAGCCCGCGGGATTTGCGTTCAGGTTGAGAATATCCCTCCATTGGGAAGGATCGTTGATATAGGCTTGTTGACAATAAACCAATTCACCCGGGAACTTGAACGCTGCCGAACCGTTTTTTGGAACGGTCCAATGGGAATATATGAAATGCCGCAATTCTCAGAGGGCACCAAGTGCATGGCAGATGTTATCAGCCGTTTACACGCAACTACTATTATCGGTGGTGGTTCGACCGCTGAAATCGTGGCGGAACTTAAACTTGCCGATAAAATGAGCTTCGTTTCTACTGGGGGCGGAGCATCGATGCAATATCTGTCCGGGGAAAGCCTGCCCGGGGTCGAAGCATTGATGAGAAAGCCATGAGCGCTGAAATAATGAATTCGGTTGACCAGATTTCATTGATGCGTGAATTGTCGATCGAGACTCCCAGTAAAATTGTTATGATCGTACTGGACGGTCTCGGGGGATTACCAAGTCCTGAAACCGGACGTACCGAACTGGAAAGCGCCGTGGTGCCTAATCTTAATGCCCTTGCTGCCAAATGTGTTTGCGGATTATCTGACCCAGTTATGCCGGGTATCACCCCAGGAAGCGGACCGGGGCATTTGGGTCTATTCGGATATGACCCGTTAAAGTTTACAATCGGCCGCGGTATTCTTGAAGCTTTGGGTATCGATTTTGATCTTGAAGAAGGTGACGTGGCCGCCCGAGGCAATTTATGCACTCTAGATGATAATGGTGTCATCGTTGACCGGAGAGCCGGGAGAATCAGCACGGAAAAAAGCCAGCAGATCGCCGCGCTGTTGAATAACACCGTGATTGATGGTGTTCAAGTTCTGGTAGAACCGGTTAAGGATCATAGGTTAGTTGCGGTTTTTCGTGGCGAAGGGCTTTCAGATGCCCTCAGTGATTCCGATCCCCAGCGTACCGGTTCTCGTCCGTTACCAGTTTTTCCAACGCAGTCTTCAGCAAACCGAACCGCTTCCATTGTCAACCGTTTTCTTGAGACCGCAGCAGAGATTATCAGCGATTATCATCCTGCCAACGGTTTGTTACTTCGGGGCTTCTCGAAAAAGCCGTCCTTTTCGAGTTTCAAAGAGGTTTACAAATTAAACGCATGTGCTATTGCCGGGTATCCAATGTATCGAGGATTAGCCAAAGTCGTGGGTATGACCGTGTTGAAGTGCGGAACCTCGTTGAGTGGACAGTTGGAGATACTGAAAGCCAATTATCGCAAATTCGACTTCTTCTTTTTCCATGTAAAGGCTACAGATGCAGCAGGGGAGGATGGCAACTTTCAGCGTAAAGTTAGCGCCATCGAAGAGTTTGATCGGTGGTTACCGTTCTTCACCGAATTGAATCCCGATGTTATTCTAGTAACGGGCGATCACTCGACGCCGGCAATGATGGGAAGCCACAGTTGGCACCCGGTACCGGTTATGGTATCTGGCCGCTACTGCCGACCAGATAAGGTTCGGGAGTTTAATGAAACTGCCTGCTGTCAGGGCGGTCTCGGTAGATTGCCAGCATACCATTTGATGCCGCTAGTTATGGCCAATGCTTTAAAACTTGGGAAATATGGTGCTTGAAATAATGTCGAAACGTACTAGGGTCATTGTCGGTAACTGGAAGATGAACACAGTTTTGGATGAAGCTGTAGAGTTAGTGAATGGACTACGCTATGAACTCGACGAAATTGACACCGTTGAGAAAATTATCTGTCCGCCGTTCATTTCGCTCGCAAAGATAAAAGAATTGCTCCAAGGTACCTCGATTAGGTTAGGCGCCCAAAATTTGTTTTACGAGGATAAAGGGGCTTACACAGGGGAGGTATCCGGGGCTATGCTGAGTGACCTTTGCCAGTGTGTGATTGTCGGCCATTCCGAGAGAAGAGCATACTTTAACGAAGCAAATGAGATCGTAAATCGAAAAATGAAAGCGGCACTCCGGCATGGACTAAAGCCGATCATGTGTGTCGGTGAAAATCTTGAGCAAAATGAATCCGGCACCTCAGAGTCTGTTATCAGTGAACAACTCCGGGTTGGTTTGAGCGGGTTAACTTCCTCTAACCTTATGGTTGCCTATGAACCGGTGTGGGCGATAGGTACCGGAAAAGCTGCGACCGGAATGTATGCTCAAAAAATGATGGCATTTATCCGGCATCAGATTGGTGGGATATTCACTGAAACTGCGGCAAACGAGCTTCCCATCCTCTACGGGGGCAGTGTTAACCCAGAGAATATTCTTGAATTGCTGGCTGAGCCGGATATCGACGGGGCATTGGTCGGCGGAGCCAGCCTCAAGCCCGGATTGTTTTTGTCAATCGTCCGGCAAGCTGCAATAAAGTAGCTGTTAAGTTGTATTTACGGAAAGCTACATCGTGAACCGATTGATAGCTGTTGTGGGCCCGACAGGTACCGGTAAAAGCGCTCTGGCTGTTGAACTAGCAAGAAAATTTGACGGAGCGATTATTAATGCCGATAGCCGTCAGTTTTCACGGCACCTGGATATTGGCACAGCAAAATTGCCGATTGAGGAAAGAGACAACGTCCCGCATTATCTGATAGATATCATCGAGCCGAGTGAAGACTATAACATCGCGGAATTTCAAAAGTCGGCGAACGAGATCATTGGAGAGGTCCAATCTCGAAAATGTATACCCATTTTGGTGGGCGGTAGCGGTCTATACGTATGGTCTATGCTCGAGGGCTGGCAGATATCCAAAGTGCCGCCGGATCAGACCTTACGGCGAGCTCTTGAGAACCGCGCCAGAGAGGAAGGTCCCGAAGCCCTTTATCGGCAACTTGATGAGACAAGGGCTTTATCAATAGACCCGCGTAACATCCGCAGAGTTATCCGGGCTCTCGAGATACAATTGCGTACGAACCAGCAGGATTCCAACACGGCAAAGAAAATACCTCCGCCATACAGAATTCTAGTTATCGGGCTTACATGCAATAGGGCTGAACTTTATCGACGGATTGACCAGCGAGTTGATAAAATGCTGTGTAATGGCTTTGTCGAAGAGGTTGAAAGTCTCCTGACCCGGGGATTTTCTTCAGAAACACCTGGATTCAAAAGCGTTGGTTATAAGGAAGCTATTGAATACCTTCGGGGTGAGTTGGATTATAACGGTTTAAGTGAGCGTATTAAAGCAGAAACCCACAGATTGGTACGACAACAATACAATTGGTTTCGGCTGAGTGACAATCGAATCCATTGGTTTGATATTGCAGCCAACGAATACAAGCCCCATGTTAATAACCTGGTTCTGGCTTTCATTAAGGAAGAAGGTATCGGAAATGGATTTTACTAAAGTACAGAGCGTAGGCAATGACTTCGTCCTCGTTGAGTCACGAGAGGACACTTTCGATTGGAAAAGTCTTGCCCTGGCGATGTGTGACCGTCATTATGGCGTGGGTTCAGATGGCTTACTGGTACTGTTGCCATCTTTTAAAGCTGATTTCCGTATGAGAATCTTCAATGCAGATGGATCCGAAGCCGAAGCATGTGGCAACGGCCTTCGCTGCCTGGTGCATCATCTAATCACCACCGGAATGGCGTCTAGTGAAATGCTCTCCATCGAGACTTTTGGGGGTATTCGGATAGCACAGGTGGCACTGATAAACAGCTCTCCTAATATCAAAATTGGTATGGGCATACCCATTCTCGAACCGGATGAAATTCCCGTAGAAATCGATTCCGATCTTGGAGACCACATTTGCGGCATGATAGCCAATTATCCCGTTGAGGCAAACGGGAAACAAGTAAAACTCAATTTTGTATCCATGGGAAATCCGCATGCCGTTTGTTTCATTGACGACGCAGTCGCCGATTTTCCTTTAGATGTCATCGGCCCGATGATTGAGCGCAACTTAATGTTTCCTAAAAGAACAAATCTTGAAGTCGTCAGAGTTGTTGATAACGGAAACGTCGAGATGAGAGTGTGGGAGCGGGGAGTAGGGGAGACTCTCGCATGCGGTACCGGAGCCTGTGCCGTCGCCGTAGCCGGTTGGATTTTAGGGCGTACCGGAAATAGACTAGACATAACACTTCCAGGTGGTCAGTTAACTGCGAACTGGAGCGGGCAAGGGGAGGTTTACTTATCGGGTCAGGCCGAAACTGTATTCACCGGCAGCTGGTTAAAATACAAAAGGGATTGAAAGGCTTGAGGATGCAAATCGCTAAACGGATCGAAAACCTTCCGCCATATTTATTTGTCACCATCAGTAAGAAAATCGCCGAAAAGCGTGCCCGTGGCGAAGAAGTAATCAGTTTTGGGATAGGTGATCCTGACCTAGCAACACCATCGCATATTATCGAGCGCCTATGCCAGGCGGCCAAAGATCCGGCCAATCATCGTTATCCTGAATCCGAAGGGTTGCCGGAATTACGACAGGCTATAGCTCAATGGTATCAGCAGAGATTTGATGTTAGTCTAGACCCTAACTCGGAGGTGCTGCCTTTAATCGGCTCAAAGGAAGGCATAGGGCACCTTGCCTGGTGTTTGTTGAATCCCGGAGATGTTGTTTTGGTACCTGATCCGGCTTACCCTGTTTATAGTATCAGCACAACACTTGCTGATGCAGAACCGTACTATTTGCCTCTTCGTCCGGAGAATGGATATCTGCCTGACTTGGGTGCTGTCCCTCAAACTATTTTGGATAGAGCTAAGATGTTATGGATCTGTTATCCTAACAATCCAACCGGAGCAGTGGCAGATACGGCCTTTTTTGACCGCGTTGTCGCTTTCGCCAAACAACATGACATAATCGTGTGCCATGACGGACCTTATACTGAAGTTGCCTTTGATGGTTACCGCCCACCGAGTTTCTTGCAGGCGGTTGGCGCGAAAGAAGTCGGCGTTGAGTTCCATTCATTATCTAAAAGTTACAATATGACCGGATGGCGCGTTGGCATGGTTGTTGGTAATTCTCAGGTTATCGACGCGCTCAAACGGTTCAAATCAAACTTGGATTCAGGCATCCCACAGGCAATACAAATTGCCGCAGTCGAGGCATTGACTGGTCCCCAGGATGAATTAACACGACATAATAATATTTATCAAAGACGCCGCGATCTAGTGGTTGAAACGCTACGCGATATGGGACTGGAAGTCTTGCTGCCGAAAGCAAGCCTTTATGTGTGGGCTAAGGTGCCCGAGGGCTACAATTCTGCAGGGTTCGCAGCAGAACTCTTGGAGCAGGTTGGCGTTGTGGTGACTCCGGGCACCGGCTACGGTAAAGCCGGCGAAGGCTATGTTAGATTGTCTCTGACTATCCCTGATGCCTCCCTTGTGAAGGGTTTATCACGTCTATCAGCGTGGAAAGGAACACTTGGACGTTTAAAAAACAGGTAGAATGCTTGACGAATCAAGAACTATTATGTCAAATTACCGCGGTAGAGGCTCACAACACACTACATAACATATATAGTGCGAACCTTATTAGATCCCAAGCCTTCTCGACTAAGATTCACTTCGTTCTTCTGATAGATAAGGTTCTGGCAGGTATCTGCCTATTGTTTCTAGCAGATTATTTAGACCCCATCTGCAAGTTGCCGAGGTTAGCACAGTATTTGAAGGCTGAAATTGCAGCAAATCGTCAAACATGGTAAGAATTTCAGGTTCATTCTTCTTTTCCCTCAACTCAGGCAGAAGATCTATCTTGTTAAATACAGTGATCCGGGGTTTCTCCCCTAATCCCAAATCACCAATAATTTGTTCTACCGTTTTACACTGTTCAAAGGCGTTGCGTGAATTGATATCTATAACATGTATTAGAAGAGCTGAATCAGTGATTTCCTCAAGTGTTGCCCGGAATGCCTTTACGATTGTCGGTGGCAATTTCTTAATGAATCCGACAGTATCGGTTAATAGAAATTGACGATTGCCAGGTAAAACTATCCGCCTGGTGGTGGGATCTAGAGTTGCGAAAAGTTTATTCTCGGCCAGGACTTTAGACTTGGTCAGTGCGTTCATAAGACTACTTTTCCCGCTATTGGTATATCCTACCATGGCAATAACAGGAATCCCTCGGGTGCGCCTTTTATCTCGATAAAGATTACGCTGTCGGCTCACCCGATCGATATTTTGTTTCAGCCTATTTATCCTTTGTTGCAGAAGTTGTTTGTCAGTTTCGAGTTGTGACTCGCCGGGTCCCCTGGTACCTATGCCGCCACCAAGCCTTTCGAGGTGACTCCATTGTCCTGCCAGGCGCGGCAGCAGATATTGGTGTTGTGCTAATTCCACCTGAAGTTTGCCTTCCATTGTTTTGGCGTGCCTGGCAAATATATCCAATATCAAAGCAACACGATCTATCACTTTCACCTCAAGGAAATCCTCGAGAGTTCTCTGTTGAACCGGTGTAAGTTCGTCATCGAAAATAGCAACTGAATATTTCAATGTACTTTGCAACGCTAAAAGCTCTTCTAACTTTCCTTTACCCAAATAAGTCGATTTATTCGGCTGAGTCAGTTTTTGAATGAGGCGGCCAACTGATACTCCACCAGCTGTCGTTAATAACTGCTCAAGTTCGTTGAGTGAGTCCTGGACCGTCCATCCTGAATGGATCGCTTGTGACCGTGAATCTATGGCTACAAGTATCGCTTTTTCGGGTTTTTCAACCGTCTCAAACAGTGTTTTAACGATGAGCCTCCTCCACAAAATAAAAAAGGGGAAGAAAATCCTCTTCCCCTTTCTGTGAATGGTTTGATTTGGTGGGCTCGGCAGGTTTCGAACCTGCGACCAAGCGGTTATGAGCCGCCCGCTCTAACCACTGAGCTACGAGCCCGGCAGCTTTAGAGATATTGCTCGTCTTCAGGTATCTCGTTTTCCGATTCTTCCTCTGTAATGGTCTTTTTCCGGTCAAATTTACTTTCTTTTTTCTGTCCGGTTGGTTTGATGACCGGCGGGTAATCAAAAGCAGGCTTATCCTCTTCCCAGGTTTCAGTGGCAGGATTCCACTTCATTTTTTCCTTGTATGCTTGTTCGGCAGCATCAATGTTTTGAAGTTCTTTCAAAGCTTCATACCGCGTCTTTTCCAGCGGATCCACTTT